>JANOHN010000224.1:0-7164 GCA_031406505.1 Acidimicrobiia bacterium | reverse complement strand
CTGAACAGCCCGCGATCGTCCTCGCGCGCGACCCAGATGACGATCCGCACGGGGATCCACACCACGAACACGCCCAACCCCGCGACCGAGCCATGCGTGAGCGGCGAGTCAGGCCGGGCCCGGGCGGCGACCCAGCCGGCCGAGGAGTAGCCGATCAGGATCAGCAGGAACAGTGGGTAGATCCAGCCGCTGTCGTCGAAGTTGTCGACCTCTCGATCGAGCACCACGCGGATGATCGTGGTCGGCACAATGATCGCAAGACCGACGACCGCACCGCGCGCGCAGCTTCGCCAATCGATGCTCGGGGTGGCGTCGCTCGGCGACGGTTGTCGGGGTTCCGTCATGGCGCGCCCGAGCCGCCGGCGAGGGCCGCCGTCGTGTCGTAGATGGGATCCTCGTGGATGAGTTCCTCGACCGGCGTGCGGAACCCGTCGCGCAGCAACGGACGGATCCTGCGTCGTTGCTGGATGAGGATGAGTGTGGCCAACACCATGTAGATGATGGAAACCGAGATTCGCTCCCAATGATGGATGTCGGACGGGAGCACGCCACCCAGCACGAACTGCCCGATGAACAAGCCGAACAGCGCGAGCGCCTCTCGCACGCTGATGCTGCGACTCGTGAGCACGGCCACTGCAAAGACCGACTGCGCCGCCGTGAGGAAGAGCTCCTCGCGCTGGAGGGCGTCGAGCGGCAGCCCGCGGGTCGAGCCGCCCGCGATCACGAAGACCACGGGGAGTGTGCCCACGAGCAACGTCCACTGGTTCACCTTCGACGAGACGAGGGTGCCGAGCCCGGCATTCGTGTTGAGCCGCCACGCGAAGAGCGCGGCCACGATGAGCTCGGGACTCTCCGAAGCCAACGGTGCGAGCCATTGCACGAGCAGGAACTTGCTCACGCCGAGCTCCGAGCCGCTCTTGACGAGCGACTCTGCAAACGGCTCCGCGCTCATGATGATCGCGCCCGCGGCCGAGAACAGCACGACTCCCACCGCAACCCGTCGCCGCTTCTTTGGCAGTGAGCCGAGTAGCTCGGCTGGTCCGATGAGATGCGGTTCGCTCGCCGGGGCGCGCGAGACGCGCACCATGTACACGATGAAGAGCCCAACGAGGATGGCCGCGTCGAACAGCGTGAGTCGGCGCTTGAGGGGCAACGTGAGCGAATAGAGCGTGGCCACCGCGAGGAACGCGATCTCCACCGCGTGAGGCCGGTCGAGGCGCACGTCGGTCTCGACGGTGCCGGCGTAGCCGCGTTCTCGAGCGATCTTCTTGATTCGCCAGGCCGCCAGCAGCACGACGAGCGCCCATCCCACGCCGATCAGCAGCCGGTTCCCGCCGGTCATGTTCGCCAGTGCAAGCGGCGCGTACTGGTCCGGATCGGATCCCGCCTTGTAGGCGAAGGTGAAGTCGACTGCGTACTCCGGGAGCACCGCGATCAACGCGAGGACGGCCAGTGCCAGGCCCTTGGACACGTCGACCTGGAGGGCTTCGGCGCCCCAGGCCATGAGGAACGCCGCCCCGACGACTGCGACGCCGAAGACGATCGAGCCGGCGACGGGTGCCGGATGGGTGCCCGTGGCCCGTAGCACCACCGCCGGGACCGCCAGTGCTGCTGCGAGGCCGATTGCGGTGCCTTGGCCCACGCGGTTCGGGGCGGTGGTCACGCTCGGCGATCCTACGGGTCGCTCGTCGCCGGAAACGGACGGAGCCGGGGCCCGCGTTCTACGCGAATCGGACGATCGGGACTCAGGTTCGTCGAGGTCATGGTCGACAACTGGAATACCGGCACGGGGTTGGCCGTTTTACCAAGGCTGGCCTTCCCCCGGGGCAGCAAGGAGCGAGTTGCTATGAGAGGCACGTGGCGCGACCAGGCGCGGTGCCAGGGCGTTGACCCCCAGGTCTTCCATCCCGCGGAAGAAGATGAAGCCGCCGCGGACGAGGCGAAAGCGATCTGCGACCTCTGCCCGGTCGTGGACTCGTGCCTCGAATACGCGGTCTCTACGCGTGAGAAGGATGGCGTGTGGGGTGGCATGACTGCGCGCGAGCGCCGTCGCCTCATTCGTCAGCGGCGCCGCACGGCCTAGTTCACCAACGGTTCCAGCCGGATGAGCGTCGGGAGCGTCGAGCCCGTCCCCTCTATCCTGCTGCGGTGCAGTTCGATCTTCCGCCGGAGCTCGTGGAGCTCCAAGCGAGCGTTCGCAAGCTTGCGCAGGAGCGCATCGCACCGCGGGCGCGCGAGATCGACCGTTCCGAGGAGTATCCCCAAGACATCTTCGATCTCTTCGTCGACGCCGGCCTCACCGGGCTGTGCGTTCCCGAGGAGCTGGGGGGCTCCGGCGCCGGCATCTCCGGGCTGACGATCGCGATCGAAGAGGTTGCCAAGTACTCGCAGGCCGCGGCGCTCATGCTCCTCCTCACGCGGCTCCCCACTGGCCCGCTCCTGATCGCGGGGAGCGACGAGCAACAGCGCCGCTACGTCACGCCGGTTGCGACGGGCGAGGCCCGCGCCTCGTTCGCGCTCTCTGAGCCCCAGGCCGGGAGCGACGTGATGGGCATCCGCACGCGGGCGCGGCCCGACGGCGACGACTGGGTGCTCTCCGGTACGAAGTGCTGGATGTCGGGAGTGCGCCAAGCCGACTGGTATTGCGTGTTCGCCAAGACTGGTCCGGCCGAGTCGCGGGCCCACGACAGCATCACCGCATTCGTGGTCGAACGGGGTTGGAAGGGCGTCCAGGTGGGACGGGTCGACCGCAAGATGGGTGTCAAGGGCGTCGACACTGGCGAGCTCATCCTCGACGACGTGCGGGTCCCGGCCGAGAACGTGGTTGGCGAGATCGGGGGCTTCCGGCTCGCCATGCTCGGGCTCAACGCGATGCGACCCATCGTCGCGGCGCGAGGTATTGGCCTCGCGGAGGGCGCGCTCATGTACGCCGTCGAGTACGTGAAGCAGCGCAGCGCGTTCGACGCGCACATCGCCGACTTCCAGGGGATCCAGTGGAAGATCGCCGAGCTGGCTGCGGAGATCGAGGCGGCCCGCTTGCTGACGTACCGCGCCGCGTGGATGGCCGACCGCGGGCAGTTCACCAAGGAGTACGTGCCGTACCTGTCGATGGCGAAGTACCTCGCCACGGAGGTCGCGGTGAAGGTCTCCGGTGAAGCGCTCCAGATGCTCGGGGCCGCGGGGTATATGGAAGACCACCCGCTCGAGCTCTACTACCGCGACGCCAAACAGCTCACGATCGTCGAGGGGACCACGCAGGTGCAGCTCGGTCTCATCGCGCGCGGCGTCCTCGATCACGATCTGTGGTGGGACTGATGGCTGACGGCGCCGCCGCGAACCTCTGGTCCGAGGTCATGGGTCAGTTGATGCGGCGCGACGACCTGCCGGCGGAGCTCGCGGAGCGGGCGCTCGGCGCGATCCTCGCCGGTGACGCCACCGACGCGCAGATCGCCGGCTTCGCGGTCGGGCTGCGAGCGAAGGGCGAGACGCCCGAGGAGCTCGCCGCGCTCGTGCGCACGTTGTTGCGGTTCGCTGAGCGGGTCGAGGTGCCGGGCGATGTCCCGCTGGTCGACACGTGCGGGACCGGTGGCGATCGCGCCGGCACGGTGAACGTCTCGACCATGGCGGCGCTCATTGTCGCGGGTGCGGGTGCGAGGGTCGCGAAGCACGGCAACCGGGCGATGTCATCCCAATGCGGCTCAGCTGACGTGCTCGAAGCGCTCGGCGTGGTGATCGACCTGGATGCCGCCGGCGTCACGCGGTGCATCACCGAGGCGAGCATCGGCTTCTGCTTCGCGCAGCGCTACCACTCGGCGTTGCGCTTCGCGGCGGGGCCTCGACGCGAGCTCGGCGCTCCCACCACCTTCAACTTCTTGGGGCCGCTCGCGAACCCCGCGGGCGCCACCCGGCGCACGGTCGGCGTGTCGGACCCGTCCATGGCCGAGCGCGTCGTGGGCGCGCTCGCCGAGCTCGGCGCCGAGCACGCGCTGGTCTTCTACGGGCACGACGGCCTCGACGAGCTCACCACCACGACGACTTCCACGGTGCTCGAGCTGCGCAGCGGCGAGGTCACCAAGTACGAGGTGGATCCAGTGGTGCTCGGGCTGTCGACCGTGGAACCATCGGCCCTCGCCGGTGGCGATGCGGGCGCCAACGCCGCGGTGGTGCACCATGTGCTCGCCGGTCAACCCGGTCCGGCGCGCGAGATCGCCGCGCTCAACGCGGCAGCAGCACTGGTCGTAGCGGGTCTCACCGACGATCTCGCCGGTGGGCTCGAGCTTGCGTTCGCGTCGATCGACGACGGTCGGGCGGCCGCCACATTGGAAGCATTCGTCCGCACGAGCGTCGCCGCTCGAGAAGCAGGATCCTGAGGATGGCTGAATCGCTCCAGTGCCCGTCATGCGGCGCTCACACGCGCGTCGGCTCGCCTCCACCCGACACGATCACGTGCGGTCGTTGCGGGCGCGGCCTCAAGCTCTCGGCGTCGTCCAACCCTGGTGTCGCGCCGCCGCCGCGGGCGCGTCGCCGTGGTGGATCCGCGGCCGAGGCGCCTCCGGTCACGCCCGATCCCGCCGCCGCCGGCGGTACACCGCGTGGCGAGGCCCGCGCGGTGTCGTCGGGCGCGGCCGCGCCACCAGCGCCGCGCCGGCGCCGTGGCGGCGCGGATCCCGGCACGGCGGTGCTTCCGAAACCCGAGGTTCCGGTCGTAACTCCCGCCGCGAGCGCGGGGCCGGTCACGATCACGGCCGCCGGCGCCGATGCGCCACCGGCTCGGCAACCAAGTCGGGATTCTGGCGCACCGTCCCGTCTCGTCCGCATCCTCGTGTGGGTGGTCGCGCTGCCGATCGCGCTCGTCGCCGTCGGGCTCCCGGCTCGGAAAGCGGGGTACCTGACCGGTCAGAAGCTGCTCGACGTGATCGTGAAGCACGACCTCGGTCGCTTCGTGCCCCTCGTGGTGATCGTGGCGCTGTGGGCGCTGGCGACCGCCGTGCTCGTCACGGTGTTCCTCGCGTTGGTCGATCGCTTCTCGCACCGCGGCGGCGCGCCGGACGACGAGTTCGCGCTCGTCGGTGCCGGTCGCTCGCAGGGGAATCGGCGCACGCCATAGCTCGGCGCCGCGGGCGCTGGGGCCGAACACCTGTTCGGAATCCGCAGCCCTCCAGGTACACTGGCCCGCATGGGGCCTCGCTATCGCTGCTCTGCTTGCGGGAACCTCACCCGCTTCGACGTCGTTGCTTCGCGTCGGACGCGCGCATTCCACCACTTCAACTTGGGTGGTGAGCTCAGCGTCGAGGACGAGGCCGTGCTGGAAGAGCGCATCGAGGAAGTGACGTGTCGGTGGTGCGGCGCGGCCGGTGACCACATCGACACCGTGCCGGCGGAAGCACCGGCCGACCAATGAGCACCTCCACGAAGCGCGAAGCCGCGCAGTTGATCGAGTCGCTCCCGGTCCCCGAGACCTTGCTCGTGCCGTTGCTCGACGTGGCCGCCGCGGTGCTCGCCAAGCTTCCGCCCGGCGATCTGCCCTCGGTCCTTCGTCCGCTCATCGGCTTCGATCGTCGCCGGCTCACCACGAGCGGCCCCGCCCGCCAGCAGCTTCGTCGCGCGCTCGACGTCGACGACGTCTTTCGTGAGCAGGTGGTGGAGAAGTTCTGCGAGCAGGCCGAGGTCGAGACGGCGCTCGAAGCCTGGGCAGTGGAGTCGGCGCTCGAGCGCGTCACCGACGCAGCAGCGCGAGCCGACCTCCCGTTGCTCGCGTCGGCGTTGTACGCGTCGCGTCCGAAGGGCTGGACGTTCGGTCTGGGCATGGTGTGCACGTTCGCGGAGCGGGAGCGCACCGAGCAAGAGCATGACGACGACGCCAAGGCGTGGGAGACGCGGCTTGGCTCCGTCGACGAGGCCCGGCGCCGGGCGGAGCACGCGCGCGACGAAGCCTTGGTTGAGGTGGCTCGGATCGATGCCGAGCTTCGCGACGAGCGCGCGTCGCGCCGAGAGCGCGAAGAGCGGGCCACGAGCGACGCGGAAGAGGCCGATCGCCGGCGTCGCGACGCAGAGTTCGTCGCCGAGCAAGCGATCGCCCGGGCTGATGATGCCGAGGCGCGGCTCGGACGCGAGGCCGACCGAGCCCGTGAGGCAGAGCACGAGTTGCGCATGGCGCGTCGGGAGCTCGAGGGACGCGAGGAGGCCCGTTCCGAAGCGCCGGCGCCGTTGTCGCGGCCGGAGGTTGACGCGCTTGCGGCGGCATCGGAAGAGGCACGGCATCTAGCCGCGGCGCTCGAGGGGCTCACGCGGCGAGCCCGCGACATGGTCCCAGCCGCGAGTCCGGACGCGACCCCCGAAGGTGCGGCGGCGCCACGGCGCACGAAGGCCCCGTGTCCTCCTGGGATGCAAGCGGACACGCCGGAAGCGCTCGACACGATGCTCCGCACGCGGGGTGTGGTGCTCGTGGTCGACGGCTACAACGCGTCGATGACGGGCTGGCCCGACGCCGTCCCGGCCGAGCAACGTGAACGACTCGTCGCCGCGCTCGAGCGCTTGCACCTGCGGGTTCGATGCGAAGTGGTCGTGGTGTTCGACGGTGCCGACGTCGTGGGCGTGCAACCGCCGAAGCGTGCGGGCGTGCGGGTGCTGTTCTCCGAGGCAGGGGAGGAGGCCGATCCCGTCGTGGTGCGCGAGGTCTCGTCGCGCCCGAAGCGCGTGCCGGTGATCGTGGCGTCGTCAGACCACTGGGTGCGGGAGAACGCCGAGGCGGAAGGTGCCCAGGTGATCCCGGCTGCCGTCCTCCTCGACGTGCTCCGCCGCTAGCTCAGGCGCAGTCCGTAGACGCGCACGACATCGTCTCGGCGTCGGCGAGCACCGTGTACCACTCCCACGGTCCGTCGGGACCTTCGATCCACACCTTGTCCTGCACCGCGTAGCAACAGGTGGTGGCGTCCTCGTTCACCGTCGGGAGGCCGGCGTCGGCGATGCGTTGGGCGGCGCGGCCCACCTCTTCGGTTGTCTCGACCTCGACGCCGAGGTGGTTCAAACGCTCCGGCGCGTCGGGCGCCTCGAAGAGCACGAGCTTGAGCGGGGGATCGGCGACCGCGAAGTTGGCGTAGCCCGGCTTGCGCTTGTTCGGCTCCACGCCGAAGAGCCGGGTGTAGAAGGCCACGGCTTGGTCGA
>JANOHN010000307.1:0-7092 GCA_031406505.1 Acidimicrobiia bacterium | reverse complement strand
ACGTATAGAGCACGTAGACGTAGGGCGTGGTTGGGAAGTCGGGATGCAACTCCAACCCGAGGAGACCGCGGTCCCAGAAGTTGTGAACGATCGTGCGCAGGTCGGCGAACACGGTGGGCGTGGCATCGCTGAGCGAGGCGTACACCCTGACGAGCCCGCTCTTCTGGGCGACGAAGACGCGCCCGTCCGGTGAGAAGCGCACCGCGGTCGGTTCGATGAGCCCGGTCAGGACGGACTCTTCGATGAACCCTGCTTGGGTCGACACCGCGGCTGCGCTCGACTCGAGGTGGTCGAGGAGCGGGAGACCAACGGCGAGCAGGGCGACCACGAGGATCGGACGCGTCAGTGCCGCCCCCAGTCCGCGCCGCACCCAGCCCATGTGCCCACCCTCCGTGGCGCCGGCGTGACCAGCTCCCTCGCGGTTCTCCCCAGCCAGTCTCCCCCGAATACCACTTTCCGTGCAAAACCTGGGGACAAATCACCACTAAACGTGAGATTTTCGGGGATCGACGTGAGACGAAGTGGGCGTGTTCTAGAGCACGACGACTCCAGTGGGGTCAGCGATGAGGCCAGAAATGTGGGCGCTGAGGACTGCTCACGCCCAGTCCGAGGCGAAGTCGTCGGCGGGATCGTTGGTCAGCCGTGTCGGCCCAGACCCGTCCGATCGGATGACGTAGACCTCGTACCTGCCGTCGCGCTCGCTGCTGAAGACGAGTTTGGTCCCATCGGGCGACCAGTACGGCCCGAAGTCGCTCGCGGGCTCGTTGGTGATGCGCTCGGGCTGGGAGCCATCAGCATTCATGATGTAGATCTCGTTGTTCCCGTCTCGATCGGTGTCGAACGCGATCTGCTTGCCGTCGGGTGACCACGAGCCATTCGAGTCATCGGCCGGGTTGTTGGTGAGGTTCCGCTGTCGGGTCCCATCCGCATTCATCACGTAGACCTCGTTGTTCTCGTCGCGACGGCTCAAGAACAGGATCTTGGTGCCGTCGGGTGACCACGACGGGTACGCCTCATCGCTGTTGGGGGCGTTCGTGAGGTTGGTTTGCTTGGAGCCGTCGGCGTTCATCACATAGATCTCGCGGAGACCATGGCGGGTGGTCGTGAACGCGATCTTCTTCCCGTCGGGCGACCACGTCGCATAGTCGTCCAGGGCGTCGTCGGTCGTGAGTCGCCGAGGATCCGAGCCATCGGCGTTGATGACGTAGACGTCCTTGTTGTCGTCGGTGCGTCGCGAGTCGAACGCGATCTGCTTGCGGTCCGGCGACCAGACGGGGTCCGAGTCGTCGGCAGGGTCCGCGGCAAGCTTGGTCAGCCCCGATCCGTCATCGTCCATCACGTAGATCTCGCGGTTGCCGTCGCGCTCCGAATAGAAGGCGATCTGCTCGTCGCCTGATGCCTTGCTCGGCGTCACCGGCTTCGCCACCGGCTTCTCACCGCAATTCACTCTCGACCCAGCCGGCGACGCTGGCCGCAGGCTGCTGGCCGCGACGACGTGGCCGGCGTCGTCGAGCGCCGTCACGCTCCAGCACGACCCGGCCACGAGCGCCGGGCCACTGGTTCCAGCTGGCGGCTTCGTGGGCAGCCCGCCGAGCCGCACCTTGGTCTCCTCACCTTGCCAGGCCCACAGCGGCCCTTCAGGCGCGAGGACCACCAGCTGGTAAGTGCTCGCGCCAGGCGCGGGCTTCCAGGAGAACGTGGGTGTCTGGCCCGCATTGCGCTCGGGCGGTCCGAGCACCGTGATCCTCTTGATCCCCTCGACCGATTCGCCCGCGACCGCGGGGACCGGCCACGCCGCGACGACGAGCACGATCGTTGCGAGCAGCACACGTCGCGCGCTCACAATGCGGCCTTGGCCTCGGCCGCAAGATCGGTCAAGCCGTATTGCACCGCCGCGATATAGATGTCCTTGATGGCCGCGGCGTCGCCGGCGTTGATCGCCGCCCCCAACGCGCCGCTCAGCGCATCGTCGAAGTCGCTCAGTAGCTGCGCCGCGGCCTCGGGATCACTGCTCGACGCCCCGACGGCACCTCCGCGCACACCTGAGTTCAACAGTGAGACAAGCTCGTGCGCGTCGTATGCCCCCGGCGTCTCGAGCGCCTTCGAGAGCAGCGTGGTCAGGATGCCCTCGAGCCAGGCATCGCCGCTGCCGCCAGGCTTGAAGCCCTTCGGGACCTTCTGCTTGCACTTCGACAAGTGAGCGATCTCGGCTCGGATCGCCTCGGCCTCACGCACCAGATCCAGCACGATCTCTGCGGTGACCTCACCGGCCAGCGCCGCGCTCACCTTCGCGTCGAGGTCGGCCAGCTTGGCCTCCAGCTCGTCCGAGAGGTCCGGGAGTGCCCGGAACTTGCTCTCGATGCTGGTCGTGAAGCCCGCCGCCTCCTGGACCTCACGACCTCCCGCGAACAGCTCGCCGCGTACCTGACTGCACGTCGCGCTGTTTGGCGAGAATTCCCATGCGGTTTCCTCTTCGCGCGAGAGCGGGATCGTGATATCGCCATCGGTGGTCTCTAGGTCGATGTGCAGCGTGCCGGACGCGAGGAGCTGAGATGCGGTGCCGCTCATCAGCAACGTGCCCGTGTAGCGCGCGGTGCCCGTGAGGTCAGCGATCGCGGTCGTGAAGAGGATGTCGACTTCCATCTCGCCGGCGACGACCTTGCCCTCTTCGCTGATGGTGACGGTGAAGAAGATGTGGCTGCCACGCACGGCCGCTCCGCCCGCCTCGTCGCCGATCCCGCCGCGGAAGTAGACCTGGGCAACCCACGGGCCCGCCGGGAAGGTGACCTCATCTTGGGCACCGGCACTCACAGGCACCAGGAGACAGGACACGGCGGTGACGAGCGCGACGAGGGTCGCGGCCCGAAGCTTCACTACAGCTGCTTTCCGTTGTCAGCCCACCCGGGCGAACGGTAACAGGCCAGAAAAGTGGTGGTGAGCCGACGCGTACGCCGGATCTTGTCTGCGGCGCTCTCGTGACCTGCAGAAACGCGCCGAAACCCTGCGTGACCTGCGACTTCATTGCTCACTGTTGCGCAGCATTGCTCACAGTTCTCGTTGAGCTGAGGACTGGTTGAGGAGTGAGAGCCATCGCGACATCAGCAGCACGCGGCATCCCCTGCCCCCTCACGGTGATCGTCCATGATCCGCGATCGTGGCCCGCCCGGGCACCTTTCAGCCCAAGACAGTGCGGCGTTGTGTGGTCAGGTCCGCTCCGTCCTGAGCTCCCAGCGACCCGTTCGGACCGGTTGACGGTGTCTGCTGGACCACTAGACATTGCTATGGAGGTCGACTTGTGATCGATGTGGGGTCTCGTGTCGGTGATCGCTATCGCGTCGAGTCGCGGCTGGGTGGAGGCGGGATGGCCGCCGTGTTCAGCGCTCTGGATGAACGCCTGGATCGGAAGGTCGCAGTCAAGGTGTTCCACGGGCCGGAGCCGGCGGATCGTCGCCGCTTCGACGCGGAGGCGCGGTTGCTTGCCGCGCTCGATCACCCGGGCCTTGTCCGCGTGCTCGACGCGGACGAGCACGAGACAGAGCCGTACTTGGTGCTCGAGCTCGTCGACGGGCCGACGTTGGCCAGCCTGCTGACGGGGAGCAAGCCACTCGACGATGATCGAACGACGCGGTTCGCGACCGATCTGGCCGATGCCCTCGCTTATGTGCACTCACAGGGCGTGGTGCACCGCGATGTGAAGCCATCGAACATCCTGATCGATGAGCACGATCGCGCCCGACTTGCCGATTTCGGTATCGCGCGACTCACCGAAGCGACGCACCTCACGGCGCCTGCCACTGCGATCGGCACCGCTGCGTACATGGCACCGGAGCAAGTTGAGGGTGCCGAGGTGGGCCCGCCGGCCGATCTGTACGCGCTCGGTCTCGTGCTCCTCGAGTGTCTCACCGGTGAGCAGTCGTTCGATGGACCGCCCAATGAAGCAGCGCTTGCGCGACTGACGAAGGACCCGGTCATTCCCGACAGCGTCGGAGTGCGGTGGAAGGCCCTGCTCGGCGCCATGACTGCGCGGGACGCCGCGACGCGGCCGACGGCGGAAGAGGTCGCGAGCCGTCTGCGAACCGCGGACGAGACGACGGTCTCGATGCAACCGGAGCCTGCGACAGCGACGCAAACTCTCGCGCCTCCCCTGGCAGCGCCGACCGCGAAGCGGGTGCGATCCGGGCGCAAAGCGCCGACGACGCTCGCCCTCCTCGGAGCGATCGCTGCCGCAGCTGTGGTTCTCCTGCTCGTCGCGAAAGGTGGCGACGACCCGTCCAGTGAGGTGACGACGACGACAACGGCTCTACCCGTCGTGACAACCACCACGACCGCCGAACGCGTTTCGTGCGCGGAGCTGGATGCGCAACGCGAAGCACTTGAAGAGCAGAAGAAGGGGCTCGGGAGGCTTTACACGGGCGACAAGGACGCTCGGAAGGCGAAGAAGCGCGAGATCGAAGACCAACTGGACGCCCTCGACCAGCAGGAGAAGACCTGCTCGCAGTAGCGATGTCGGATCCTCGCGCTCTCAGAGCGAGGACGATCGTTGTCAACTACGCCGAGCCATTTCAGCGGGTGAGAGCGATCGCACCGGTCACCGATGGATCACGCCGGACACCCGTTTGCGCGTTGATTTTGAGATGAGCTTGTGGGCCGCGCCCCTACCGCGATGCCGACACCGACACCGGTCCACTCGTCCGTTGCTTGGTAACGCTGTACGCGCGCTGGTGCATTACATGCCGTGACTCGCCAAACGTGAGAGGGTGGCGGCGTCGAGTCCCTCGGCCACGCCAGGTGCCGAGATGGACCGGGTGCACTGGCCTCCACTCCGGAGGCCTTCAGTGAAGGGTGGGCATCCGTGTCGCCAGTACTCAAGCAGGCCTGGTGGGCTCCAATGGCAGCACTGCTCCTGTTAGCGCAGCTTCTCATGGCGGTCTCCTTAGCCGCGGGAGCTGGAGACGAGAGCGACGTCCCCGTCTGGTTCGCCGTTGCGCTCGTTGGTGCTGCCGCACTCGCCGCAGGCTTGTGGAAACGACCGAATGCGCGTGGACTCGGGAACGCGCTGATCATCATCGGCGCCGTGTTCGCCGCGTCTTTCTTCTGGACACTCGTGATGCCTATCGGCGCGATCGTCGTGGTGGCCGGCGTGGTGATCAGTGAGATGCGTTCATCGGCAGGAGCCTTCCAAGCGTCCTAGCCACATCGCACCCATTTGAACGCGCGGGACGCTAGAGCGGTCATGGACAAACCATGGCCAAGTCATGGCTACCTCACGCGCAGCACTTCACGACTCTCCTGCGATCGGCCGCCTCGCTCGCCGACCCGGCTGGTCAGCAATGACGCTTTCGGGTTGCCGACACTGTCCCTTCGTCCTGGAGGACTAGCGCTGTGACAAGTGAAGCGTGGATGAGCTGGAGTAGCGGCAAGGCGGCGCTGGACACGACCGAGTTCGCCGAGAACTGCGGCGTGACCTGCGATTTCATTGCTCACTGTTTCGCAGCGTGTTCAGCAGTTCTCGTTGGCTGAGGACTGATTGAGGACTGAAGCGCATGACTTATCAGTAGCATGCTCTCGACAGTTCGCAAACGCTCCGCCGTGTGAGCGAGATCGCCTGTCTCCTTCGTCGTCCACCGCCTCCCTGAAACCCGGGGCGGTTCACTTCCACCACGCCGCGGGGCGTGACCTGGCGCTTGTTAGGGCAACGCCGTTGCTCGCCAATTCTCGATGAGTTAGGACCGATCGAGGACGGCGACACCCTCCCGACATCGCCGCGTACCCTCTGATCGTCTACTCGGACTGCGGTGCGTCTCCGTCCTCGAAGACCAAGATGAGACCCAGCTTGCCCCGGACGTTGTTCGAAGCGTCCACAAGATCCTGCAGGTGACCGTCGAACCTTTCCTTCCAGTTCGCCAAGTCGAGGCCCTCATTGATGCCGCCGACCGCGGCGAGGTCGGCTTGGAGTGCGTCGATCGCCTTGCGCTGCTCCTTGATCACCTGCTTGGCGGGCGGGTACTTCTTCTGGAGCTTCTTCAGGTCGCCCTTTGCCTCGTCGAGCTCCCGATCGAGGCCCTCGACGTCCGCGATGGCCTGCTTGCTCGTCGTCTCCTCGTCCCAGGACTTGATCTTCTCGACCGTGGCCGTGACCTCGAGGTTCACGGCCGTTGCGATGCCTTGGTAGCGCTCCCCCGCCAGCGCCTGCGTGAGCTTGCTCGACTTCGGCGCCCTGATCGTGATCGGGTCGCCCTTCACGTAGGTCTCGTCGTCGAAACTCCAGTACGGGACGATCTCGAACGACTTCGCGACGTCGAACCACGGCGCCGCGCCCGTGATGGTCACCGTGGCCTCCGTCACCGCCGGGTGGAACCCGCACTCGGGCGCGCCGCCGGGCCCGCCGACCGGGTTGACCGCGCCGTTCGGGCCACAGTCGATGCTCACGAAGTTGTCCATCTGCGGTCGCGGCAGGATGAATCCGCCCTCGAAGAACGGCTTACCCTCATAGCGGTACGTCGCGGTGATCGTGACCCCGTCGATGGTCGGCACGTCGACCTGGTCCTCGGGGATGTCGCCGGCACCGGCCGGTGCAGCCATGGCGACGGCCTGTGCGACACCCAGCACGGCGACGCACGTCACCGCCACGACGCGCCCGAGCGACCTCATGCGCCGACCCTCCTGAATCTCGATCACGACGACGGATGCGGAACCGAGTCCCTCTGCATTAAACGCGTCCAGAGAACGCGTGGCAAGGGTCGTCAGGCGGATGCTGGCGTCTCGCCCTCCCTTCCTTCGGGAGCAATCGATCCGATGTTCCGGCGATAAGCCTCGGTTGGATCGGGGCGATCTCCAACGCGGTCTTCGGGGCGCGACCTGGCAGACCCGTGTGGGACGGCTGAGTACTGAGGGCCGACCGCGCTTGTCCTACGAAGAGAGGTGGTGAGTCGGTCGTACGCCGGATTCTGTCGGGCACTTGCGTGCCCGTGACGGCCATCCCTCTCGACCGGCAGTTGCCTGCCGGCTCTAGCGGTCTACCCGGGGGTGTCTGCGTGCGGGCCGCACTCCCCCTGTCTGACCTTGCTCCCGATGGGGTTTGCCGAGCCACCC
>JANOHN010000104.1:0-10710 GCA_031406505.1 Acidimicrobiia bacterium | reverse complement strand
CGCGTCGAGCAGCAAGAGCTCGTCGGCATAGAGCCCCGCGAGCGTCAGGTCGTGCATCGTCGATAGCACAGCGAGCCCCCGCTCCGATCGCAGCTCCGAAACGAGCTCGAGCACCTCTTGCTGGTGTCCGATATCGAGCGCGGTGGTCGGCTCGTCGAGGAGGACGATCGGCGCCTCTTGCAAGAGCGCTCGCGTGAGCACGACCCGTTGGCGCTCCCCACCAGAGAGCGTGTCGAGTGGGCGCGGCGCGAGCTCTTGCACGCCGAGGCGAGCCAGCATGCGCGTCGCGAGCTGCACGTCGGCGTGGGTCTCCGTCCCGAAGAACGGGAGATGCGGCGTTCGTCCGAGCAGCACGTAATCGAGGACCGAGAGTCCAGGAGGGATCACCGGGCTCTGTGGCACATGGGCGACGGCTCGCGCTCGGGCGCGCGCACCGATGGTCGCGGCGTCCTGGCCCAGGAGAGCGATGGAACCCGCCTCGCATGTCACCGTTCCCGAGATCGCGTGCAGCAACGTGGTCTTGCCCGCGCCGTTCGGACCGACCACCGAGACCCATGCACCCTTGTCGACCCGCACGCCGACGCCGTCGAGGATGCGCTGACCGCCGAGCTCCACCACGAGCCCTTCGACCTCGAGCGCCGTGCTCACCATTTCTGGTCGACTCCGCTCCGCAATCCCGCTCCTCCGAGCACGGCTCCGCTGCGTCTCACCGTGCGCTCCGCAGACTCGTGCGGAGCACGACGACGAAGAACGGCGCACCGAGGAAAGCAGTGATCACGCCGATCGGGAGCTCCGCGGGCGCCATCACGGTGCGGCCCACGAGGTCGGCGAGCACAAGGAACGCACCGCCAAACAGGATCGACAACGGCAGGATCACTCGGTAGCTCGCGCCGGCGACCATGCGCACCGCATGCGGCACGATGATCCCCACGAAGCCGATGAG
Organism: Acidimicrobiia bacterium; assembly: GCA_031406505.1. Lineage (GTDB taxonomy): Bacteria > Actinomycetota > Acidimicrobiia > IMCC26256 > PALSA-555 > SHVJ01. Next base: position 9,767 of record JANOHN010000104.1, on the reverse strand, counting down.
CCCGCTCACGGCCACGGCGGCCGCAGTCGCGAGCGACGCGGCAATCACGATGACGAGCCTTGTGCGCGCGACCGGGATCCCGAGCGTCGACGCTTCTTGTTCGCCCACGGCGAACACATCGAGCACTCGGCGATGGAACAAGAGGACGACGGTCGCGACGGCGAAGTATGGGAGCACGAGGAGTACGTCGCTCCACCGGGCAGTGTTCAGCCGACCGAGGATCCAGGTGTACACCTCGCGCAGGGTGTCGGAGTTCTGTTGGAGCAAATAGGCCTGGATCGCGGTGAGGAAGCTCGTGATCGCCACGCCCGCGAGGATGAGGGTGACCACCGATCCACCGCCGGCGTTGCGTCCCACCACGTACGAGAGCGCGACGGCGCCGAGCGCACCCGCGAATGCTGCGATCGGCACCAGCTGATCGGTGCTCGACGCCGCGGATCGCAGCACGATCACGATCGTCACCATGAGACCCGCGCCGGCCGCGGCTCCCAGCAGGTAAGGGTCGGCCAGCGGGTTGCGGAACACGCCCTGATACGACGCGCCGGCCATCGAGAGCATCGACCCGACCAGGAGCGCGAGCACCACGCGCGGCAAGCGCAGCTCAGTGATGATCGCCGCGTCCTGACTGGAGAGGTGTGACCGCACACCGAGGAACGGCACATGACTCAACAGCTCACGAATGACCGACCCGGCCGGGATGCTGACCGGACCGATCATCACGCCGAGTACCAAGGCAAGGAGCACGGCGACGACGCCGGCCGCGAGCCACGGCACCCGCAAGCGAACAACGCGAGCGGGCACCGTGGTCGCGGCCGTCACCGTCACAGCTGCGAGCGTGCCTTGACGATCGCCTGGAGCAGATCCACGACCCGCGGACCCCACCGGGACGCCACGTCGTCGCTGAGCTCGACGACTTGGTCGTTCGCGATGGCTTGCAGACCGGAGAGGCCCGGTCGCGCGGCGAGTGTCTCCGCGTCCTGACCGCAACACTCACTGTCGGCGAGGAAGACCGTGCTGGGATCGGAGTCCACGAGGAACTCCACCGACAGCTGCGGGTACCCGGAGCCGTCGCTCTCGGCTTCGTCGGCGATGTTGTCGTAGCCACCGAGTTTGAGGAGCTTCCCGATGAACGTCGACGAGTCGGCCGAGAAGTACGTGTCGTCGAGCTCGTAGTACGCGGTCGGACGGTCGCCGTCGGGGACCTGATCGACGAGGTCGGCGATGTCCGCCTTCATCCCCGCGACCACCTTCTTGGCCGCCTTCAAGTGACCCGTGACCTTGCCGAGGCGCTTGATCTGCGCGTACGTGTCGCCCAGGTCGGTCGCCGCCGGCAGGACGAGCGTGTCGATCCCGAGGTCCTCCAGCTGATCGACCGCCGTGTCGTCGGGAACGACGACGAGGTCGGGTTCGAACCCGGCGATCGACTCGATGTTCGGGGTGTAACCCGACAAGTCGGTCGTCGGGACGTCGGCCGGGAAGTCGGACTGGTCGTCGACCGCGACGACTTGGTCCCCCGCGCCGATCGCGAACAGCATCTCGGTCGCCGTCGGCGAGAGCGAGATGATCGCTTCCGGTGCCTTCGCTTTCGCGCCGGCCGGGGCTGCGGCCGTCACCGGGACGACAGCAACGAGCGCGACGAGCGCAATGAGCCTTGCAATGCGTTGCACGAAATACCTCCAATCGGTCGAGGGGAGAACCGCTCGCCGACAGGAGGCCCCGTCGGACGAACCACTCTGTCCTCGAGAGCTTCTGTTCGTCACCGTCCGGGCAGGCGACCTGGCTCGCCGTCGCCACCTGAGTGACGAGCGGACCACAGTTGCGGGACAGCGCCGGGGTCTCACCGGACTTCGCTGACCAGTCGGTATCGGGATCGTACCCATGGGCAGGAGATGCCGCCACCATCGGAGGCCAAAAGACCGACGCACACCAGGGCGGGTAGCGTCACTACATCGACGCCCTCGCGCCTTTGCGCCTAGCTATGCGCGTGCTCATTGTGGTTTCGGAGCGAGCCGCGGCGATTGCCGCCACGCTCGAGTCGACGCTGACTCCCGACGTCCGCGGGGCCGACGCCGCCGCGGCACCACCCGACAGTCCCGTTGGTGCCGTCACTACCGACGTCGATGCGCGCCTGCACGCGCTGCTCGCCCGCGCCGCCGACGGGCTCTTGGTGATGGACCAGTCGAACCACATCACGTATGTGAGCGAGGGGCTCGCCGGGGTACTGGGCGAACGAGCCGACCTCGTCGGCCGTGACGCGATCGAGCTGGTCCACCCGGAAGATGCCCCGGCGATCCGCGCCGCACTCGCGACGATCGTCTCCCGGAGCGAAGGAGCCATGACGTTCGAGTTCCGTGCCGAGCACGTCAATGGCTCATGGCGCTGGCTCGAGTCGAGGGCCGCCAACCTCCTGGCCGAGCCATCGGTACGCGGGATCGCGATGAACGTCCGGGACGTCTCCGAGCGCAAGGCGCTCGAGAGTGACCTTCGCCATCAAGCGCTGCACGACACCCTCACCGGGCTTCCGAACCGCACACTCCTGTTAGACCGCTTGCGCGGCGCGATCGACCGCAGCGGACGCGATTCCCGCACGGTGGCCGTCTTCTTCCTCGACCTCGACACCTTCAAGAACATCAACGACACGCTGGGGCACGGCGCCGGCGACGCGGTGCTCGTCGACGTCGGTCGCCGACTCTCCTCGGTCGCTCGGGCGCAGGACACCGTTGCGCGCTACGGCGGCGACGAGTTCGTGATCATCGTGGAGCACAACCAGAACGCCGAGTGGGTCAAGGACTTCGCCGAACGGTTGCGCGCGGTCTTCCGCGAGCCCGTGAAGGCCGGCGGGCAGCTCGTGCCCGTCTCTGCGTCGTTCGGCATCGCGACTGCAAACGGCGGTCGTCCGGCTCCGGAGGGTCTCCTGCGCGACGCGGACGCCGCGATGTATCGGGTCAAGCAGTCAGGGGGCGACGGCTGTGCGATGTTCGACGAGTCGATGATCGACAGCCAGTTCGTCGATCTGACCGTCGAAGAGCGCCGATCTCGAGCAGACGCTTAGGACGCGCGAGCCGACTGCGCTGCGGTCCACGACGCCCACAGACTCGCGTATCGACCTTCACGCCGCACCAGCTCGTCGTGGGTACCCAGCTCTTCGAGATTCCCGCGGTCGATCACCGCGATGCGGTCGGCGCGCGCGGCGGTCGACAAGCGGTGGGCCACCACCACGACGGTTCGTTCCGCGGTGAGCACCTCGAGCGCGCGCTCGACCGCACGTTCGGTGCCGGGATCGAGGTTCGAGGTCGCTTCGTCGAGGACGAGCAGGGCCGGATCGGCGAGTGCGGCGCGTGCCAACGACACCAGCTGACGCTCTCCCGCGGAGAGTCGACTCCCCCGCTCCCGCACCTCGGTCTCGAGTCCTTCGGGCAGCGCCGAGAAGCGATCGCGAATCCCGAGCGCCTCGAGCGCGGCGTCGACCTCGGCATCGGTGGCCTCGGCCCGGCCGACCCGCACGTTCTCCCGGATCGTCCCGGCAAACAGATAGCCCTCTTGCGGGACGACGACGATGCGCTCGCGCAGCGACTGGATCGTCGCGTCGCGGAGGTCCGTACCCGCGAAGCGAACGGCTCCCGCACGCGGGTCGTAGAAGCGCACCACGAGCTTCGCGAGCGTCGACTTGCCGGCACCCGTCGGGCCCACCAGCGCGATGCGCTCGCCCGGCGCGACCGTGAGGGATACGCCGTGCAGCACGTCGGGACCGTCGCCGTACCCGAATGAGACACCCTCCACCTCCAGTGGGCCGGTGAGCGGCAGGTCGATCGCACCCGGACGCTCGGCGATCGATGGCTTCGTGTCGAGCAATCCGAAGAGCTTGTGGAGCGCGGCGCCGGCTGATTGGAGCACGTTGTAGAGCTGGCTGAGCTGCTGGACCGGTTCGAACAAGCTGTTGAGGTAGAGCACGAACGCTGCGACCGCGCCGATCTCGATGATGCCTTCGTCGACGAACAGCCCGCCGATGCCGATGATGATCGCGATACCGACGACGCCGGAGAACTCGACCACGGGGAAGTAGCGCGTCGCGATCTTCGCGGTCTCGAGGTTGGCATCGAACTGCGCTTCGTTGGTCTCGTGGAACCTTCGCGTGAACGCTCGCTCGCGCCCGAACGCTTGCACGACCCGTACGCCGGCGAGGCCCTCCTGCAACGTGGCGAGGTTGGTGCCGATGCGCTCGCGCACCTCGAGGTAGGCGCGGTTCGACGCGCGGCGGAACCACCGGCTGGCGAAGTAGACAGGTGGCACGACCACGAGCGTGCACAACGCCAGCTGCCAGCTCGTGAGGAAGATCGCGATCAACGCGCCGACGAACACCAGCCCGCTCTGCAAGAACATCGTGAGCCCCGTCTGCACGAGTTCCTGCATCGCCTCGACGTCGGACGTGAGGCGCGCGACGAGCCGCCCCGTCTTCTCGCGTTCGAAGAAGTCCATGCCGAGGGAGACCAGGTGTTGGAAGACCCGCACGCGAAGGTCGCGTAGGAACGTCTCGCCGATGCGGGCCACCGCACGGATCGACCAGCGACCCATGATCAGCGCGAAGACCGCGACCAACAGGTAGGCGCCGGCGTAGCGGTTCAGCGTCGCTCCGTCGTTGACCCGCAAGCCGTCGTCGATTCCGCGCTGGACCAGCGCCGGCCCACTCAGCAAGCACGCGGTCTGCCCGACGATGAGCAGGCTGGAGCCGACGATGCGCATCCGCCACGGCCGCAGCATGCGCCAGAGGCGCTTCAACACACGCTCCGCCTCGCGGCGGCTCAGCGACTCGTCGACGACCATCCCGAACCCCGAGCTGCGGCCACCACCGCCTCCTCCTCCTCTCATGGTGCGCTCTCCGACATCGGCGTGGGGGCTCCGTGCCCGGTCGCGGTTTGGGCGAGCACCTTGCGATACAGCTCGGACGACGCGAGCAGGTCCTGGTGCGTGCCTTCGGCCACAATCCGTCCCTCGTCGAGCAGCACCACGCGGTCGGCCAGCGCGATGGTCGCCGCGCGGTGGGCGATGATCAGCGTGGTCCGCCCTTGCATCACCTGCTGGAGCGCGGTTCGGATCTCGTGCTCCTTGGTGGGGTCCACCGACGACGTGGCATCGTCGAGGATGAGCACGCGTGGGTCGGCGAGCACCGCGCGAGCGATTGCCACGCGCTGGCGCTGGCCCCCGGAGAGCGAGTAGCCCTGCTCGCCGATGACCGTGTCGTACTGGTCAGGGAGCTCGACGATGAACTCATCGGCTCCCGCGAGGCGAGCGGCTTGGCGCACTACGTCCATCGGTGCGTCGGGGATCGCGAACGCGATGTTCTCGGCGACGGTGTCGGAGAACAGGAACGTCTCCTCGAACACGATCCCGATGCTGCGTCGGAGTTCGTGCACCCCGACATCGCGAACATCGACCCCGTCGACAAGGACCCGCCCTTCGCTTACGTCGTAGAACCGGGGCAACAGCCGGGCGACCGTGGTCTTGCCGCTTCCCGTCGGTCCGACGATGGCGACCGCTTCTCCACCGCGCACCACGAGGTCGAAGCCATCGAGGACCGGCTGCCCGCTCGTATAGGCGAACCGAACGCCTTCGAAGCGGAGCTCGCCAGTGCCGTCCCGTGGGAGCGGTTTCGGGTGCGCCGGATCCGAGACGGCGTTGTCGGTCTCCAAGATCTCGGAGACGCGCCCGGCCGCAGCCGCCGATCGCGCGGACTGGGCAACGAGCATCCCGCCGATGCGCAGCGGCCAGATAAGCATGAGGATGTACGAGTTGAATTGGACGAGATCGCCGATCTGAAGCTCGCCGTCGAGCACCAGGTGACCGCCGTACCAGAGGATCGCGACGAGCGCGAGCGCGGGCAGGAAGTCGACGAGCGGCAGGAAGTTCGAACGCATCCTTGCCGCGACGAGCGCTCGGTCGAGGACCGAGTCGGCTTCGATGTTCAGGCGCCGGGTCTGGCGCCGCTCGGCACCAAAGCCCTTCACCACGCGGACGCCGGCGATGCTCTCCTCGACGACGCCGGACAGGTCGCCCAGCTCCTGTTGGAGCTCGAGGGAGACCGGTGCGATCTGATGCGAGAAGCGGGTCGCGAAGTACGCGAGGAGCGGCATCGCTCCCAGCGCGAGCAATGCGAGGGTCACACTCTTGAGGAGCATCACCGTGACTGCGCCGATCAGGATCAAGATGTTGGAGATCGTGAGCGGCAGCATGATCACGACTTGGTTCACCTGCTGGATGTCGGAGTTCGCGCGAGCCATGAGCTGGCCCGTCTGCGCGTGATCGTGGAACGCGAAGTGCAATCGTTGAAGGTGTGCGAACAGCCGCTGGCGCAGGTCGGTTTCAGCGCGATACGAGATGCGGAACGCGCTGTACCGCCGGAGCGCGGTGCCTGCGGCCTGCACGACGCCGACAAACAGGATGAGCACTGCGTACTTGGCGATGACGTTGCCGTCGCCCGGGATGATCCCGTTGTCGATCGCGGCGCCGGCGAACGCGGGGATCGCGATCTTGGCCGTGGTCCAGACCGCGCCGGCCATGACTCCGGAGATCACCCATCGACGCTGCGGCCGCACGGTGGAGGCCATGAGCCGCCACCCCGCTCGGCGCAGCTCTTTGTCCCGATCCATCCCGCGGCTCCTTGAGCCGCACGCTACCAGCGAGGCTGACGGGTTCGTCAGGTCTTCGATCGGGTGAGCAGGTCGCGCGCGACGATCCCGTAGAACGCGGGCACGACGACCAGCCCGACGATCACTGCGCTGAAGCGGATGAAGTTCCGATTCGGGTCGAGTGCGATGAGGCGCCCGAAGTACACGACCAGCAGAAGCACGGTCGCGACCACGCCGATCGGCCAGAGGCGGCGCGGCATCTGGCCGGTGCGATGCGCCAACCAACCGAACATGCCGAGCGCGATGCCCGTGACCGCGAACGTGAGGAATCCTCGCGGGTCGATCTGACTCGGGAGGGTGGCGAACCTCCCACTCAGCGGCTTGGCCAGGGCAGCAACGTCGAAGGCGCCATGGATCGACGAGCCAAACGCCCCGACGAGGCCGGCCGCCAGCGCGAGCGTCGCGAACTCGGGCTCATCGGTGCGAAGTCGCGCGTGCAACGCGATCATCACCGGCGCTACGACGAGCCCGCTGGCCATGAACGCGATCGCACTGGCCCAATGCGCCCAGTGGTAGCTCTCTCGCACATACAGGGCGAAGGTGACCGTGTAGGTCACGCTCACCCCTGCCGCCAAGCCGGCGGCTCCCCCCGCGAAGCGTCGAAACGTCGGCGTCACAGCATCCCCCTCGGTCTGATCCTTACTCCGGCACTCATTCGCACCGGGCCTGACCTCAGATCACTTCGGCGCGGCCCCGTCGGCGTCGGGACGACGGGAGAAGAGCTCGGAGAGCATCTCAACCAAGGCATCGCGATCGGTGGTGGGGTCGCCCACGAACGCGGCGGCCCGCACACCGCGACCGGTGAGGTCGGCCACCACGGTTCCCACTCGCTCGGCGTCGTCACCAAGAACGATCGCGACGACCTCGCCTTGGTCGGTCAGCTCGCGCCTCCCGAATCGTCGAGGCCCACGAACCGTCCGTACTGGCCCTGGTGGAAGACCAGCGGGCCTGCGTCGTGGTCCACGCCGAGGTCGAGGACTCGTCCGACGACCACGATGTGGTCCCCGCCGTCGTACTCGGCCCAGAACTCGCAGTCGAGATAGGCGATGCAGTCGTGGAGAACGGGTGATCCGCCGACGCCGAGGTGCCAGTCGACGTGCGCGAAGCGGTCGACGCCCTTGGCGGCGAACAGCCGACAGAGCTCCTCTTGGTGCTCACCCAACACGTTCACCGCGAACTTGCGGGCGCGTTCGATGCGGGGCCATGTGGTCGAAGTACGCGCTACGCAGAACAGCACGAGCGGCGGGTCGAGGGAGACCGAGGTGAACGAGTTGGCCGCGACGCCGATGGGCTCGCCGTCGTCGATCGCGGTGATGATCGTGACACCGGTCGCGAACTGGCCCAGGACCCTGCGGAACTCCGCGGCGTCCGGTCGGAAGACGTCTTCCTCGTCGGTGCCGGCTCGGGTGTCGCTCACCAGGGCGTGACCGGGAGCACGAACCCCTCGGCCGCGGCGCTGACCTCCAGCCCTCCTGGGCCTTTCGACGCGAGATCGCGCGCGCGGTTGAGCATCTGGTCGATCGCGTCGTCGCCGTGGGTCGGGCAGTGGTGAAACAGCACGAGGTGGCGCACTCCGGCTTCACGCGCCACGTGCACTGCGTATTCGATCGTCGAGTGGCCGAAGTGGCGCTTGGTCTCGTACTCGACGGTGGTGTGCTGGGCGTCGTGCATGAGGACGTCGGCGCCGTCGGCGAGCTCGAGCACACCCTTCGGGACGAAATCGTCGGCGTCATCGGGGTTGCACCCTGGGCCGTGGTCGGAGATGTACGCGACCGAGACACCTTCGAGTTCGATGCGGTGCCCGAGCGTGGGGTCGGTGTGGCGGACCCAGCGCGACTTCACCTTCGAGCCATTGATCGCGAAGTCGTCCTCGGCCACGTCGTGGAACGTGACCGCGCCGCCGAGCTGCTCCGGCGTGATCGGGAAGTACGGCGGCGACATCACGCGCGTGAACACCTCTAGGAGCGACCCGCCTACTTGGCGCGGCCCGTACACGTCGATGACGGCATCGGGCCGGAAGGCCGGCGTGAAGAACGGGAACCCGATGATGTGATCCCAGTGCAAGTGGGTCAACAGCACTGTCGAGTGGTAGGGCGTGGTGAGGCGGTTGCCCTCGAGCTCGGCGCGGAACTGCTCCGTGACGATGTCGCCGTACTCGCGCAGGCCGGTGCCGAGGTCGAAGATCACCGGGGCGTGGCCGGGTGCCTCGAGGGCGACGCACGAGGTGTTTCCCCCATAGCGCTCGTAGCGCTTGGCATCGCAGGGCGTCGAACCTCGGACGCCGTAGAAGGTAAGCCGTACGCCGCTCACGGGGATGTGAGGTTAGTCACCCCACACGAGGTTCAGGTGGGCTTCGGGCCCTCGGACCGGACCTGCTGGACCTGCACGAGGGCGTCTCGGAGCTGCTCGATCCATTCGCTCTCGTGCTCGCGCACCAGTCGCACGCACCACGCGAGCGCGTCGCTGCGGCTGCGGGCCACGCCGGCGTCGACCAACGTATCGAGGACGCGTCGCTCGCCCATGCGCAGACGGGTCATCACGGGGACGCTGAGACTCGTGAACACCACGGAGTCGTCGCCGCACGTCGCGCCCCACGCCACCTTGCGGCCGAAGCGGTGCTCGGCCTCGTCGGCGATCCGCATGCGGTGCTCGCGGGTGTCCTCACGAAAGCCTTGGATGCGGGCGAGCCGGGCTGCACCTTGCGCTCCTCCCGCATCGGCCCCTGCGCCGAGCTCGGGCTCGACGAGCACGCCCATCACGAGGATCTCGTCACGATCGGCCGCCACCTCGGGCGGTCCCGCGAACCAGCCGTCGGGCAGCCGCCCGGCAAACCAACCTTGGAGCTCCGTTGCCGTCATGGTGATTACAATATTACATACCTACGACCTTGGCAAGGCGGCCCGGATCGCGGCCGCGGCGGCCTCCATCTCGGCATCGTCGGCGTACTTCGAGCGGGGCCAGAAGAAGCCGCGAAGCCCGTCCTTGGGCCGACGAGGCACCACGTGCACGTGGAGGTGGGGGACCGACTGGCTCACGATGTTGTTCTCCGCGACAAACGTGCCCTGCGCGTCCATCCCGTCCTGC
>JANOHN010000068.1:0-1947 GCA_031406505.1 Acidimicrobiia bacterium | reverse complement strand
GCCAGGCGCAGTCCAGGGAGGTCAGCGGCGTTTGGAAGGATCTGACGGACAACGTCAACCAGCTTGCCGCCAACCTGACTACCCAAGTGCGTGCCATTGCCGAGGTGGCAACCGCCGTGACCGAGGGCGACCTCACACGGCAAGTCCGGATGGAGGCCAGCGGAGAGGTCGCGGCACTCAAGGACACGCTCAACGAGATGATCCGCAACCTCCGCGAGACCACCACGCAGAACGTCGAGCAGGACTGGTTGAAGACGAACCGGGAGCGCTTTACGCGCATGCTCCAAGGGCAACGGGATCTCTCGACGGTGTCGAGCATGATCCTGTCGGAGCTCGCGCCACTCGTGATGGCCCAGCACGGCGTCTTCTATTCGATGACGACGCCGTCGGATGACGCTGAGCCCGTGCTCGAGCTCCAAGCCGGCTACGGCTACGAGGAGCGCAAGCACCTCTCCACCTCGTTCCGGCTCGGCGAAGGACTGGTCGGGCAGTGCGCGAAAGAGATGAAGCGCATCCTGCTCACCGACGTCCCCGGCGACTACGTACGCATCAACTCAGGGCTCGGCGAGTCTCGACCCCTCAACATCGTCGTGTTACCGGTGCTGTTCGAAGGCGCGCTGCGCGCGGTCGTTGAACTCGCCTCGTTCTCGCCGTTCAGCGTCGCCCACCAGACGTTCCTCGACTCCATTACCGAGAGCATCGGCCTGGTCCTCAACACCATCGAGGCCGACACGGTCACCGAAAACCTTTTGGAGCAGTCGCAGTCGCAGGCCGAAGAGCTCCGAGCCCAGCAGGAAGAGCTCACGGAGTCGAATGCGGAGTTCCAGCGGCAGGCCCGACTGCTGGCCGAGCAGAAGCTCGAAGCCGAGCAGAAGAACAAGGAGGTCGAGGAGGCAAAGCGCCTCGTCGAGGAGAAGGCCGGTCAGCTCGCCGTCTCGTCGAAGTACAAGTCGGAGTTCATCGCCAACATGTCGCACGAGCTCCGCACGCCGTTGAACAGCCTGTTGATCCTCGCCGAGCAGCTCGCCGAGAACCCCGAGCACAACATGACCGAGACCCAAGTCGAGTATGCGAAGGTCATCCAGACGTCCGGCAACGAGCTGCTGGTGCTCCTGAACAGCATCCTCGACCTGGCGAAGGTGGAATCCGGAACGGTCACGGCCGAGATGAGCGAGGTCTCGGTCAGCGAGCTCCGCACGGCCCTGCTGCGCGAGTTCGAGCCCGTTGCGGTAGGCAAGCACCTCGAGTACTCGATCGATCTCGAACCAGACAGTCCGACAACCATCGTCACCGACCCCCAGCGCCTCCGCCAGATCCTCAAGAACCTGCTCGCCAACGCGTTCAAATTCACCGAGCAGGGCGCGGTCAGCGTGCAGATCGGCACGGCGAGCACCGGGTGGAGCCGCGACGTCGTTTCGCTCGCCGAGGCTCCGTCGGTCGTTGCGCTGTCGGTGAAGGACACCGGCATCGGCATCGAAGCGGAGCAGCAGCAACGGATCTTCGAGGCGTTCGCGCAAGGCGATGGCGCCACGGCTCGCTTGTACGGCGGCACAGGCCTTGGCTTGTCGATCAGTCGCGAGCTCGTCGGGTTGTTGGGAGGTGAGCTCACCGTGTCCAGCAAGACCGGCCATGGCAGCTCGTTCACCGTCTATTTACCGTCGAATCACCCAACAACGAGTGCGACGATCATCCCCGCGCGCGCGATGCCAACGGTGGATCGCCGCGCGTCCGAGAGTTCGAGCACCTCCGAGACCGCGCTGGGTCGCGCGATCGTCGGAGGGGTCTCGGCCAATGGGCACGCCGGCAGCGCGATCGAGGGGGTCAAGATCCTCTTGGTCGACGACGACCTCCGCAACATCTTCGCTCTGTCGGCCCTCCTCGAACGCGGCCACGCGGACGTTGTCGTGGCCGAGAGTGGCGCGGAAGCGATCGCGTCCCTCGAACAGA
>JANOHN010000024.1:0-10930 GCA_031406505.1 Acidimicrobiia bacterium | reverse complement strand
CGAGCTCGGCGACTCGGGCCTCGTACGCGTCTCGCACGGCCACCGTGAAGTCAACGATGTGGACCTCGGCGCCGAGCGTCTCGAGCTCCGTGCGGAGTGGACCGTCCTGCGCGGCGACCACGACGCAGGCGATGGCCGGCGCGTCGCGCAGAAGATGGCGCAACAGCTCCTGCAGGTACAGCTGACCGCCACCGATGTCCAGTTGGTGGGTGAAGACTGCGAGGTTGAGCCCGTTGCCGTTGCCGTTGCCGTTGCCGTTGCCGTTGCCGTTGCCGTTGCCGTTGCCGTTCCCGTGCGGCGTTCGCGCGTGTGGTGACGCCACGACCCTCGACGCGGGGTCCGGGGTCACGTCGACGATCTCCGCCGGCGACGTGACCCGGACGTCCACCGGAGCCAACCGCAGGCGCTCCCCGTCGATGCTGATGACGTCGGCGTCGATCCGCACCGTCCCCCCGTCCGGCGTCTTCGGGATCGTCACCACGTGCTCGAACCCGGCCACGGACCGGAGGCCCGATCGGGCCAGATCTGGTCGAGGGATGGCCATAGGTCGCGCCAGGCCCGCGTACTCGCCTGCTACCCGCACTTCGATGCATCCGACCGGTCGCGCCGGTGGTGTTGCCCAGCCGGCGATGCGGACACGCCCGGGTGCGACGACCGCGCCGTCGCTTGGCTGCTCGATCCGCCCCGCCTTGACAGGACCTACGGTGAAGTGCCAGGGCGCCAGAGGGACGGTCATCCCGCGCGCCGACACCGCCAGAGCGCCGAGCACGACGGCGCAACCCGCTCGGTCCGAGAGGTCAACGCGGACGCGCCATCCGCACCGCTGCGAGCCCCGAGTCTCGGGACGCCCCCGCTCGACGTCGAGGGGTGGCGGACCGGGCATCGCGCTCGCGACGACCTTCCCGTCGACCCGCAGGATGACCGCAGCGACCTCGTCTCGACCGAGCCAGGCCCATCCCCACACGTCGACCTCGTCGGCGCACTCGCACACCGCTCCTTGCACGGCTCCGACGGCACGTCGGGGCAGCATATGGCGCACAGCGCGCGCACCGTAAGCGGCTGCAGCCGCGCTCCGCGTCAGACACGAACGGAGGCGCGTGCCGAACCTTCTCACGCGACGACACGGGGCGTGACCCGAAGGAGCTGGCTCCATGTCCGGGCGAGGCCAACGTCGAGCGAGGTCGGCTCGAAGGCAAGCAGCGACCGCAGGAGCGTGACGTCGAGCACGATGCTCCGCGCGTCACCTGGTCGGGAGGGTTGGTGCTCGACGTGCACGGCGCGTCCCACCACCCGCTCCACGCTCGCCAAGAGCTCGATCACGCTCGTGCCGCGACCGGTGCCGAGGTTCACGACCGCAGGTGCGTCGATCCGACCCGACAGCGTGCAGACGACGTCGACGACGTCGTCGACGTGCACGTAGTCACGCACGGCAGAGCCGTCTCCGAAGATGGTGATGGGCACACCGCGTCGCACCCGATCGAACGCGGTGGCCACGAGACCCTGGCTGCGATCAGGACGCTGGCCCTCGCCGTAGACGTTGGCGCACCGAAGCGCCACGGCGCGAAGACCGTGGAGCTCCGAGGAGAGCGCGACGTACATCTCAGACGTGACCTTCATCACCCCGTGCGACGTGATCGGCTGCAGGACATGGTGCTCCGGCACGGGCAGCACCGACGGATTGCCGTACACCGTCCCGCCGGACGAGATCAGCGTGAAGGAGCGTCCGCCCTCGTCCGACAGCAGCTCGAGCGCGTGCAGCAGCGGGGGCAACGCCGTCGCCGCGTCGCGGACAGCGTCGGCATTCGAATCGGCGGGTAGCAGCCCGCCCACGCACCAGACGACGTGTTCGACCCCACCCAAGGCGACGCGCAAGGTCTCGACATCTCCGGCATCCCCGAAGACGAGCTCGCTCCCGGCGAGACGCTCGGCAGTCAACGGATCGACCGGTTGACGGGTCAGTACTCTCGTCGCCACCCCACGCGCGACGAAGCCGTGAGTGATGTGGGAGCCCAGGAAGCCCGCGCCGACGACGAGCACGCTGCTAGGAACGTGCAGGCGTGTCGAGTGCGTCACAGCGTCTCCTCGTGCCGATGCTTCGAAGCCAAGAGCCATCCGATCGGAGGCGTTCAAGGTAGCCGGTCACCCTCCAACGCCAACCGGCAGATGGTGCATTCGACGCGAGTTGAGGTTCGGAGCGTCGGCGCATGGCTTTGTGCGCCATGCGCGATCGCGCATCATCGAATCCCATTTGGCTCACTACGAAGTTTCCTCAACGACTCCGGCGGGCAGTGCTCTCCACGACTAGGAGCTCGCCACCGCAGTCAGCCCCGTGGACGAAGGAGAGCTCGTAAGACGCGCTGAAGCTCTCGTACCGGGCAACCAGGCGTTGCCGGAAGCGTCCAACTGGTGCTGGGAGCGTCGCGTCGCCGCGCCCGCCGCCCCCGGCGGTGGTGTCAGGAGGTCAGCCGGCGACGTTCTTGCACGGGTGGGGCAGGACGTCGAGCATCGAGACCACCCCGGGTGGGGCATCGCACACCTTCGGGATGGCGTTGATCACGTCCATGACGCAAGCGATCTGGGCGGCGTGCAGGTTGTCCTCCGCGAGCATCGTCATGTCGACGCGAATCGGCGGGTCGCCATCGACCTCGGCGCGGTAGCCGTAGCCGACGAAGTCGACGTCGGGGAAGTCCTTGTCCCGCAGCCGGGTGACGTGCTCGACGATCACCCGCGCCTGCCCCCCGACCATGCCCTTGACCTCGAAGCGCATGCCGCAGATCGTGCCCTTCGGGATCTTCGTGGCGGCCACGTCGAACGCCTCGTCGGCGTAGACGACCTCGTGATCCTCCACGACGTCGTCGAGCTGCACACCCATGGCATCGGCCACGAGGGTGAGCGTCGACACAAAGATGCGGGCGGTCGTGCCGGGTACGAGCAGCGGGCACTTGTCGACGTCGGGCTGACCGAAGCCCATGAGCGTGACCATCTCGGGCCGGTCCCAGGTCGCGTAGTTCAGGATCTCGTACATCCGGACGCGGTTGACCTTGCGGGTGACGTCGAGCGCGGTGAGGGCCAGGCCGGCGCTGCCGTAGCCGGGATCGATGCCCCCGGTGTAGAGCGACGTGCCGCCGGCGAGACATGCCTCCTGCAGCGTCTCGTAGATGCCGTCACCGAGGGCCTGCGGGTACACGAGCGCCGGCCACGCCGTGTTGACGACGTTCTTGCCGGCCCGAAGGATTCGGGCCAGCTCCTCCACCGTCGCCATCGGGTCCTGGACCCAGGTCCGAGTGGTCATGTAGGAGACGCAGTCGGCCGGCATGTCGAGCAGGGCGTCCTTGTCGCGGGTGGCCATCACGCCCACCGGCTCCATGCCGCACAGCGAGCCGACGTCCTTGCCTTCCTTCTCCTCGGAGTGCACCCAGGCGCCCACCAGCGCCAGGTCGGGGTGGCCGACGATGCCGGCAACGGCCTTGGCGCCGAGGTCGCCGGTCGCCCACTGGATCACTCGATACATGCTCTGGTGCCCTCCTAGCGGGCTCGCAGCGGCTCGAGGGCCGTGGCGAGAGCCTCCAACTGCTTCGGATTCGGGGACTCGGGCAACATCACGCCGATGTGCTCGGCTCCGGCTTCGGCCCACTTGGCGGCCGCCTCGGTCACCGCCTTCGGGTCGCCCCGGACGGCGAACTCGGCAGTGACCAGCACGTCCTTGGGGTCGCGCCCCACCGCCACGCACTGCTCGGCCAGGTAGTCCCGTTTGGCTCGGAAGACGGCGAGGTCGTCGTCCGAGAGCAGGACGCCGCTGTAGTTCCAGGCGTCGGCGTACTTGGCCGTGATGCGGAGCGTGCCTTCGTTCTTGCCGCCGATCCACAGACGGGGTCTGCGCTTCGGCTCGATGCGGGCGCCGCGCAGCTTGTAGAAGCGCCCGTCGTGGTCGACCTTGTCCTCGGTGAACAGGGCCAGCGTGACCTCGACGTTCTCCTCCAGGCGCTCGAGTCGGTCGCGCAAGGTGCCGAACTCGATTCCGTACATCTCCGCCTCGGCAACCAGCCACCCGGCGCCGAGGCCGAGCTCGAGCCGGCCGCCGGAGATCTCGTCGATGGTCGCCGCCGTCTTCGCCAGCACGACGGGATGCCGGAAGGCGACGCAGCTCACGAGGTTGCCGATCCGCAACCGCTTCGTCTCGGCCGCGAGCGCCGCGAGCAGCGCCCACCCGTCGAGGCTCGGCCGCTCCGGTATGAGCTCGACACCATCGTGCGTCGGCTCCATGCCGACGAGATGGTCGTAGGTCCAGCCCGTGTCGAAGATGTCGAGCTCGTCGCCGACCCGCCAGATGTCGCGCATCTCCGGCCACGAGATGGACTGCTGAAAGATCTTGAACGCGAACTGCACAGGCCCCCCTTTGGTTCGCTGACGCTCGAGCCTATGGCAGCGCCCGTGTAGGTTGCGCCGCCTCGAACGCCAAGGACTGCGGGAGTCGGTATGCAGGGACAGCGTGTGCTCTTCATCGGCGGGCAAGGACCGGTGAGCGCGCCGGCGCTCCGGATGCTCGCCCCCGACAACGACGTGTTCGCCATGGCTCGTTTCACGAACCCCGAGGTGAAGACGAAGCTCGAGGCGATCGGCGTCACGTGCATCAAGCACGACCTCTTCGACCCGCCCGACGACCTCCCGAGGGAGTTCGATTACGTCTACTACAGCGCCATTCCAACGGAGCGGAGCGAGACGGGCATGTTGCGGTCGGTCTGGGCTCCTCGGGGCCAGTGGCCGAACTCGTTCGACGCCTACGCGTTCACGACGGGCCGGCTGATGGCCCACTTCCGCGGCCTGAAGGGCTTTTACTTCTCCTCCACGATCTCCCTGTACGAGCCGATCGGCGACGCCACGCCGATTCCCGAGACCCATCCCTTCGGCATCCTCACCATGGCCTCCTACGCCTTCACCAAGGTCGCAAGCGAGGCCGTGATCACCTACGTCTCGCAGACGCTCGACATCCCCGCCACCATTGCTCGAGTCGGCAGCTGCTCGGGGGTCGATGGTGGACCCATGCGCGAACGGCTCGACCTCTTGGTCCAGGGCAAGCCGATACCGGTGAACCCCGACGGGCCGACGTACCTGCGACCCATCTTCGAGCCGGATGCCGCCCGACTCGGTGTTGCCGCGCTGGAAGCGGGCAGGACGCCACCGCTGGTCGTGAACTAGTGCGGCGACGACATCGTGAGCCTCGAGGAGTACTGCACCTACTTCGGCGAGCTGATCGGCAAGGAACCCACCTTCGAGCCCGCCCCTTCAGCGTGGGCCGCGCTCGTGCCCGACACGACCTTCATGCACGAGGTCCTCGGGAGATGCGAGACGAGCTGGAGGGACGGGTGTCGCATGCTGGTCGAGCAGTGCTACCCGGAGCTTCTCAAGTAGGACATCGCCCGTTGCGCTGATCTATGTTCGCTTCGATGCCGGTGAAGGTTGCGCTTGTGACCGGGGCGAGTCGCGGTATCGGCGCGGCATTGGCACTGGATCTCGCCAGGGAGGGCTACGCCGTCGCCTGTGCCGCACGGTCGACCCGCGCGCGGCCCGACGACCAAATGCCGGGCACGCTCGACGACGTGGTCGAGCAGATCGCCGCCGCCGGAGGAACCGCGATCAGTGTGCCCGTCGACCTCGCCGACCGGGCCCAGGTTGCGGCGATGGTCGAGCGCACGGTCGCCGAACTCGGTCGTCTCGACGTGCTGGTCAACAACGCGGCCCTGGGGAGCTTCGGCGGCATCGACGCACCGCTCGCCGAGCACGACCTCCTCATGGCCGTCAATCTGGACGGGCCCTTCATGGCGATCCGTCATGCGGTACCCCACATGCGCGCCGCTGGCGAAGGTCGCATCGTGAACGTCTCGTCGTTCATCGCGCTGCACCGCCCCGCCAACACCTCGTCAATGACCTACGGCATCTCCAAGATCGCGCTCGAGCGCCTCACTGTCGATGTCGCGTGGCAGCTCAAGGGCGATGGCATCGCGGTCAACGCCTTCCGGGTCGACGCTCCCGTCGCGTCCGAGGGCGCCGTCGTCCACACCCTTGCCAACCGACCGGGGGTCGACTTCGAGGGCTGGGAGCCATCGGAGTCCGCCGCCGAGGGGATCATGTGGATGTTGCACCAGCCCGTGACCTACACCGGCCAACTCGAGAGCATGCGGCATCTCGCGGTCCGGGAGGATGGTGTGATGCCGACCGTGGCCGCGCGCACCGAGCCCTTGCCGCCGACGCAGTTCCAGCAGGCGCCGAGCCCCCGCAACTAGTCGAGGGTGTCGGCGAGGGCCTTGGCGTCCATGGGGAAGAAGCGGATCTTGGCGATCTGACCGTCCTTGAAGGTGATCTCCTCGTGGGCGGCGGTCTTCGCGTTGCGCCCCGTGCTCTTCGCAGTCCAGTCCACTTCGTAGACCAAGACGATGACGTCGGCCTCCTCAACCTCCCACATGGCCTTGATGTCGAGCTTCTGGTCCCACGTGTCGGTCATGACCTTCCGAACCGCGAACCAGTTCTCCCGCCCCTTGTGCACGCCGCCGTGCGGGAGGCAGTTCGGCTCGTGGACCTCGATGTCGGGTGCGAAGACGTCGAACATCTTCTGCTGGAACTCCGGGGTCGTGCGGTCCTCGTTGAAGTCGGGCCCGCCGACCAGGGTCTGGAGCACCTCCATGTTCTTCGAAACCACTCTTCTTCCCTCCCGGTTGGCTTGACGCTGTCCGCACCGACGCCGTTCGCGCCCCGCGCCCGGCGTTCTTCCATCTGTCTACAACGAACGCGCCCGCGCGCGCGGCGAATGGGTCAGTCAGCGACGCACGCCATCCCTAGTTCTCCTATCCTCATCTCCTCGCTCGTCCGCTGGGTCCAGCGTGACAAGCATCAGGAGGTTGAGCATGTCCACCACGGCCACCGCTGAAGCGGGCGGCACGACCTCGACGACGCCGTACCTTGTCGTCTCCAGTGACACGCACATCGGCCCGAGGGTCGTCGAGGACCTGAGGCAGTACTGCCCGGCGAACCGGCTCGAGGAGTTCGACGACTCGGCGAAGCAGCTCATCGCCATCCGTGACCGGCTCCTTGCCTTCTTCACCGGGGGCCAGGGCGTCACTTTCCGCAACTTCGGGACCGAGGGTCACTTCGACCCGCACGCCCGTCTGCGTGACATGGACCAGGACGGCGTGGCCGCCGAAGCGATCTTCCACGGCAGCCAGAACGGCGAAGGCCTGCCGTTCCACTCCGGTGCCCGACGCACCACGCCGGGGGCCGAGACCCGCAACGCACCACGGGTCGAGCCCGATTACGAGCTGCTCGAGCTCGGGTTCCACATCTACAACCATTGGCTCGCCGACTTCTGCTCGGTCGAGCCCGAGCGCCACGTCGGCCTCGCCCACCTTCCTATGTGGGACATCCCATCGGCGATCAAGGAGGTCGAGTGGTGCCGTGAGGCCGGCTTGCGGGGCGTGAACTTCCCCGCGCCCAAGGCCTTCATCAAGCCGTACAACCTGCCCGACTGGGAGCCGTTCTGGTCGGCCTGCGAGGACCTCGGCGTCACACTGTCCAACCATGGCGGCGCCGGCGCCGGCAACAGCCTCAGGGGCCCGGCCGGGACCACGATCATGAAGGCAGAGGCGAACTGGCTCAGCCGCATGACGCCGACGAACGAGCTCACCTTGGGCGGCGTGTTCGAGCGGCACCCGCGGCTGCACCTGGTGCTCACGGAGATCCCGGGGACGTGGTGGTCGCAGGTGATGGTCGACCTCGACTCGCTCTATCTCGCCGACATTCGCACCTACGGGGCCGAGCTGGAGCAGCTCTGCCCCCGCTTGCCGAGCGAGTACGCCGCCGAGAACGTCTTCATCGGCGCGAGCTTCCACGCCCATTTCGAGGCCGAGGACGCGATCGAGAAGGGCTATGTACGCAACGTCCTCTGGGGATCCGATTACCCGCACGCCGAGGGCACGTACCAGGATCCCGAGGGACTGGAGATCGACGAGCCGATGACGCGACTGGCCCAACGTTCCACCTACGCCGGCCTGCCGCGCGAGGAGGTCGGCTGGATGCTCGGCGAGAACGCCATCGGCGCCTACGGCCTCGACCGGGATGCCCTCGAGAAGGTGGCCGCGCGCATCAACGCGCCGACCTACGACGACCTGAACCGCCCGCTCGACGCCGTCCCGGCGGGAGCCGGTCACCTCGCCTTTCGCACGTTCGGCCCGTGGACGTAGCGAACGAGGGTGCAGACTCCGCCCGCCGCATCCTCAGCGGCACTGCGCAGAACGTGAAGGGGTAGAGATGCTGCAAGAGCGGTACCGCGTCGCGCAGTGGGCCACCGGCCACACGGGGAGACGGTCGCTGCAGAACGTCCTCGAGCACCCGAGGCTCGAGCTGGTGGGGTTGTACGTCTACGCCGACGACAAGGTCGGACGCGACGCCGGAGAGCTCTGCGGCATGGGCACGACCGGCGTGGTCGCCACGCGTGACATCGAAGCAATCATCGCTACCGCGCCCGACTGCGTGCTGTACATGCCGCTGCTCGATCACGAGTCCATCGACGACATGTGCCAGCTCCTAGCGTCGGGTGCCAACATCGTGACGCCCGTCCCGAACTTCTTCCATCCGCCGAGCATCGATCCCGAGGTCCGGGGACGCCTCGAGGCTGCCTGCCAACAGGGCGGGTCGTCGCTGTACTGCACGGGCCCCGGTCCTGGGTTCATCACTCTCGACCTGCCGCTGACCCTCGCCCGGCTGCAACGGCGGCTCGATCGCCTGACGATCGTGCAGCACGCCGATCTGTCCGAGCGGCAGTCGCCCGCGTTCCTTCCGACCGTGTTCGGGATGGCGCCGGAGGACTCGAGCCAGAGCCGACCCGCGACGCGCCTCGGGTGGGCCGACACGTACTGCCTCCGGCAGTTCGCGGATGCCACCGGCCTACGGGTCGACGAGTTCACCCGTACCGTCGCGTACGCGGTGACCACCAGGACCGTCGAGCTCGGTGCGGCCACGATCGAGTCCGGCACGATCGGGGCCTGGCGGATCCAGATGACGGGTCTCCGCGACGGGAGCCCCTTGCTCGAGTTCCAACGGAACCTGTTCGTCACGCGCGACCTCGACCCGGCGTGGGAGCTACGCAGCACCGGCTGGCACATCGTCGTCGACGGCGACGCGCCGCTCGAGGTCTCCGTGGACTTCGAGAAGAACAACTACGGTCCGGTCTCAGCGGGCTACAACGCCCACATCGTCGTCAACGCCGTGCCCGACGTGTCCGACGCGCCTCCCGGCATTCGCACCTGCGACGAGCTGCGACTCGTTCCCTACTTCGGATGAGCGAGAAGAAGCCATGACGGGGCTGATGGACACTCGACCGCTTGGACACGGCGGGCCGCAGCTCTCGGTCGTCGGTCTCGGCTGCAACAACTTCGGGATGAAGATGGATGCGGCTGCAGCGCGTGCTGTCGTCGACGCTGCGCTCGAGGTCGGGATCACTCACTTCGACACCGCCGAGATGTATGGAGGCGGGCGCTCCGAGGAGTTTCTCGGCGAAGCGCTCAGGTCTCACCGCGACGAGGTCGTCATCGCCACGAAGTACCGAGCTCGGCCCGCCGATGAGCCGTACGAGCCCGGCGCGCTCGCTCGTCGGATTCGGGAAGGGTGCGAGATCAGCCTCGGTCGCCTGGGCACAGAGCGCATCGACCTCTACTACCAGCACCACCCGGATCCTGAAGCCCCACACGAGGAGGCGCTCGAGACCCTCCACGAGCTCGTTGAGGAAGGGAAGGTGTTGCACCTCGCGTCCTCCAACCTCAATGCCGAACAGATGCGGGCCTGGGCCGACGTGACCGCCGCGCAGCAGCTCACACCACTCCGTGGCATCCAGATCGCGTGGAGCCTCCTGCAGCGCGACGTCGAAGGTGAAGTCATCCCGACCGCGCGTGAGCTGGGCCAGGGCGTGGTGCCGTACTTCCCGTTGGCCTCCGGGATGCTCACGGGCAAGTACCAGCGCAACGAGCCATTTCCCGAGGGCTCTCGACTCGAATCGATGTCGTACTTCGCCAAGGTCGCCACCGACGAGAACTTCGATCGAGTGGATGCTCTGACCGCGTTCGCAGCAGCCCGGGGACACACACTGCTCGAGCTCGCGTTCTCGTGGCTGTTGGCCCAAGACGGTGTTGCGTCGGTGATCGCCGGGGCGACGACGCCGGCGCAGGTCCGCGCCAACGCCGCGGCGGCTTCGTGGAAGCTCGACGCCGACGATCTTTCCGCCATCCCGTAGTCAGGCTTGAAAGCGTCTGGCGAACCATCGCCGGCGGATCGACATCTGCTCGTCGCGCGCCGCTTGATCCATCGTCGGGTGATCCTTGGGAAGGTGCGCTCGGATCTTGCTGACCGCAGTCAGCTTGACGGCTGGTGTCGGCATCGGTGAGCGCGGCCGAACCCACCGATACATGAGGAATCCTCGGCGGGCGCCGCCGGTGTCGAGCCAGTTGGGGACACCAGGGTCGATGCCGGAGACCACGAAGCGGGCGCTTCCGTCGGAGTCCACGTGCGCGTGCTTATGGCTGATGCTCGTTTGCCGGTGCTGGAGGTCGGGTGACTCCCACCACGCGTTGTAGAGCTGAAAGCTCCAATAGTCCACGTCGGGCAGCTCCGACTCGACGACGAGTGCCTCGTCGGGCTCGAGCTCCCAGGGGCAGATCCCATAGTTGATGGGGCGGTCAGGACTGGGCAGCGTCCACCCGTCCGTCGCCGGTGGCCTGCTGTTTGGTGGGCTCATCGTGTTCGCAGGGACCGCCGCGCGGAGATCGGTTGGCCGCCGGAGCCAGAACACCGCCATCTTGGCGAGCAGCGCGGTTGCCGAGTCGACCTGTTCGGCGAGCTGCTCAGGAGAAAGCGGCGTTGGGTAGCGCGGCCTGTCCTCATCGACCCG
>JANOHN010000014.1:0-1674 GCA_031406505.1 Acidimicrobiia bacterium | reverse complement strand
ATCGCGCACGACCTCGCGGTCGTGCGGCACATCTCGGACCGGATCGCGGTGATGTACCTGGGCAAGATCGTCGAGATCGGCCCGGCGGAGGACATCTACGCACGCGCCGCCCACCCGTACACGCAGGCGTTGCTCTCGGCGGTCCCCGAGCCGGATCCGCGTCGGGAACGCGAGCGGAAACGGATCGTGCTCGAGGGGGATCTGCCGAGCCCGCTCGATCCACCCAGTGGTTGCCGGTTCCGCACCCGTTGCTGGAAGGCGCAAGACATCTGCGCGCAGGAGGAGCCGGCGCTTGTGGACCGCGGCCAGGAACACCCGGTCGCGTGTCACTTCGCCGAGGTGGCGGCTCCTGCGTCCTGAGCCTTCGGGCGGAGGCGCCGTATCTCGGGTGCGAGGCCGCGCATCTCGCGCATGATGCCGCGGATCGTGGGCCACGACGACAGCGTCGACGTACCGCGGACGCGTGGGAAGTAGTCGAGGCCGATCTGCGTGATGCGATGGCCGCGGCGATCGGCTCGGGCGAGCATCTCGGCGTCGATGAAGGAGCCTTCGCTCCGCAGTGTCATATCGTCCAGCACCCGGCGGCGGAAGAGCTTGGCAGCGAAGTTGACGTCGCGAACCTTCAACCCGAGCGTCGCGCGAACCAAAAGGTTGTAGATCCCGGACAGCACCTTGCGTCGGAGGCCTTCGCTCTCTCGCTCGATGCGGAAGGCACTGACCACGTCGGCATGCTCCGTGTCGAGGACCTCGAGCATGTGCCGGATCTCACCCAGGTCGATCGGAAGGTCTGCGTCCGTATACAGCACGACGTCGCCCGAAGCCGCGTCGAAGCCTGAGCGAATCGACGCACCGAGGCCGCGGTTGCGTTCGTGGTGCACCACGGCGATGTGCTCGTCGCGGGCCGCGGCATCATCGGCGAGCGTCCCCGTCTGATCGGTCGACGCGTCGTTCACGAGCACGAGCTCGTAGTTCTTGATCGCACCGTCGCGCACGAGCGCACCGCCGGCACGCTCCACCGCTTCGAAGAGCGCAGGCAGCCCGTCCGCTTCGTTCAGCATCGGGATGACGATGCTCAACCATTCGTGTTGTACCGCGGGCATTCCGCTCCCTCGCCGAGCAGTTCACGGTACCCGGCCCGATACAATGCATCGCTTCAACGTCGGAGTGGCGGAATTGGCAGACGCGCTAGCTTGAGGGGCTAGTGGCCGAAAGGCTGTGGGGGTTCAAGTCCCCCCTCCGACACCGATCTACTCGGTTACCGTTCGGCAAATGCGAACCAATGAGCTGCTGCTGACCCTCCACATCCTCGCGGCGGCCATATGGATCGGCGCCGCGTTTGCCGTGCAGGTCATTGGCGCCCGAATGCGCCCGTCGACTCCTGACACAGTGGTCGATCAGTTCGCCATCGACGCCGAGGCCATCGGCAAAATGCTCTTTGCACCGTCTGCGGTCGTCTTGCTGATAACCGGCGTCGCCTTGGTCGCGAACGAGGATCTTGAGTGGACAAGCGCGTGGATACTCGCCGGGATTGGCGCGTTCTTGGTCGTTGGCGCCGTCGGCGGCGCGTTCCTCGTTCCCGAAGGGCGCCGGATCGCCGCGTTGGCCCGTGAGCCCGGGCATGATCCCGCCGAGGTCCGTGTCCGCTCGCGGCGAAGGTTGCTCGTGGCGCGAGTG
>JANOHN010000006.1:0-8118 GCA_031406505.1 Acidimicrobiia bacterium | reverse complement strand
GTCCAGCCGTAGAGATCGAGCCCGCCGAGCTGACGCGCCAC
Organism: Acidimicrobiia bacterium; assembly: GCA_031406505.1. Taxonomy (GTDB): domain Bacteria; phylum Actinomycetota; class Acidimicrobiia; order IMCC26256; family PALSA-555; genus SHVJ01. The sequence continues at coordinate 8,077 of JANOHN010000006.1, read as the reverse complement.
CCGCGGCGCGATCGTCGCGACGGACAGGGCTTCGAAGGCGATCACCGACACGTTGAGCATCAGCCCGATCGACAGACGCCTCCGGTCCACGGCGCATCCTCCCACTTTCCGCCCCGGACCCAACGCCGATTCCTGCCACACTCGCGCGGCGATGAGCGTGCTCGATGAGATCCTGGCGCTGAAGCGCGACGAAGTGACCGTGCTCCATCAGCCGGCTACCCGCGCCACGATCCGACGCGGCGCGCTCGAGTCCGGGCCGACCCGCGGCTTCGAGGCGCGGCTGCGTGAGCGGTCGCGTGATGCCGGAACCCTCGGCGTGATCGCCGAGATCAAGCGTCGCTCGCCATCAAAGGGGGATCTCGCGCCCGACCTCGATGCCGCGGTCCTCGCCGCCGACTATGAGCGGGGCGGCGCGACGTGCCTCTCCGTGCTCACCGACCGACCGTTCTTCGGCGGGTCCATGAGCGACCTCCAGGATGCGCGCGCGGCTGCGTTGAGAACGCCGGTGTTGCGCAAGGACTTCACGATCGATCCTGATCAGGTGTACGAGACCCGTGGCGTCGGTGCCGACGCGGTGCTGTTGATCGTGGCCGCGATCCCCGACGACTCCCTGTTGCAAGACCTGCACGCCCTCGCGGTCGAGCTCGGGCTGGACGTGCTCGTGGAAGCCCACGACGACGCGGAGCTCGACCGGGCCCTCGGGATCGGGGCTACGTGCGTGGGGGTGAACGCCCGCAGCCTCGAGACCTTCGCGGAAGACCTCGGTGTTGCCGAGCGCCTCGCGGCCAAGGTTCCTCCCGAGGTGCTCGCGGTGGCCGAGAGTGCGATCCGCCAGGTTGCCGATGCCGAGCGGGTCGCGGCCGCGGGTTTCGATGCGGTCCTCGTGGGCGAGGCACTCGTGCGCGCACCCGACGCGGCGGCGCTCGTGCGCGACTTGGCCGCAGTGGACGTCACTCCACGCGGCTGATCACTCGCCGAGCGACGCGCGCTAGTGGTGGCGCGGCTCGTTCACGACCTGGAGGCCCGGCGGGCCTTCGACCTCCACCAGCCGGTCACCGGCTGCCTCGATCGCCAGGTGCCCGCCCATGAGCGAGATGCCGTCGATCCGGAAGCTGCCGATCCAGTCGGGGAGGGCCGGCGCGAGGTGGAGTCGCTGGTTGCGCACGTCGGGGTCGAAGCGAAGCAGCGTCCGCAGCAACAACAGCGGCGAAGCCGCGGCCCACGCCTGCGGCGAGCACGACGTGGGGTAGGCAACCGGGAACGCGTAGTCGGAGCGCGAGAAACCCGCGAAGAGCTCGGGGAGCCGGTTCCCGAAGAAGCTCGCGGTGCTGAGGATCGCACCCATGACTCGGTGCGCTTCTTCCACGAGGCCGTAGCGCATCAAACCCGCGGCGCAGATCGCGTTGTCGTGTGGCCACACGCTGCCGTTGTGGTAGCTCACCGGGTTGAACCGAGCCATGCCCGCGGCGAGCGTGCGCACGCCCCAGTCACTGAACATGTCGGCGCCGAGCAGCTGCTTGCCGACGAGCGGCGCCTTCTCGTCGTCGATGATTCCCGTCCACAGGCAATGTCCGACGTTGGACGCGAGCGCGTCGATGGGCTTCTTGTTGCGGTCGAGCCCCATGGCGAACCGGCCGAGTTCGTCGAGCCAGAAGTCGCGGTTGAAGCGAGCCTTGAGATCCGCCGCGCGCCCATGGAGCTGCTCGGCCATCTTGTGATCGCCGTGCTCGGTTGCGAAGTGCGAGCGCGCTTGCAGCGCGGCATACCAGTAGCCCTGTACCTCGCAGAGCGCGATTGGAGGCTCGGCCAGCCGACCGTCCACGAAGCTGGTGGAGTCCCACGAGTCCTTCCAGCCTTGGTTCTGGAGCCCCCGGTCCGATGTGCGTTGGTACTCGACGTAGCCGTCGCCGTCGCGGTCGCCGAACTCGTCGATCCATGCCAGCGCGCGGTCGGCGACGGGCAACAGCGCGTCGACCTCTTCGGGTCGGCATCCCCAGCGTTGGAGCTCGCCGAGCACCATGACGAAGAGCGGCGTTGCATCGACGCTGCCGTAGTACACGCTGCCGCCACCCAGTGAGAGGCGCGCGCTCTCGCCGAAGCGCATCTCGTGGAGGATGCGGCCCGGTTCTTCCTCAGTGATCGGGTCGACCTTCTCCCCTTGGAAGCGAGCCAACGTCTGGAGCGTGCCCAGGGCGAGGTCGGGGTCGACGAGCATCGCCATCCACGACGTGATCAACGAGTCGCGTCCGAAGATCGTCATGAACCATGGTGCGCCCGCGGCCACGACCGTACGGTCGGGATACTCGGGATCGAACAGGCGAAGTGCGGCGAGGTCCTCGGTGGACCGGTCGAAGAGGTTCTCGAGCTCGTCGTGGTCGGTAGTGAGCTTCGGGAGGTTGCGCCGCCAGGCAACGAGGCGAGTGCTGGGCGCAGCCCGCTCGACCGGCTGGCCGCAGGGGTGGCGGGGCTCCACCTCGACGTCGTCGATCACTGGCGTGACTTGCACACAGAGTGCCCAGTCGCCGCCCGCGGGCACGATGACCTCGTAGCTCGCACTGGTGGCCCCAGCCATTCTCGGCGGGATCGAGAAGTCGATGTGGGCCGCACGTCGGAATGTGCCGCGCGTGTACGTGTAGGTGATACGACTCGCAGTGTGGGCGACGTGAAGCTCGCCCTCCTTCTTCACGCGGCCCTCCTTGACCTCGAAGAGGTCGGCGAAGTCGCAGTCGATGTCGAGCTCGAGATGGCAGAACGCGGGCTCCGCGCCGTAGTTGCGCACGGTGATGTCTTCGCGCATTCCGCGGCCGATGTAGCGCTGGCGGGTGACCACGACGCTCGAGTCGGCTTTTCCGGGCTCGGGGCTGGCTTGGAGCACGAAGGTCGCGCTGAAGGGGTCGATGAGGTGAGCGGCCAGGGGCTCGGGCCACTGCCCGTTCACCTTGAGGCGCAGCTCGGTGAGGAAGCGCGTGTCGCGGAAGAACAAGCCGTGCGGATGGCTCGACATCATGTCGCCCGACGCCAGCGAGATGCAGAAGGCAGAACCCTCTACGAGGGTCACGGATCCTGAATCGAGTGGGGTGATGGCCCCTGACGTCCACGGTTGCGGCACACGGCCATTGTGACAAGCCCGTGCCCGCTCCTGGCATCCGGGCCGTTCCGCGCGACGATGCAGGGAGATGCGCATCGCCCAGATCGCTCCGCCGTGGTTCACCGTGCCTCCCCGTCACTACGGAGGCATCGAGCTCGTGGTGGGGCTCCTGGCCGATGGTCTCGCGGCTCGGGACCACGAGGTCACGCTGTTCGCGTCGGGAGGCTCGAACACCAAAGCCGAGCTCGCAAGCCCGCTCGAGGAACCGCCCGATCCGGCATTGCTCGGCAACGTGTGGTTCGACGCCTTCCATGCGCTCTCCGCGTATCTCGACGTCGGCAAGTTCGACGTCGTGCACGATCACTCGGGGATCATCGGGCCGGCGCTCGCGGCGATGCTCGGCGGCACGCCGCCGGTCGTCCACACGCTTCACGGGCCGTGGACCGAGTCGTCGCGGCGCTACTACTCGTTGATCGACGAGCGCGTGCACCTCGTCGCCATCAGCGAGACGCAGCGCAATGACAATCCGTCGATCCGCTACGCCGCCACCGTGCACAACGGGATCGACCTGGACCTGTACCCATACCGGGCGGAGAAGGACGACTACTTGATCTACGTCGGCCGAGCGAATCCCGACAAGGGACCCACCCGCGCGATTGAGGTGGCGCGACGCGCGGGACTGCCGCTCGCCATGATCGTCAAGAAGGCGGAGCCGTTCGAACGCGCGTACTGGGAAGAGATCGTCGCGCCGATGCTCACCGACGACGTCGAGGTGTACGAAGCCGTCTCGCACGAGGTCAAGGTCGACCTGCTGGGGCGGGCACGCGCGATGGTCTTCCCGATCGACTGGGCCGAGCCGTTCGGACTCGTGATGATCGAGGCCATGGCGTGCGGCACGCCGGTGGTCACATGCCCGGTTGGCGCGGCGGTTGAGGTGGTGACCGAGGGTGTGACCGGATTCCTGGCTGAGTCGCTCGACGAGCTCGCCGACGCAGTGGGCCGGATCCGGTCGTGCAAGCCCGAAGACTGTCGCAAGAGCGTCGAGGACCGGTTCTCCGCCGAGCGGATGGTCGACGCCTACGAACGGTTGCTGACCGAGGTGACTACGTAGGGACCGGGACGGGGCTCGGCACGGGCTTCGAGCCCTTCGCCTTGGCCCGCTGGTTGAGGATGCGGTTGACCACGAGGAAGATCACGACCGCGTAGAGCCACCCGAGCAAGATGTCGCTCACGTAGTGCTCGGCGCCGTACACGAGCACGAACACCATCGCGAGGTTGTAGGCGAGCGCGACCCAGCGGCCGCGCGGCGCACGGCGCCACACGAAGAGCAACAACAGGCACGGCCACGCCGCGTGGAGCGAGGGGAGCGCAGCGACCGGGTTTGCAAGCTTTGCGTCGCCGTCGAACACCTTGGCTGGTCCGCTCGCGCCGAGGTACGCCCAGACCCGCTGTACGACGCGAACTGTGGGTTCGAGGTCGCCTTGGCGGCTCGCGTACCAAGGCGGGGCCGCGGGAATGATGAAGTAGGTCACGAAGCCCGCGAGCGACACCGCGAGGATCACCATCGCGTAGCGGTGGAAACGCTCGCGGTCACGCAAGTAGAGGTAGAGCGCGAAGCACGGCGTCACGACGAAGTGCGACAGGTAGAAGAGGAACACGAAGTAGTCCCATGGATGGGGCTTCCGCCCAGGGTTGAGCCAGTCCTGGAGCAGCACCGTCGGCACGGTTCCACCGAAGACGATCTCGTCGAATCGCAGCTGCGGCTCGATGATCGTGCGGGGGATCAGATCGCCCGCGAAGCCGCGGATGAAGTCGTACCCCCCGAGGATGATCAGGACCGGGAGCCAGTCGATCACGACGACCGCCACGCGGTTCGGGTTGTTTGCGCACACGAGCAACAGCGCGCCGATCAACCAGATCCACAGGTACTGCCGTTCGGGCACGCCGAACGCGAACGCAGCACCGATCGAGGTGGCCAGGTACGCCCCGACCGCAGGCGCGCGGTGGTCAGTCAGCCAGCCCATGAGCGGGCAGATCGTAATGTCAGGCTGCGCCCGCAGGGGTCCGGTACCGTCGTACATGTGTTCGTCAAGATTTGTGGGATCACGAACGAAGACGACGCGTTGCTGGCCGTTGCGTTGGGGGCTGACGCGATCGGCTTCGTGTTCGCGCCGGGGAGCCCGCGCCAGGTGTCGTCGGCCGATGTCGAGGGGATCTTGCGGCGTCTCCCCCCGACGATCATCACCTTTGGCGTCTTCCGCGACGAGCGCCCGGAGCGCGTGGCGGAGATCGTGAACTCGCTCGGACTCGGAGGTGCGCAGCTGCACGGTCGAGAGCCGGCGTCTGAGGTGCGTTGGGTGCGGGAGCGGGTGCCGCTCGTCATCCAGGGATTCGCCGCGGGCGATCCCACGCTGGCCACGGTGCGCGAAGGCCGGGCCGACATGGTCTTGGTCGACGCGGCCGAGCCGGGATCGGGGCGCGCCTTCGACTGGGCGCTTGCCGAAGGCGTGCCCTCCGGCGTGCGCCTCGTGCTCGCGGGTGGGCTGACGCCTGAGAACGTTGCTGGCGCAATCGTGCGGGTGCGGCCGTTCGGCGTCGACGTGTCGACGGGTGTTGAGACCGAACCAGGCTCGGGTCAGAAGGATCCCGCACGGATGCGTCGCTTCATCGAGGCGGTGCGCGCAACGGCGGAAGAGCTCGCGCTCGACGGTTGGGATCCCGAGGACGACGTGCGGGCGTTCGACTGGCAGGTCGACGAGCGCCCCGCCTGACAAAGGCCAAGGCGCTCCGGCTGACCACGCCTAACGTGGTCGACCGCCACGTTGCAACTGGCACGAAGGAGGTGGTGATGAGGATCGCGCGCGGGACGCCAGTCGAGCTCGGCGCGCCCGGACCCATCCCGACCGGGCTCGGACGCTTCGGCGAGTTCGGTGGCCGCTTCGTGCCCGAGACGCTCGTCCCTGCGCTCGAAGAGCTCGAGGAGGCGTTCCGGGTCGCGTGGGCGTCCACCGAGTTCCGCACCGAGTTTGCCGACCTCCTCACGAACTACGCCGGACGTCCCACGCCCGTCACCGAGTGCCACCGGCTGTCGGAGCGACTCGGGGTGCGCGTGCTGCTCAAGCGCGAAGATCTCACGCACACCGGGTCACACAAGATCAACAACGTGCTCGGCCAAGCGTTGCTCACACGGCGCATGGGCAAGCAGCGCGTGATCGCCGAGACCGGCGCGGGCCAGCACGGCGTGGCCACCGCGACTGTCGCCGCGCTCTTCGGGCTCGACTGCGTGGTCTTCATGGGTGCGGTCGATGTGGAACGCCAAGCGCTCAACGTGTGGCGCATGCGCCTCCTCGGTGCCGAAGTGGTCCCCGTGGAGTCGGGGAGCGCAACGCTCAAAGACGCGATCAACGACGCGCTGCGCGACTGGGTGGCGACCGTCGAGCACACCCACTACTGCATCGGCTCGGTGGTCGGACCTCATCCGTACCCGTGGATGGTGCGCGAGTTCCAGCGAGTCGTGGGCGACGAGGCGCGCGAGCAGTCCCGCGTCATCCTCGACGGTGCCGATCCCGACGTGGTGGTGGCGTGCGTCGGCGGTGGCTCGAACGCGATCGGCACGTTCGCTGGATTCCTCGACACCGACACGCGCCTCGTCGGCGTGGAGGCAGGCGGCCTCGGGTTGGAGACCGGCAAGCACGGCGCGTCGATCGACCGTGGTGTTCCCGGCGTGCTGCATGGCTCCCGGTCCTTGTACCTCCAAGACGAGGAGGGGCAGATCAAAGAGGCGCACTCGATCAGTGCTGGCCTCGACTACCCGGGTGTCGGACCGGAGCACGCCCAGCTCGCAGCGTCGGGGCGGGCTGAGTACCACTCCGCGACCGACGACGAGGCGCTCGCCGGCTTCCAAGTGCTGGCCGAGACCGAGGGCATCGTGCCCGCGCTCGAGTCGGCCCACGCGATCGGCTGGCTCGCACGCGAAGCTGGCCACGCGGTGCCGGCCGGATCGACCGTCCTCGTCACGCTGTCGGGTCGCGGCGACAAGGACGCGGCGCAGGTGGCGGCGCGACTTGGAACCAACCCGACATGAGCCGAGCGTGAACCTCGAGTCGCATCTCCGAGCCCGACGCGAAGCGGGCACCAAGTTGCTCGTCCCGTACGTGACGGGTGGATTTGGGCCGGATTGGCTCGACGTGGTGCGTGCGGTCGTCGACGCCGGGGCCGATGCCGTGGAGATCGGCATCCCGTTCTCCGATCCCGTGATGGACGGTCCCACGGTCCAGCGGGCGTCCCAACTTGCGCTCGAAGCCGGCGCAACGCCGGCAACGATCGTGGCCGAAGCAGCGCAGCTCGATGTGGGTGTGCCGCTGGCGGTGATGACCTATTACAACCCGGTGCATCACGCAGGCCACGAGCGGTTCGCGGCATCGCTCGCCGACGCGGGGATCGACGGAGCCATTGTTCCCGATCTCCCGCTCGACGAGCTCGACGGATGGGGCGACGCGGCCGATGCCGCCGGCGTTGAGACTGTGCTCCTCGCCGCGCCCACCACACCCGACGATCGCTTGAAGGCCATCTGCGACCGGTCGCGCGGCTTTGTCTACGGCGTGTCGCTTCTCGGTGTGACCGGCGCCCGCGAGCATCTCTCGTCGGCGGCCACGCAGATGGGGGCACGACTCAAGGCGGTCACCGACCGACCGGTGTTGCTCGGCGTCGGCATCTCGAACGGCGCACAAGCCGCGGAAGGGTCGGCCGCGGCCGACGGCGTCATTGTCGGCAGCGCACTGATCGCCCGACTCCTCGATGGTGACGGACCCGACGGCGCGCACGCGCTGATCAGCGAGCTCAGGAAGGCACTCGACGCGTGAGTACCGGAGGCTTCCCACCGTCTGACGACTGCGACCTCTGCGAAGCCGCTCGCATCACCGAGTGGTTTCACGAAGATGACGTGTGTTGGATCGCGGAGTGCGAGATCTGCGCCACACCCATGGTCGT
>JANOHN010000297.1:0-18022 GCA_031406505.1 Acidimicrobiia bacterium | reverse complement strand
AGCCGCGTCGCGTTCGAGGAGATCGCGAAGCGGTGGCCCAAGTACGAGATCGACGAGGCCGGCTTGCAGCGAGTGCACATGTCGAACGTCGCCGGCTTCTCGAACGTGCCGGTGGCGGTCGCGGCCTGAGACTGGACCCGTCCGTCGGCTACCGCAACACGTCCGCGAGCGTGTCGACGAGGGTGTCGATCTGCTCGTCGGTGATCACGAGCGGGGGGCAGTACGCGAGCGTGTTCGTGCCGATCGCGCGGGCGATCACGCCACGCTCGAGCAGACCGTCGCGCAACACATTAGCGTCGTGGTGGTCGTGCAGTCCGGCGGCCCACACCGCGCCGTCGCCGCGTGCCTCGGCGAGCAAGCCGTCGTCGGCAAGCGACCGGAAGCCGCCGCCGAGGCGTGCGCCGATCGTCAGCGCGCACGCCGGAAGCTGCTCGCGCTCGATGATCGCGAGGTTGGCGATGCCCGCCGCGCAGGCCGTGGGATGGCCCGAGTATGTGTGCCCGTGCCGCAGCATGTACGCGGGGTCGCTCTCTAGCGGCGCGCGCACAGCCGGCCCGACCACCACGCCACCCAGCGGGATGTAGCCCGACGTGATCGCCTTGGCGAACGTGATGAGGTCGGGCGTGACGCCGTACCGCTGCGCGCCGAACCATGAGCCGAGGCGGCCGTATGCGGAGATCACCTCATCGAAGATGAGGAACGCGCCGTGCTGGTCGCACAGTCGCCGCAGGCCCTCGAGGTAGCCCTCCGTCGGCGGGTACACGCCACCGGCGCCCTGCACTGGCTCCACGAGCACCGCCGCAACCTCGTCGCCACGGTCGGCCATGAACGTGGCGACGGCCTCGAGGTCGTCGGCCGGCAGGTTCACCATCCCTTCGACGAACGGCCCGTAGCCCTCTTGGTTCGCGGGAAGACCCTGGGCTGACAGACCGCCGTACGTGACCCCGTGATAGGCGCGCGACCGCGAGATCACGAGGTCGCGTTGCGCTTGACCGGCGAGGTCGTGTGCCACGCGGGCGAGCTTGATCGCCGAGTCGACCGCTTCAGATCCCGAGCTCGTGAAGAACACGCGCGCGTCGCCCAACGGCGCGAGCGCGACGATCTGCTCAGCGAGACGATCGGCTGGCGCGTTCGTGAACGGCTCGAAGCAGTGGTACGCCGCGATGTTGCTCATCTGCTCGACGACCGCATCGATGATCTCGCGCCGGCCGTGTCCAACGTTCGTGTACCAGAGGCTCGCCAAGCCGTCGATGTACGACCGACCGGCGGCGTCTTCGACCACCGCGCCTTCGCCGCGAACGATCTCGATGAAGTCCGCGCGTGCGGGCTTCGCGTAGGGGTGCAGGAACGCGGGCACCGGCTCGCTCAGAGTTTCCAGCCGGCGGCCTTGCGCTCCGCACAGGTGGGGCAGATCGGGTATCTCGACGGGTCGCGCGTGGGTACCCACTTCTTGCCACAAAGCGCGACGATCGCCTCGCCCGTCACGAGAGCCCGCGTGACGTCAGCTTTCTTGCAGTAGTGCGCGAACCGGTCGTGGTCGCCGTGATCGGTGTCGATCGTTTCTGGCGCCTGAACCGGTGTGGTCGTCTGCGTTGTCACCGCGGAGGAGCGTACGCTGCCTGGCGCCAAGAGCGGGTGGGGGAGTGATTCATGAAGGCGCTGTTGTACGGAGTGAAGCCGGAGCCGTGGCCACAGCCGACGGGTGCCGACGCCGACAACGCCTTGTTGCGCGGGCTCGCCAACACGCCGATGCGGCTCGTCGACATGAACGAGCCCACGTTCCTCCTGCCCGACTGGGTGATCACGAAGCCGCGCCTCACGGGCATCTGCGGCTCCGACTCCAAGCAAGTGTTCATGGACTGGGGCAACGTCGGCGGGCAGGACAACCCGATGAAGGCGTTCTACTCACTCCCACAGGTGCTCGGGCACGAGGTCGTTTCGGATGTGGTGGCCGTCGGACCGGAAGCCGAGGGCATCGAGGTCGGTGACCGCGTGGTGCTCAACCCGTGGCTCTCCTGCGGGCCTCGCGGCATCGACCCCGTCTGCCCGCCCTGTGAGATCGGCGACTACAGCCTGTGCTGGAACTTCGCCGAAGGCCCGCTGCAACCTGGGATCCACATCGGCACGTCCGCGTCGGGCAACGGCGGCTACGCGGAGCTGATGCCCGCGCACGACTCGCAGCTGTTCAAGGTGCCCGACAACGTGCCCGACGAGCTCGCGGTGTTCGCCGATCCGTTCACGGTGAGCCTCCACGCCATCACGCGGCACCCGCCGAAGCCCGGCGGCAAGGTCATGGTCTATGGCGCGGGCGCGCTCGGCACCTGCGCCACCGCGATCCTGCGCGCGCTCTATCCCGACGTAGAGGTGCTCGTGGTCGCGCGCTTCGAGGCGCAGGCCGAGCTCGCGCGCAAGCTCGGCGCCACGGTGATCGGTCATACGCCGGCGCGGCAAGTCATCGAAGAGGCCGCCGCGTGGTCGGGTGGCGTGCTCAAGGACAGCGATGGTCTGCCGATGGCGTTCCCCGGCTTCATCGACGTCGTCTACGACACGATCGGCAAGCAGGAGACGTTCGAGGTTGGTGCACGCGTGTGCGCGGCGCGGGGCACGCTCGTGAAGGCGGGCGTGCACGGTCCAACGTTCTGGGAGGACACGCCGCTCTACTTCAAGGAGCTTTCGTTCGTCGGATCGAACGCGTTCGGGTTCGAAGAGGTCAACGGCGTCCGCAAGCACGGCATCGAGCATTATCTCGACCTCGCGTCGAGCGGCCAGGTCGATCTCACGGGCATGCTCACGCACCAGTTCCCACTCGACGAGTGGCGCGGCGCGTTCGGTGCGCTCGCCACGCAAGACGAGTCGGGCGCCATCAAGGTCGCGTTCGACTTTCGGTAGAACGCTGAGCAAGGGAGCTGGAACGAATGGCGAACGCGATGATCACGCTCGACACGGCCGACGGCCCGATGGAGGTCTACGAGGCCACGCCCGACGGTGAGGCGGTCGGTGCAGTCATCGTCATCCAAGAGGCGTTCGGCGTGAACGACCACATCCAGGACGTCACGCGCCGCGCCGCGGCGGCGGGCTACCACGCAGTCGCGCCGGCGCTGTTTCACCGCGCGGGCGGTGGCACTGGTCCGTACGACGACTTCGCGTCCCTGATGCCGTTGTTCGAGGGCGTATCCGACGACGGTGTCCTCGTCGATGTGGACGCGACGATCGCTCACCTCGGCGCGCAAGGTTTCACCGAACCGAAGATCGGCATCGTCGGCTTCTGCTTCGGGGGCCGGGTCACCTTCCTCGTGGCCGCACGCCGGGCGATCGGCGCTGCGGTCACCTTCTACGGCGGCGGAATCGTGTCCAAGGGGAAGCTGCGGTTCGACGCGCTCATCGGCGAGGCCGGCACGCTCCAGACGCCGTGGCTCGGGCTCTTCGGCGACGCCGATACGGCCATCCCCGTCGACGACGTCGAGGCGCTCCGCACCGCACTCACGGCAGCGCCCGTCGCGACCGAGATCGTGCGATATCCCGGTGCCGAGCACGGGTTCCACTGCGACGCGCGGGCCTCGTACCACCCGGCGGCCGCGGCCGACGGGTGGTCCCGCACCCTGGCATGGTTCGGCGAGCACCTCGCCTGACCTGCGGTTGAACACTCCGCGTGGGGGAGTTGGACGCCCAGCGTGAACTAGGCCACACTGAGCGCCGCGAGTCGGGGCGGCCGCGAGAGGAGCGGAGTGGGCGTACAGGGGCGCGCGTCGATGCCTCTTGAGGCGCGGCGGAGCATGGTGCTGGGGGCTCAGCCCGGACGCGGGAAGTGGGTCTGGGAGCGCTGGACCCGCTGGCCCTTCACGCCGTCGGTCATCGCCGTCGCGGCGCTCGCGGTCATCGTCGACGTGTTCACGGCGTGGGCCGGCATCTCGTTCGGCTCGCTCGGGCGCGTGCCCATCTCGCCCGCGTTGCCGCTCGGGCTGATCCTGGCCGCGATGCTCGGCCTCAACCGGCTCGGGTTCGATCGCACGAACCGCCGCGCCTGGCGAGAGTTCCTCGTGGTCGGCGGCGGCGTGCTCGTCTACGTCGTGGTGTCGTACGCACTGCACATCGGTGGCTCGGCCGAGGCCGTGGGGCTCGTGCTCGCCGCGCTCGGCGAGGAGCTCGTCTACCGCCTCGCCGTCATCATCGTGGTGGGCTCGCTCACCGCTCGCCTCCTCGGGCGCGACTGGCGCAATGCCAGCGAATGGGGGATGGCCCCCGGGATCATCGCCCTCCTCGTGGGCAGCATCGTGTTCAGCTTGCTCCCTGGGCACATCGCGCAGATGAGCGACGTGTTGCACGCGCTGCCGTTCGCGAGCCTCGGCTTCGTGTTGGGGTACGCGGTCCTGCGGACCGGTGCGCTCGTTCCCGCGGCGATCGTCCATTCGTTGCTCAACCTCGTGACGCTCGCCGTGCTCGCCGGCGACATGTCGATCGCAGCCCGCAACGCGCTCAGCACGGTCGCGCTTCTGGCACTCGTCACCGGAACGATCGTCGCCGGGCTGCGGCTCGGGATCCTGCGGCGAGCACCCGTTGCGGTCGAGCTCCCCGCCGTGAGCGGAGCCGAGTCGACGCCGTAGCCGGCGCCACGCCACGGCAGCCGTCGGCCTACGCTGCACCCCATGCGAGCGCTTACCCCCTTCACGCGTGACGCCCAACGTGAGTCCGGCGAGGTCGTCCGGGAATTCGACCTGCGGTCGGCCGCCATCGTCATGGGTGCGTTCATCGGCGCGATCTTCCTGGTCTTCTTCCTCGCGGCCTTCCTGCCGTGGCTGCTCGCCAACGGCATGACCGCCGCGGTCGAGGGCCTCATGCACCAGGTGGGCATGGACGACTTCCAAGCCGACACGCTCGGCGATTGGATCCTCGTGCTGCTCATCGGTGCGCTCTTCACCGCGTTCCTGGTGGTGATCGCGGTTGCGATCCTGGCGCTCTACAACCTCATCTCCAAGCGCACCGGCATGAACATCGATGCCCTGCAGACCCAGGAGCTCGCGCCGGCCGAGGATCGCCCCGCGATCGCCGAGCCGGTCGACACCGCCGACGACCGCTCGTTCGACGAGCTCTACGCCGAAGCGCAGGCCCGTGGCATCTCCGGACGGTCGTCGATGTCGAAGTCGGAGCTGCGAGCGGCGTTGAAGCCGAAGCGACGTCGCGCCGCGTCTTCCACCACGCGCCGGAGCTAGCCGCCTGCGCGATCGCCGGCTGCTCGTCGCGCTGAGCGCCGGACTCCCGGCGATCGAAGCGCTGCTCGTCGTCACGCTCGGGCCGTCGGCCGCGGGAGCGCTCGCACCTCAGATCGTGGCGCCCGCGCCGTTCGGCGTGTTTCACGACTTGCGGTGGCTGCTCGTCTACCACTCGTCGTGGGTGGGGTTCGCGGTCGAGTTGTGGCTCGTGCTGGGGGTGCGCACGCTCCTCGACACGGTGCTCACTCGCGCCGCGTGGCCGGCCGGCGTGGCAGTGCCGCCCTGGCGCGAGCACGTGCGCACGGTGCTCTCGTTCACCACGGTGCAGGCGGTCGTGCTACTGCCGTTTGCGGTGCTCGTGTTCGCGATGGCCGTCACATCGCTGTCGTGGCTGTTCTTCGTGAGCGTGCCCGTCCTCATGATGGTCGGCATGCTCGTGCACCACGGAGCGCTCGAACGGATGTGGTGGCGCAACCCGCCGACTCGCCGGAGCGTGCGGACGGTCTGGGAGACGTTCGCCGTGCTCACGGTCGGCGGCGCGGTCATCGCCGTCGTCCCTTCGTGGCTCCGACCACCGCTCGCCGGGCTGGTCGGCCTCTCAGTCGCGTGGTGCCGGGTTCGGATGCTGCGCGCGCTGGCCGACCGGTCGGTGACGCGCCCGCCGCGGCGGGTTCCGTTCGCGCTGGTGGGTCTGGCGGGAGTGGTCGCGCTGGTGGTCATGGGGACTGCCGTTGGATTCGGTGTGGCTGTTGCCGTGGAGTCCGGTCGGACGCCACCCGTTCGGGTTCTCGCGGATGCGACGGGCCCGCCGGTGCTCGTGGTCAAGGGCTTCAACTCGGAGTGGGACGGGATCACGCGCCAGTGGGTCGAAGGCCAGTACCGGACCCGCCGCTTCTCGTACCGAGGCCTGGGTACCGACGGCGAGCCGCTCCCGTACGAGCGCGACGCGACGCACCGCTCGGTGCGCGCACTCGTCCACGAGATGCGTCGCCAGGTGGGTGCGCTTCGCCGTGCGACGGGTGAAGCCGTGAGCATCGTCGCCGAGAGCGAAGGCGCGCTGGTCGCGCAGGCGTACGTGTCGGGGACGCCGAACGCGCCGGTGCGCGCACTTGTGCTGTTGAGCCCGCTGGTCGAGCCGGGGCGTGTGCACTATCCACGACAAGGTGACGAGGGGTGGGGAGTGGTCGCCGGGAACGCGCTCGACGCCATCGCCACCGGGCTGAGCTGGGTGGGACCGGTGGACGTCTCCTCCGACACGCCGCTGTTCCGCTCGATCGTCGACGAGGAGCCCGCGCTGCGTCTGCTGTTGCGTTGCCCGCCACCGGGTGTGCGTTCGTTCGCAGTGCTGCCGCTCGACTCAGGTGTCAGCGCGCCGGCACGTGTCGACATCGGGTTCCGTCACGCGTACGTGCCCGCGTTCCACGGTGGTCTGCTCGGCGACCACGAGACCCAGGAGAACATCGGTCGGGTGCTGCACGGTCGTCGCGCCGAGAGCTCGGAATCCTGGTCGTTCGTCGCGGGTGTGGTGAACGTCGGCGCGGCCGCGTGGCAGGCTCCGAGCCTCGTCACGTCGCTCGAGCCGTCGTGGCACGAGGATCTCGGCGACGATCGCTGCGCCGCCGTGCGCGCCGAACTTCGCAGCTGGCTCGATTGACGACGGCTAGAAGAGAAGGCGGCTGATCGCCTCGACGACGCAAGCGGGCTTGTCGGCGCCGTCGATCTCGACGGTGTTGCGCGTGATCACCTGCACGCCCCCGGGCACGTCGGTGACCTCGATGATCTCGCAGCCCATCCGGATGCGCGACCCGACCGGGACGGGCGCGGGGAAGCGCACCTTGTTGGCGCCGTAGTTCACACCTGCGGTTGCCGTCGGTACCACGAGCAGCTCGGGCAAGAACAGGTTCGTGATCGAGAGCGTGAGGTAGCCGTGCGCGATCGTGGCACCGAACGGCCCGTCCTTCGCCCGCTCGGGGTCGACGTGGATCCACTGGTGGTCACCCGTCGCCTCGGCGAACGTGTCGATGCGCGCCTGATCGATCGTCGTCCAGTCGCTGAAGCCGAGGTGCGTGCCCACTCCCGCTTTCAGCTCGTCGGCGTTCCGGAACTCCATCGGGGACATCGTAGAGAACAGGAGGGTTCACTACCCTTCCCGGCGATGGATCTGCGCTTCTCGGCCGAGGACGAGGCCTTTCGCCAGGAAGCCCGTGTGTGGCTCACCGACAAGCTGACCGGTGAGTTCGCGGCGTTGCGCGGACGGGGCGGCCCCGGCGACGAGCATGCGCTCTTCGAGGAACGCCATGCATGGGAGCGCGCCCTCGGCGCCGCGGGATGGACATGCGTCGCGTGGCCGGTGGAGTTCGGTGGTCGTGGCCTCTCGTTGATCCAGCAGGTGATCTTCTACGAGGAGTACGCGCGCGCGCAGGGTCCTGGGCGCGTCGGGCTCGTCGGCGAGGGGTTGCTCGGGCCCACGATCATCCACTTCGGGAGCGAGGACCAGAAGCGCCGGTTCCTGCCGCCGATCGCGAGCGGTGACGAGCTCTGGTGCCAGGGTTACTCCGAACCCGACGCGGGCTCCGACCTCGCAAACGTGGCCACCCGGGCCGAGCTCACCACGTCTGCCGATGGGCAAGAGGAGTGGGTCATCCACGGCCAGAAGGTGTGGACGTCGCTCGCGCACTGGGCCGACTGGTGCTTCGCGCTGTGCCGCACCGACCGTGACGCGCCGAAGCACCGAGGCATCTCGTACCTCCTTGTCCCGATGCGTCAGCCCGGCGTGGAGATCCGTCCCATCCAGCAGGTGACGGGCACCTCCGAGTTCAACGAGGTCTTCTTCGATGGCGCGCGCACCGACGCGGCCAACGTGGTGGGCGCCGTGAACGACGGCTGGAAGGTCGCGATGGGAACGCTCGCGTTTGAGCGAGGTGCACTCACGCTGGGTCAGCAGCTCAACTTCGAGAACGAGCTCACCACGATCCGCGACTTCGCCACCAAGAGCGGCCGTGGCGACGACCCGGTCGTCCGGCAGCGACTCGCCGATGCCACGATCAAGCTGCGCATCATGCGGTACAACGCGCTGCGCGCGCTCACGCCGCTCTCGCGTGGCGAGATGACACCGCTCACGTCGGTGCACAAGCTGTTCTGGGCCACCGTGCACCGCTCGCTCGGCGAGCTGGCGATAGACGTCCTCGGTCCTGACGCGGAGATCGCCGACGCACTCCCGTACGACCTCTCACCGTTGCAGCGGATGTTCCTCTACACCCGGGCCGACACGATCTACGGCGGTTCGAACGAGATCCAGCGCAACATCATCGGCGAGCGCGCCTTGGGACTACCGAAGGAGCCATCGTGACCACAACTCCACCGCCCGAAGTCCCTGGGCACGCTCTGCTCGAGGGAAAGATCGTCGTCGTCACTGCGGCCGCCGGCACCGGCATCGGCTTCGCCACCGCGCGCCGGTGCGCCGAAGAGGGGGCAACGGTGGTGGTGAGCGACCACCACGAGCGGCGCCTCGGCGAGACCGCCGAGCAGCTCGGCGAGCTCTGCGGCACGGTGCCGCTCGCAGTCCGCTGCGACGTGCGGCGCGACGACGAGGTGACCCGCCTCGTGCAAGACGCGGTCGAGGCTCACGGGCGCATCGACATCATGGTGAACAACGCCGGCCTCGGAGGGACCGCAGATCTCGTGGACATGTCCGACGAGGAGTGGGACGGCGTGCTCGACGTCACGCTCAACGGCACGTTCCGTTGCACACGCGCGGCGCTACGCCACATGCAACGCCGTGGCTCGGGTGTGATCGTGAACAACGCGTCGGTCCTCGGCTGGCGAGCGCAAGCCGGGCAAGCCCACTACGCAGCCGCCAAGGCGGGGGTGATGGCGCTCACCCGCTGCGCTGCGCTCGAAGCCGCACCGCACGGCGTGCGGGTGAATGCCGTCGCACCGAGCCTGGCCATGCATCCGTTCCTCGCCAAGACGACCACCGACGAGCTGCTGGCCGAGCTCACCGAACGAGAGGCGTTCGGCCGAGCGGCCGAGCCATGGGAGATCGCGAACGTCATCGTGTTCCTGGCCAGCGACTACTCGTCTTACATGACGGGTGAGGTCGTCTCGGTGAGCAGCCAGCATCCGTAACCAGGGACAGCATCCGTAACCAGGGAGTGGGTCTGCGGTCAGACTGTCTCTTGTGAGCGCCTGGCTCGTCCCCGTGTCGCGTTACGTGCGCTTCGCGCAAGCGTCGGGCCGCACCGTCGAGAACGCGTTCGCCAAGCTCCAAGACGCGGCGATCGGTGGGCGCCTCGACAAGGCGGTATGCGAGCTGCGTGGACCGCTCGTCGACGTCGCGGCCAGCGATCAGCTGTGGTTCTACACGGAGGATCTCGAAGCCGGCGTGTTCGCCATCGGCCGGGCCCGCAAGCCCACGAAGACCAAGAAGCCAACGGTGACCGTTGCGCTCGACAAGACCCGGACCCGCGTGTTGGCTGCCGATCCGCTCCCGGCGATCACCATCCGACGGTGGGTCCCTGAGCTCCGCCAGGGCTCGGTCTCACTCGACCTGCGCCCACGCGCGTTGACCGTGCTCGAAGGTTGGCAGCAGGAACGCGGCGAGCGTGACGTGGAGCTGCTCAGCCCGATCGGCGTTGTGCCATGGAGGTCGTCCATCAAGGCCGCGACGGCGAAGCAGCCTGCCCGCGACGACGTCGTCGGCCCGATGGCCCGGCTGCTGCGGTCACAGGACTTTGCGATTGGCATGTTCGACGGCGGGGGTGCAGAGCCGTGGCTGGTGGCACGGCGCGTGCGCGACGTCGTTGCGATCGATGTTGAGCGGGTGCGCGGCGCCCGTGTCCGACCAATTGCCCTCGGCGCGTTGGGCGCGCTGCGCGAGTTCAAGTGGCGCCTCGAGCGGGAGTCGGTGCGGGAGCTTCGCCTGCGCGGGAGCCTCTGGATGGCCTTCGTCGCCAAGCCCCACGACGACCTCGTGGCGTTCCTCGAAGACGAGGAGGTGCTGGTGAGCTGGCAGCACCGCAACGGCGCGGTGGAGCTCACCGATCGCTCGAAGCAGCGCTGGTACCAGTACCTCGGCGTTCGCTAGAAGCTGCGGCCGGCTGCGCTTACGAGTCTGCGTTTGCGGCGTTCATGTATGCGGGCTTCTCGCCGCCGCCGTGCACCACGATCTGGGTGCCCGTCACGTAGCGCGCCAGCGATGACGCGGCGAAGAGGCACACGTCGGCCACATCGGACGGATCCGCCATGCGACCCAACGCGATCGTGCTTCCGACCGCCGCGATCCCCTCGTCGTCGCCGTAATAGATGTGCGCGAGCTCGGTGACAATGGGTCCGGCGGTCACGCACACCACTCGGACCTTCGGCGCGAAGACGACGCCGAGCGTCTCGGTGAGGTTCACGATCCCGGCCTTCGCGACGCCATACGCGGCGCTCTCGGGATTCGCCCGGAGCCCGCTCAGGCTCCCGATGTTCAGGATCACGCCGCCTTCGGGCTGCGCTTGCATCACCGCATTCGCCCGCTGCGAGAACACCAGCGGCGCGATCAGGTTGAGGTTGATGATCGCCGTCGAGAACTTGGGTGATGCCGTGGCCGGGTCGGCCGGCGGCGATCCACCGGCGTTGTTGATCAGCACGTCGAGGTGGCCGAAGCGCTCCGTCGTGGCCGCGATCACTGCGTCGATCTGGTCGGGCTTGCGCACGTCGGCGGCCACGAACATGGCTTCGCGCCCGGCGACCGCAGGCAGCGTCTCCGGCTCGTTGCGACAGCACACGACGACATCGGCACCCGCCGCGAGAAAGGACTCCGCGATGCCGCGCCCCACGCCCCGGCAGCCGCCGGTGACGACGACCACCTTCCCGGTGAAGTCGAGCGGGTTCTCGTCGGCCACGCCCTGACCGTATCTGAACCTTTACAACTACGCTCTGCGCGAGTGATTCGGTCTGAGGTACGCGACCACGTCGCGGAAGTGATCATCGACAACCCGCCGGTGAACGCGCTGCCAGTGGCGGGGTTCGCCGAGCTCGCGGACACGATCCGCCGGCTCGGGAGCGATCCCGATGTGCATGTGATGATCATCGCGGCGAACCCCGAGCTCCGCGGGTTCCAGGTGGGCGTGGACATCAAAGAGCTCGCCGCCGATCCCACCAAGCACTCACTCCTCAAGGTGAGCAAAGGTTGCTGGGACACGTTCGCGGCGATCTGGGACTGCGAGGTCCCCGTCATAGCTGCGGTGCACGGGTACTGCTTGGGCAGCGGTGTGTCGATCGCCGGCAACGCCGACATCGTGGTCGCGGCCGACGACGCGCAGTTTGGGGTGCCCGAAGTCGACCGAGGCGCGCTCGGTGTGGGCACACATCTGGCGCGACTCGTTCCGGCGCACAAGGTGCGGGCGATGTTCTACACGGGCGCAATGGTCACGGCGCAGGAGCTGCTGTCGTACGGCACGGTTGAGCGCGTCGTGCCGCGCGCCCAGCTCATGGACGCGGCCCGCGAGATCGCACAGGTGATCGCTGCGAAGAGCCCGCTCGTGATCCGCAAGGCCAAGGAGTCGCTGAATGCCATCGAACCGGTCGACGTGAAGCGCGCCTACCGGTTCGAGCAAGGCTTCACCTACGAGCTCCAGCTCTGGGGCGACTCCGACGAGCTGCGCCAAGCGTTCCTCGACAAGCGCGACGCCGAGCTGCGCACCAACGAAGACCTGGCGTGAGCAAGGCGCGCGTGCCGGTCGTCGAGGGCCTGTTCCGTGAAGAGCCGGACGGTTCGGGCCGATTGCTCGGGGGTCGTTGCCCCGCCTGCGGGGGTGTGTTCTTCCCGAAGCAGTGGTCGTTCTGCACCAACCCGTCGTGCGACGGTGATGCGCTCGATGAAGTCGAGCTCTCGACGCGGGGCACCCTCTGGTCGTTCACCGACAATCGCTACGCGCCCCCGCCGCCGTACCCCGCGCGCGAGCCGTTCGAGCCCTACGGCGTCGCCGCCGTGGAGCTCGCGGAGGAGCGCATGGTCGTGCTGGGCCAGCTCGCGACCGGCACCGACATCGCCGGCTTGACCGTCGGCACCGAGATGGAGCTTGTGGTGGAGCCGCTCTACGAAGATGACGAGGCGGTGCACACGGTCTGGAAGTGGCAGGCCACAGGAACAACCAACCGTGACTGACGACCAGGTCGTCATCCTCGGCGCGGGGATGCACCCGTGGGGCAAGTGGGGCAAGAGCTTCGCCGAATACGGGGTGGTGGCCGCGCGCGCTGCGCTCGCGGATGCCGGGCTCACGCTCGGCGACGTGCAGTACTTGGCCGCGGGGAACACGATGCGCAACGGGTACCCGGGGTACGTGGCTGGTTCCACCCTGGCGCAAGCACTGGGATGGCGCGGGATCCCCGTCTCGTCCACGTACGCGGCGTGCGCGTCGGGTGCGGTCGCGATCGAGGCGGCGCGTGCCCGCATCCGCGCCGGCCAAGCCGACGTGGCGTTGGTCATCGGCGCCGATACAGCTCCGCAAGGGTTCTTCGGCCCGCTTCCGGGCGATCGTCCAACCGACCCCGACTGGCTTCGCTTTCACGTGCTCGGCGCCACGAATCCCACGTACTTCGCGCTATACGCGCGCCGGCGCATGGAGCTGTACGGCGCAACCGCGAAGGACTTCGCCGCGGTGAAGGTGAAGAACAGTCGCCACGGTGTACACAACCCGAACGCGCGCTATCGCAAGGAGTTCACCGAGGACGAGATCGCCGAGTCGCCGGTGGTTGCCGACCCGCTGCGCTTGGTGGACATCTGTGCCACGAGTGACGGTGCCGCGGCGGTCGTGCTGGCGAGCGCAGAGTTCGCCGCGCGCCAGGCCGACACGGCTCGGCAGGTGCGCATCGCGGCCGTGTCGACGGTGACGCCGACGTACCCGAACACGTATCTCGACATGCCCGACATCGCGACCGACTCGGCGATCGGCGCGGCGCTCCCCAAGCGTTCGTTTCGCGACTCGATCGCACACGCGGCGTATGAGGAGGCCGGTGTCGGTCCCGACGACCTGAGCTGTGCCGAGGTCTACGACCTGTCCACCGCCCTCGAGCTCGACTGGTACGAGAACATCGGGCTCTGCGCGCCGGGTGAAGCCGAGGCGCTCCTGCACTCTGGCGCGACATCGCTGGGCGGGCGGGTGCCGGTGAACCCGAGCGGCGGCCTGGCGTGCTTCGGTGAGGCGATCCCGGCCCAAGCGATCGCCCAGGTGTGTGAGCTCGTGACCCAGGTGCGGGGTGAAGCGGGGGAGCGCCAGGTCGACGGGGCCACGGTCGGGCTCTCGATCAACCAGGGCCTCTTCGGCCACGGCTCCAGCATCATCGTGACTCGCTGACTGGAGGCCAACGGCCGGTTGACGCGGACGGGTTGATCTTCAGGCGCAGGGTCGCGCCCGTTACTGTCCGCTCGTGGCGGTCGCCATCGACGTCGGTGCCGGTGCGCTCGCCGTGCGCTTCACGGGATGGGACGTAGTGTGGGCGTTCCGACGCGGTGTGCGGGTGCCGCTCCACCATGTCTCTGGTGCGCACGTGGGTGCTCGCGCCGAGGAGCTCCGCACGCTCTCACTTCGTCTCGGCGGCACGTACGTGCCACGCGTGATCGCGGCCGGGCTCTACCGGTCGAAGGGCGGCGGGCGCCAGCTCTGGTCCGTGCGCCGCTCGGCGGAGGTGCTCGTCGTCGACCTACGCGACGAACGCTGGGACCGACTCGTCCTCGAGGTCCCTGATCCAGCCGCGGCAGCAGCAACCATCGAAGCGGCTCGGGGTGGCTGACACGCGGTCCAGTAGCCTCCTCGCCGCGTGACGGCGACCGGAGTGAAGGACAAGAGACTCACTGAAGCTGACGTCGTTGGCGAGCTGCGCGATGGCATGACGATCGGCATCGGCGGCTGGGGATCGCGTCGCAAGCCGATGTCGATCGTGCGCGAGATCCTGCGCTCGGATCTGCGCGACCTCACGATCGTGAGCTACGGCGGACCCGATGTCGGGATGCTCTGCGCGACCGGCAAGGTGCGCAAGGCTGTCTACGGGTTCGTCTCGCTCGACACGATCCCGCTCGAGCCGCACTTCCGCGCCGCGCGCCAGAACGCGACGATCGAGGCGATGGAGCTCGACGAGGGGATGCTCCAGCTCGGGCTGCGCGCCGCCGCATGGCGGGTGTCGTTCCTCCCGTGTCGGGCCGGACTCGGTTCAGCGATCATGGAGAACAACCCCGACCTCCAGACGGTCACGTCGCCGTACGACGGGCAGGTGCTCGTAGCGATGCCTGCGCTTCGACTCGATGTGGCCCTGCTGCACGCCAACCGAGCCGATGCGCGCGGCGACGCGCAGTACCTCGGTCCCGACTGGTACTTCGACGACCTGTTCGCCATGGCTGCCGACCGAACCTTCGTGTCGTGCGAGCGTGTCGTCACTCCCGATGAGTTCGCGAGCGCCGGCGCACCCGAGACGATTCGCATCAGTCGGATGTGGACGCACGGTGTGGTCGAGGCGCCGTTCGGCGCGCACTTCACCCATTGCGTTCCCGATTACCAACGCGACGAGGCCTTGCAGCGCGAGTACGCCGCGACCGCGAAGGATGAGGACGCGTGGCAAGCGTTCCGCACGAAGTGGATCGACGTGCCCGAGCCCGAGTACCAGCGGCTTGCCGAAGAATCTCTGCGGAGCGAGCGCAGCGGATGAAGCGAGCGCAGCGAGCGGAAGTAGCAGAGTGGAAGCGGAGCAAAGGGGGATGAGCGACCCAACCCTCGCTGAGGTCTGCGTGGTCGCGTGCGCCGAAGCTTGGCGTGGCGACGGTGAGATCCTCGCCAGCCCGATCGGGATGATCCCGACCCTCGGCGTGCGCTTGGCCGCGCTGACCTTCGAGCCCGACCTCGTGTACACCGACGGCGACGCCCTGCAGATTGCGGCGCCGATCGCGTCGGACGCGGCGCTCGACGCACCCAAGGTCGTCGAGGCGTGGATGCCGTTCGCGAAGGTGTTCGACGTGGTGTGGGCTGGGAAGCGTCACGTGATGATGGGTGCGACGCAGATCGACCGCTACGGCAATCAGAACATCGCGTGCATCGGCCCGTGGGCCAAGCCCAAGACGCAGCTGCTGGGTGTGCGCGGCGCGCCGGGGAACACGATCAACCACCCCACGAGCTACTGGGTTCCGCAGCATTCGCCGCGTGTGTTCGTGGAAACCGTCGATTGCGTGTCGGGCGTCGGCTACGACCGCATCGAGCTCGCCGTTCCGGCCGCGCGCGAGTTCCACGAGATCCGCCGCGTGGTCACGAACCTCGCCGTCCTCGACTTCGAGTCGCCCGACCACTCGATGCGCATCCGCTCCTTGCACCCCGGCGTGACCGTGGAGGACGTGCAAGCCGCAACGAGCTTCCCGCTCGTCGTCGACGCCGAGGTGCCCGAGACGCGGGTACCGACCGACGACGATCTGCGCTTCCTGCGCGAGCTCCTCGACCCGAAGTCGCTCCGCGACGGAGAGCTCCGATCGTGACCACTCCGAGGTCCTGATGCAGGCCGCGCTGCACACTCGGATCTGTGACCTCTTCGGCGTGCAGTACCCGATCGTCCAGACTGGCATGGGCTGGGTGGCTGGGCCCGGGCTCACGCAGGCCACGAGCAATGCGGGTGGTCTCGGAATCCTTGCTGGTGCCACGCTCACGTTCGCGGAGCTGCTTCCTGCCGTGCGCGACATCAAGGAGCTCACCGACAAGCCGTTCGGTGTGAACCTGCGCGCCGACGCGCCCGACATCGAAGAGCGTGCCGACGTGTTGATCGCGGAAGGTGTGCGCGTGGCCAGCTTTGCGAGCCCGCCGGCCGAACGAGTCGTCAAGAAGCTCAAGGACGCAGGCTTGGTGGTCATGCCTACCGTCGGCGCACGCCGCCATGCCGAGAAGGTGGCCGCGCTCGGTGTGGACGCGGTGATCGCTCAAGGTACGGAAGGTGGCGGCCACACGGGTGTCGTGCCGACCACGTTGCTCGTGCCGCAGATCGTCGACGCCGTCGACATCCCGGTGCTCGCGGCCGGCGGGTTCTTCGATGGTCGTGGACTCGTCGCGGCCTTGGCGTACGGGGCCGCAGGCATCGCGATGGGCACCCGCTTCCTGCTCACGAAGGAGAGCCGCGTTCCCGACGCCGTGAAGTCGGTGTACCTCGACACCCCGGTCACCGGCACCGTGGTCACGCGCGCCATCGACGGCGCGCCACAACGGGTGATCCGTACGAAAGTGATCGACCGGCTCGAAGGTGCTGGCCGACTGGTTGCGTTCCCGCGAGCTGCGATCAACGCGCTCCGATTCCGCAAGCTGACCGGCACACCGTTGCGCGAGCTCATCCGAGAAGGGCTTGCGATGAAGCGCAGCCAGGACCTCACCTACGGACAGATGATGATGGCTGCCAACGCGCCCATGCTCACCAAGGCGACCATGGTTGACGGCCATCTCGAGACGGGGATCCTGCCGACCGGCATGGGTGTCGGCGTGATCGACGAGCTGCCGACGGTCGCCGAGCTGATCGAGCGGATCATGGGGGAGGCCGACGCGACGTTGCAGCGTTTGCGGGGTTGAGCGTGCGCGCGATGGTGAAGGTTCACGGTGTGGTCGCGCCAGGGTTCGAGGGCGTCGCGGACGCGTTCGCGAAGAACTTCGTTGAGCACGACGAGGTCGGAGCCGCGTGTTGCGTGTACCTCGCCGGCGCGCCGGTCGTCGACATCTGGGGTGGCCTCGCCGAGATCGAGCCCGAGCGGTCGTGGACCCGCGACACGATCGTCATCACGTTCTCGTGCACGAAGGGCGCGACCGCCGTCTGTGCCAACACGCTCATCCAAGCGGGGCGTCTCGATCCCGACGCGCCGGTCGCCCACTACTGGCCTGAGTTCGCGGCCAACGACAAGGCGCACATCACGGTGGCCTGGGCGTTGTCACACCGCGCCGGACTTGCTGAGGTGCAAGGCGACTTCACGCTCGACGACGTCGCTGCGTGGGACCCGATCGTGGAGGGCATTGCCGCACAAGCGCCGGCCTGGGAGCCAGGGACGACGCACGGCTACCACACGCGCGCGTATGGCTGGATCGTCGGCGAGATCATCCGCCGCATCACGGGGGTCAGCCCGGGCACGTACTTCGCGCAGGAGATCGCGGCGCCGCTCGGGCTCGATTACTACATCGGTGTCTCGGAGGAGCTCGATCCGCGGGTCGCGCGCATGTATCCGGCGCAGTACGACGCCGAGACGCAGGCACTGGTCGACCAGGTGCTGGGCGACCAGTCCACGCTCATGGGTCGGGTCATGAGCGGCCCTTCGGGATTGTTCGCCTACAACGACATGTGGAACACCCGGCAGATGCGCGCGGCCGAGTTGCCGTCGTCGAACGGGCACGGCGACGCGCGCTCGTTGGCGCGGATGTACGCCGCGTGCATCGGCGAGGTGGACGGCGTGCGCCTCCTGTCCGACGAGACCGTGGCACGCGCGAGCGTCGTGTGGTCGGACGGGCCCGACTGCGTGGTCGGCCAGCCGCTCACGATCGGGCTCGGCTTCATGCTCGCGCCCACGTTCCCGCGCCCCATCGGCCCACGTACGTTCGGCCATTCGGGCGCCGGTGGCTCCGTTGCGTTCGCCGATCCCGACCGAGGGCTCGGGTTCGCGTACGTGATGAGCCAGATGAAGATGTCGATGACCAACGTCGACCCGCGAGCCGCAGCACTCGTAGAGGCTGCGTACAAGGTGTTGGTCTGATGTGGGGAACCCGATGAGTCTCTCGCTCGACGAGGCGCGTGCCGTGTACGAGCGGCGCCGGGCTGCGTGGCTGGCC
>JANOHN010000324.1:0-6325 GCA_031406505.1 Acidimicrobiia bacterium | reverse complement strand
GGCCGGCTGGGTCGCCGCCCGGGCCCGGCCTGACTCGCCGCTCACGCATGGCTCGGTCGCGGGGTTGGGCGTGTTCGTGGTGTGGATCCCCGTGCGGATCGTCATCTGGGTCGCGCGCGAGGACGATCGCGGGCTGTTCAGCGGCCGCGACTCCGCCTTGCGCCCCGGGCAGGTCTTCGGCCATCTGGTGATCGCGGCGACGCTGGGCATGCTCGGTGGCCTGGTGGCCGGCCGTTCGGGAAACCCTGACCCGGCCGACTCGCCCGACTCGCCCGACTGACCTCCACCACCGCCCGTGCCGCCGTGTCGAGCTCCAACGCGCGATCGACGTGGGCCGAGTGCGCGGGGGTCAGTTCAACTACTGCTGACTAACGTCTGAGCAGTGAAAACGTCTCGACCCCCGGCAGTGCTCGCGATCGCGTTCGCGGTTCTCATGGCCGCCTGCACGAACCTCTGGCCCGCTCCCGTCACCGGACCGTTGCAGAACGGCCGCTTCCCCGAGGGTGCGCTCACGCTCATCACCGCCGAGTGCAAGGTGGTGAACGAAGCAGCCCCCGGGCTGCGTGCGCTCCTCGCCGCGGCCAATGCCGAGGGAGTTGGGCTCACCCCCGAGCAGTCGAGCTTCCTCCCGCCCGGCGTCGCCGGACCGCCGCAGATCGAGTCGTGCTATCGCAGCTACGACGGGCAGGTGTGGTGGCGCAACTACTACTGCTCGATCGGAAAATGCGGCAACGCTGCCGTCCCGGGCACGAGCAAGCACGGGTTGGGGCGCGCCGTCGACTTCCAAGATCAGCTCGGCGAGCTCACCTTCGAATCACCCGGCTTCGCGTGGCTGGCCGCGCACGCGGCCGAGTACGGGTTCTTCCAGCCCGCGAACCAGCAACAAGGCTCTCCGAATGAAGAGGCATGGCACTGGGAAGCACGGGTCTGACGCTCGCCTTTGACGAAGCGATGACGCGCAGCTTGCGTTTGGCTTCGCCGGAAAGCGGGAACAACGAGTGCATCACACCGACCCAAGAAAGGGGCCGTGATGTACATCGGTATCGGAACACTCATCGCCGTCATCATCTTGGTAGTGCTGATCACGTAGCGCATAAGACTGGAGCCGGCCCGCGCCCGTGTGGGAATGGGCGTACGTGCGCTCAGTCCGGCAATTCGAAGCGATAGCCCATGCCGGGCTCGGTGATGAAGTAGCGCGGACGTGACGGGTCGGGTTCCAGCTTGCGGCGCACCTGCGCCATGAACACTCGCAAGTAGTTGGTCTCGTCGTGGTATTGCGGACCCCACACCTCTTGGAGCAGCTGTCGTTGCGCCACGAGACGGCCGCGGTTCCGCACGAGCACGTCGACGACGTGCCATTCCGTCGGCGTCAACCGGATCTCCTCGCCATCGCGCGTGACGCGCTTGCTCGCGAGATCGATCCCGAAGTCGGGGGTCTCGATCACGGCTTCCTCGGCGCCAGGTGTGGCCCGCCGAAGCGCGGCTCGCAGGCGCGCAAGGAGCTCGTCCATGCCGAACGGCTTCGTGACGTAGTCGTCGGCGCCCGCGTCGAGCGCGGCCACCTTGTCGGTCTCGGTCTCGCGCACTGACAGCACGACGATCGGGACTTGGCTCCAACCGCGGATGCCACGGATCACTTCCACGCCGTCGATGCCTGGCAGCCCGAGATCGAGCACGACCACATCGGGGTGACATCGGGCCGCGATCTCGAGTGCCTCCTCCCCCGTCTTGGCCACGTCGACGTCATATCCACGAGCCCGCAAGTTGATCGTCAACGCTCGGCGGATCTGCTGCTCATCGTCGACCACGAGGACGCGCGCCACGGGATCCATGTCAGGTCGCCACCGGGAAGGCGACGTGCACGCTTGCCCCACCGCCGGGCGTGTCGTCGATCGTGAGCTCGCCATGCATCGCTTCCACGAAACCGCGCGCCACTGCGAGCCCGAGCCCAACACCGTCGCCATCGGGTCGGTCGCCGAGGCGTTGGAACGGACGGAACACCTCTTCACGCTGGTCGACGGGGATGCCAGGCCCCTCGTCGGCGATGGTCAGCTCGACCCGTCCCGGTGTCGCGCCGGCAAAGATGCGGATCGGTCGATCGGGTGGCGACGCTCGCAGCGCGTTTGCAAGCAGATTGGCGACCGCACGTTCAAGCAACGCCGCATCGGCGTTGACGCGCGGCAGCGTCTCGGGGACCTCGACGACGACGCGCGCGGCCGGGTCGCCGAGGCTCTGCAGCGCCGCAGGAACAATTTCGTCGAAGCCGACCGCGCGCCACACGAGCTCCAGCGCACCAGTTTGGAGCCGACTCATGTCGAGCAGATTCCCGACCAAGTTATTGAGACGATCAGTTTCGGCGTCGATCGCCTCAAGCAGCTCGGTGCGCGACGCGGTGGCGATCGTCACGTCGGACTGGAGCAGGCTCGTCACCGATGCCTTGATGGACGCCAACGGCGTCCGCAGATCGTGCGACACGGCCGCGAGCAACGCGGTGCGCAGCTCGTTCGCCTCCACGAGGCCCTCCGCGGTGGCAGCCTCGGCCCGGAGGCGACGTCGTTCCACCGCGAGCGAAAGCTGCCCTGTGAAGGCTCGCAGCGTGTTGAGGTCGGACGCCCCGAGCCCCGATCCGCTCACAGCAAGCGTCGTCTCGGCATCAAGCGGCACGCTCACCTGCGCCTCCTCGGGACGCTGCGGCACCGGCTCGCCCGCCGAGCTCTCGATGTGCCACTCGTCACCGTCCCGTCGGAGCACCGCGACGGAGGCACAGCCAAACGCGCTGCGCAGCCCGACCATGAGCGCGGGGAGCGGATCCTGCTCGCTCAACAGCGTGCCGCTGAGTCGCGCCAGCGTCTCGGCTTCCGCTTGTGCTTGCGCGGCCTGGACGCGGCGACGAGCCACCCGGCTCACGAGATCGCCGACGACTGCACCGACGATCACGAACACGATCAACGCGACGAGGTTGTCGTCGTCGGCGACGGTGAATGTGTGCACCGGATGCGTGAAGAAGTAGTTGCCCAGGAGGAAGCCGCCGATCGCGGCCATGGCCGCGGGGAGGAACCCACCGATGGACGCCACCGCCACGACCACGAGCAAATAGATGAGGAGGACGCTCGGCAGGCTGAGCTGCTCCCGCAGCACGTCGAGCAACAGGGTGACGAGCGGTAAGGCGACTGCGGCCACCACGAGCGCCGCGACCTGGCGCCGGCGCGTGATCCCAGGCGAACGGCGGCGGACGAGCGGCACACCCGCGGGATCCTCTTCACTCCCAGTCGTAGAGATCACGTGCACATCGATGGAATCAGCGGCGCGCAACACCTGTGAGATGACCGAGCCGCGAATGAGGTGCGTCATCCGCGACTGTCTGCTCTCGCCGAGCACCAGTTGAGTCGCGCGCTCGGCTTTCGCGACGTTGACGAGCGCAACTCCGACATCGGTCGCGGCGATCTCTTGGTACACGCCGCCAAGATCATCGAGCAGCTGCCGGTGCTTCGCCAGGAGCTCCGGCGACCGCTCGGCAAGTCCATCGGTCGGGCGGATGTGCACGCCGACGAGATCGCCATGCGCGCGGCGAGCCATACGGGCCGCGCGTCGGATCAACACGTCGCCACCAGGAGCACCCGTGAGCGCCACGACAACGCGCTCACGCGTCTCCCACGCGCCCTCGATCCCATGCTCCTCGAGATAGGCCTGGAGGTTCTCCTCCACCCGATCGGCGACCCAGAGGAGTGCGAGCTCGCGCAGCGCAGCAAGGTTGCCGAGTCGAAAGTAGTTCGCGAGCGACGCGTCGACGCGCTCCGCGGGATAGATGTTCCCGTGGGCCATCCGTCGGCGCAGCGCTTCGGGTGACATGTCGACGAGTTCGAGCTGGTCGGCCCGGCGCACGACCTCGTCGGGGATGGTCTCGCCTTGCTTCACCCCGGTGATCTGCTCCACAACGTCGTTCACCGACTCGAGGTGCTGGATATTCAGCGTGGAGATGACGTCGATCCCCGCGTCGAGGAGCATCTCCACGTCCTGCCAGCGCTTCTCGTGGAGGGAGCCCGGAACGTTGGTGTGGGCCAGCTCATCCACAAGCACGCGCTCAGGCTTCCGAGCGAGAATCGCGTCGACGTCCATCTCTTCGAACGTCGTCTCCCGATGCTCGATCGACTTGCGGGGGATCACCTCCAGATCGCGCGCCTGGGCTGCGGTGCTCTCGCGCCCGTGTGTCTCGTACACACCGATGACCACGTCGGCTCCACGTTCGTGTGCGCGATAGCCCTCGTTGAGCATGGCGTACGTCTTGCCGACGCCGGGCGCCGCTCCCAGGTAGATCCGGAGCTTCCCGCGTGCCATGGAATCAGCCTACGAGCCGGCCGGCGCGACCTCGTCGAGTGCGAGGTTGAGCAAGAGCACGTTCACTCGCTTCTCACCGAGGATGCTGAATGTCCGCGCTCGAGTGTGCTCATCGATGAGCCGCCGAACCTTTGCAAGCCTGAGGCCTCGCTCCTCGGCAATGCGCGGAGCCTGGAGTCGGGCGTTGGCGATCGAGATGTCGGGATCGAGACCCGAGGCCGATGCCGTCACGGCGTCGACTGGCACGGCGACGTTGTTGTCGAGGCCATTGAGCTCGCGGTATCTCTGCACCCGCCGCGCAACGAGCTTCAGCAGCTCAGGATTCGTCGGGCCGAGGTTCGAGCCGAGACTCAGGCTCGGGTCGTAGCCGGCGTCGCGGTTGGTCGTGGCCGCCGACGGCCGCGACTGGAAGTACTCGGGCAACGGTTCGCCGTCGTCGTCCACCCATGCCTGACCGATGAGCTCGGACCCCACTTCCACACCGTCGACCTCGACACGCGAGCCATTGGCGCGATTCGGCGCCACAACCTGGGCGAAACCCGTGAGCGCAAACGTGTACACGAGCCCGGTGAGCAGCGTCATGAGCAGGATCATGACCACCGCCGGGAGCAGCTGCCGCCGCATCACACCACCCCCAGTCCGCCGACCACGAGGTCGATGAGCTTGATTCCAATGAAGGGCACGACGATGCCACCTGCGCCGTAGATGAGGAGGTTGCGCCGAAGCAGTGAGGACGCGGTCGTAGGTCGGAACTTGACGCCGCGCAGAGCGAGCGGGATGAGCGCCACGATGATCAGCGCGTTGAAGATGACCGCAGACAAGATCGCTGACCGCGGTGAGTCGAGCGCCATGACGTTGAGGTCTTCGAGCACCGCAACGCTGCCGAGCCCCGCAAACATCGCCGGGATGATCGCGAAGTACTTCGCCACGTCGTTGGCGATCGAAAACGTCGTGAGCGAACCACGCGTGATGAGCAGCTGCTTGCCGATCTCGACGATGTCGATGAGCTTCGTGGGATCCGACTCGAGGTCGATCATGTTCCCGGCTTCCTTGGCGGCTTGCGTGCCGGTGTTCATCGCCACAGCAACATCCGCTTGAGCGAGCGCGGGCGCGTCGTTGGTCCCGTCTCCGGTCATTGCCACGAGATGGCCTCCAGCCTGCTCACGGCGGATGAGCGCCATCTTGTCCTCGGGCGTCGCTTCGGCCAGGAAGTCGTCGACACCCGCCTCCTTGGCGATCACCGCGGCGGTGCGCGGGTTGTCGCCCGTGATCATCACCGTGCGGATCCCCATGCGGCGCAGATCGGCGAAGCGCTCGGAGATGCCGGGCTTCACGATGTCCTTCAAGTAGATGACGCCGAGCGCGCGCGGGGGATGGGCGGTTCCCCCCGCGGCGCTCCCTTCGGCGACAACGAGCGGCGTGCCGCCTTTGGCGGCGATCGCGTCGACGGCATCCCCGAGCTCGGGCGACACGGTGCCACCCTGCGCCTCGACCCAGCCGCGCACGGAGTCGGCCGCTCCTTTGCGGATCGCCCGGCCGTCCTCGAGATCCACGCCGCTCATGCGGGTCTGCGCGGTGAAGGCCACGAGCGTCGCGCCGTGGAGCTCACGCTCTCGGAGCCCGTACCGCTCCTTGGCCAGCACGACGATCGAGCGACCTTCGGGCGTCTCGTCGGCAAGACTCGAGCGCATCGCCGCATCAGCCAGCTCACGCTCGTCGACCCCGGCGACGGGCACCAGCTCCGAGGCTTGGCGGTTGCCGAACGTGATCGTGCCCGTCTTGTCGAGCAGCAGGGTGGAACAGTCGCCGGCCGCCTCGACGGCTCGGCCCGACATGGCGAGCACGTTTCGCTGCACCAGCCGATCCATGCCGGCGATGCCGATGGCCGAGAGCAGCCCACCGATGGTCGTCGGGATAAGGCAGACGAGCAACGCAATCAGGATGGGAATCGCCACCGGCGCGCCGCTGTAAATCGCGAACGGCTGCAGCG
>JANOHN010000321.1:0-7640 GCA_031406505.1 Acidimicrobiia bacterium | reverse complement strand
CTTGAGGCTAGGACGCAATCACGTACGGATTACAGATAGGCGCTCTCAAGGAATGCCCATTCAGGTCGCGCCCCGTGGAGACGCCGCCCTGTCAGTGCGAACGGGTCGATGATGAGCCACGAGTCACGCTCGGTCTCGATCCATGGCGCAGGATCGAACCGAGTGTGGAAGTCAGCTGCGGCAGGATCAACTTTGTGAAGCGTGCCCCTCGCCAGCACCGACCATCCCTGGTGGTGGATCGGATCGATGGCATCGATCTCAAATGCCACATTGATCGGTGCGCGTTCGATGATGTTATCGGGACGCGTTCGTAGCGCGATCCATGCCCTACCCCGGGTCTCCATGAGCCGGTAATTGACTGGGAGGATCACCGGGAAGTCGTCGACCTCAAACGCGATCCGCCCCACGACACCTTCGCGCAACAACGCCAGGCACTCTTCTTGTGCGAGTGGCTCCAACCTCGCGTGCTCCTCAATCATTGCGGCTCCTTCCCGAGCGCCAACTCCCACCGCGTCTGTTGTGAGTCCTGCGAGCCAGTGTCCGTCGGACCGGGCTCTCTTGGTAGGGTCGAACGGCCCGACTCAACCGTGCGAGCAGCTCGCTCTTTCGTCGCAAACCCGCTCCCAAAGTGCCGATTAACGAGAACGTAGTGATCCGCGTCGTACCCTGCGCTCGTTCGGCGACACGTAGACTCTGACGGTGAGCGAGCGCATCCGCGTGTTCCTCCTCGACGATCATGAGTTGGTTCGCCGCGGAGTGCGCGAGCTCCTCGAGACCGATGGTGACATCGAGATCTGCGGTGAGGCCGAGACCGCTGAGGAAGCCCTCGCCCGCATCCCGCCGACGAAACCACATGTCGCGATACTCGATGTGCGTCTCCCCGATGGCAACGGTGTCGAGGTGTGCCGCGAGATCCGATCGCACCATCCGGAGATCAGCTGCCTCATCCTGACGTCGTTCTCCGACGACGACGCGCTGTTCCAGGCCATCATGGCTGGCGCCGCGGGCTACCTGCTCAAGCAGATCCGAGGCACCGATCTCATCGAGGCGGTTCGTCGGGTCTTCTCGGGCCAGTCTCTGCTCGACCCGAGCATCACTGCTCGCGTGCTTGAGCGCCTGCGCAAGGGCCCAGACACCGACGAGCGTCTCGCGCGGTTGACAGAACAGGAGCGCCGTATCCTCGATCTCATCGCCGAGGGCCTGACCAACCGCCAAATCGCTGAACGCGTGCATCTCGCCGAGAAGACAGTCAAGAACTACGTATCGAACCTGCTCGCCAAGCTCGGCATGGAGCGACGCACGCAAGCGGCTGTGTACGCCGCGAAGCTGCAGCAATCGGACGATTCACACGACCCGCACTAGCGATGGTGCGAGCGAGCTCACGAGTTACCTCAGCCATCGAGCGAGCGACCCACGAGCAATGCTCGAATGTCGAGCAATGTGTCGAGGAAGCGGCCGCGATCGACAAGCATGTCGCCGGAGTAGGAAGCCGCTGCCTTGTTGACGACGAAGGCAACTCGATCTGCCAGCATCGGGTCACCGACACTCGCCTCAACCTCGCCGAGTGTACGCAACGCTTGGTCGCGGCTGAACGAGTTGCGGGCGTTGGACGTGGCGAGCGTGGCGTCGATCCGCGCAATCGCCGAGCGGGCGCTCTTACCGCCGAGCCCATCTACCGTCCGCGCTGCCGGCTCGACATTCACGCGACGGTCCCTGTGCGCTCCATAGATCCACGATCGGCCACGAGACCGTCACCGGGAAGGGTCGGAAGTCCCATCGCGTTGAGGAAGTCCTCCTCCGTTCACCGGGCGCGGTTGGGGACCCGCCACACAGCCACACTCCCACCGCCGTGCCGTGCATCGATGTGGAAGTCACCCCCGAGCTCCTCCGCCCTCTCGACCATGTTCCGTAACCCGTTGCCACTCGCCGGCGCGTCGCCGGTGCCGATGCCGTCGTCCGTCACGATCAGCACGACTTCGTCGGGCGACGCTCTGACATCCACCGCTATCTCGGTCGCCCGCGCGTGGCGACCGACGTTCGAGAGCATCTCCCTGAGCACAGGGAGCAACGCCTCGAGGATGTGCTCCGGCACCGCGTCAAGCACGCCATCGAAGTTGATGCGCGGCTCGCTGGCGAGTGCGCTTCGCTCCTCACCGAGCACCCGCAAGACGTCTTGGCGAAGGCCGGCGGGTCGCTCGACCCGCGTGTGGAGCGCATAGATCGCGGTCCGCAGCTCGCGGATAGTGCCGTCGATTTCATCCACCACCTGCTCAATCCGGCGCGTGGCGTCGTGCTCATCGCCCAGCATTGCGGACAGCCCTTGCAGTGTCATGCCCGCTGCGAAAAGGCGCTGGATCACGGTGTCGTGCAGATCCCGGGCGATGCGCTCGCGGTCCTCGAGCAGGGACAGCTCCTGCGCGGCCTCACGCAGCTGTGCTTCGGCGGCGATTCGCTCGCTCACGTCGCGCACTGCCGCCACGGCCATGAGATCCGATCCGGAGCGGAGCGGGCTGAGGCTCACCTCGACCGGAAACTCGGTTCCGTCCTTCCGACGCGCGAAAAGTCGGAGACCGGTCCCCATCGCCCTGGCCCGTGGGTCGGCTTGGAATTTCGCGCGATGCCCACAGTGAGCCTGTCGGAAGCGCTCAGGGAGGAGGTCCTCGATTGGGTGGCCGAGCAACTCGGAACGCTCGTAGCCGAAGAGCACCTCGATCTGACGATTGACGAGGAGCACCTTGCCGTCCCGGTCGGTGACCACCAGGCCGTCGGGCGCGGCATCGGCCACACCCAAGATCACGTCGGCCTCCGACAACGGACGGGGCAACGCCTTCTCGGCGGACGGCTTCCTCATTCCCCGCGCATCTTTCCACTCACCCTTTGAGGAGTCCGTTCAAGGCGTTCGACTCTACGGCTCAGGCAGCAGCGTCGGCGCGGGACGAAGGTCCCGCGCGCGCATGACCGCTGGCACTCCCGTACCTGAGGTTCTTCCTGCACGATATCCACAGAGCGTCATCGCGACGAAGGGAGACCGAGCATGTGGGATTGGACCGGGCGTATGGGCGGCTGGTGGTGGCTGACGGCCCCTTTGATGATCGCGTTCTGGGCACTCGTGATCTGGTGGGGTGTGGGCGTGCTCGTGCGACGAGACCGGACCACTGCGAGCAGTTCGCAGGACGCCGAAGGTTTGCTCGCTGAACGTCTTGCCCGCGGCGACATCGACGAAGGCGAGTACCGCCAGCAACGAGCGCGTATCCGCTCGTAACCGCCACGGCCTCGCCCGGCACCGGCTGGTTGCTGCACGACGGGGAGCTGGTAGCGACGTGCCACCCAATCAATGTCAACTCGATCTTCGAAGCCCTCGAGCTGCGGCCCAACTTCCTGGCGCTGAAGCCCCCATCACTGTTGGACCCCGCCCACCACAATCGCCCGAGTCGGCGGCGATCCTGGTTGGTCGCGGGTGCGACGAGCGGCGCCGGTCCTGTGGTGGAACACGACTGTCGTGGCGGCGGTGAGCACGGCGAGCCAGGCGAGGCCCAACAAGAGGGAGCCAACCTCGTCGAAGCGGAGCGTGAACGCCCCGTCGATCAGCATCTTTGACGCGCCGCGGCCAGGCAAGAAGGCACCCCAGGCGGGCGGACCGCCCGGGAACATGACCGTTTGGCCCAAGCCCACGTCGATGAACGCCAGCAGCAGGATCAGGTAGAGGCCGCCCAGGCGGCCGGTGAGCGGTCCGACCAGCACGCCGATCATGGCGTAGGTGAGGGCGATGAGCAGGTTGGCGCCGGCAAAAACGACCCACTGCTGCGGCGCGTACCAGAATCCGGACACGACGACCGCGGCGGTAACGGTCACCAGAGTGGCTGCGCCGATGACACCGAGGCGGCCAGCCAGCACCTCGCGGGGCCGGCACCCGGCGAGCACCAAGCGCTTGTCGCCGGCGGCGGAACTGGTGACGATGAACAAGCCCATGAGGCCCGCGAGGAACGCCGAGGTGACCGGAACCATGGTGGCTGCGTGCATTCGGCGCTGGGAAATCATCGCGGTGAAGTCGCGCGCGCCGTCGATGAGCGAGAGCGGTCCGGGTTCGTCGACGGTCACGGCGATAGCCAAGCCGATGAAGACCGCGGGGACGCCGACGAGCAGCACCCACAGGATCCGGTTGCGTCGGTACTCCCGCATCCCCGCACGGAGCACGGCGAAGACCCGGGCGGTGACGGGCACGGTGTTCGCCGCCGATGGAGTGGTCAACCGTGTCACGGCCAGCGGTGCGACCACTGGCGCCACGGGTGGCGGGCGGGGCGCTGGCGCGATGATCGACGCGATCGCCGGTGCTGCGGCGGTGACCACGCTGCTCGTGGAGGATGCTGGCGCGCCCGACAGTGGCCGCGTCGGGCGGGTGGTTGCCGCGAGTCGAGCCACGGCAAGACCCGCAAGGCCGACCGCCCAGAGGAGCGACCAGCCCACGTCACTGAGAGGTCCCGCGTGACCGCTGGCCTGGCTGGTGAGCACGAGTGTCGGGAAGTGCAGCGGGAACGCCCAAGTCAGCGCCGATGAACCTGAGCTCAGTGCTGGTCCGAGGAACACGTCGAGGATCCAAACCAGCGTGATCAGCAGCGACCCGTTCATGTCGGAGCGCACCACCGTCCCGACGAGCACCCCCAGCGCCATGTAGATGACCCCGATGAGCAGCGTCGCAGCGACGGCCCGACCGGGATCGTTGAGACCAGAACGGACGACCAACGCAGCCAGACCGCCGGCCGAGGCCACCACCGCCAACCCCATGCACGTGCCGAGACGGCCCGCGACTACAGGGGCCGTCCGCATCCCGGCAGCGGCGAGTCGCCGATCCGCCGGTCGCGAACCTGACACCTGGAAGAACCCGCCGAGCCCGGCCAGCACCGCGGTCGCCCACCCGGCCGTGGCTGCCTCGACCTGGACTCGGTTCGCGGAGCCGCCGACGAGCCTGGAGAAGTCCGCCAGGGTGGCCCCCCACACGAACACCAGAACGACCGGGACGGCAACGAGGAGCACCAAGTTCAGCGGCCGGCGGGCGTAGTCCAGCGCTGCCCGACGGCTGACGAGGGCGGTCAGGGTGGTCATCGCTCGACGGTGCGGCCGTCGCGCATCTCGACGAGGCGGTCGAAGCGCTCTTCGTCGGCGATGAAGTGGCTGATGACCACGACGCTGCTGCCCGCGGCTCGCCGATCGGCGGCGAGGTCCCAGAACCGGAGGTACGTATCCCAGTCGAATCCGGCGTAGGGCTCGTCGAGGAGCAGCACGTCGGGGTCGGCGAGCAGCGCCAAGGCCAGGTTGAGCTTGGCTCGGGTGCCGCCCGAGAGCTCGTCGACCCGGGCGCCCCGCCAGCGGTCGAAGGCGAGCGTCGCGTAGAGGCCCTCGGCCGCGGGGGTCACTGCTTGGGCGTCCATGCCGTAGGCGACGCCGAACAGCTCGAGGTGCTCGTCGCAGGTCAGCCGGTCATACAGCACCGGCTCCTGCGGGCAGTAGCCGATCCGGCCCGAGACCTTCACCCGGCCGCCGTCAGCCTCCAACGCGCCGACGAGGATCTTCATGAGGGTGCTCTTGCCCGAACCGTTCTCGCCGACGAGGCCCACGACCTCACCCGCGCCGACGGCGAGGTCGGCGCCCTGCAGGACCGGCAGAACCCGTCGGCGGGGCCAGACCCCGCGCCGATAGGACTTGGTGATCCCGGTGGCCTCCAAGCCAACCACTCCGGTGAGTGTTCCGGTTCGCGCAGTCATGCGTCGGCCTTCCTAGGCGGATGCCTCGTTACCCCCAATCCAGGACGAGGCGTGGAGACAGCGGCGTAGCGCCAAAACGCTAACCAAGTGCCGACGGTCTCGGATGGGCCGAAGGTCCCTTTGCTTGCGACGTTTGGACCTACTCACCACGGGCTTCTTCGCCGACTCTGGAGACATGAGCGACCCGGCTACGCAGTTCACGCCCAAGAGCACCCAGCGACGCGATGGCAAGTGGGTATGGATCGGGTTCTACGGCGTGATCCTCATTGCGTTTGGGATCATGGTCGGTATCGGGATCGACAGGTCCGGCTCGGCGCCATCGGCTGAGGGCCTTCGCAACGACCGGTTCACACACCTGGCGCAGACGGGCGAGGCACAGAGCATGCTCGACCAGCATCAGGCGATGATGGAGCAGATGCGCGTCGACGCAACCCCTGCGATGCTCCAAATCATGGACAACGACCCGATGTGGCAGATCATGCGCAACGGCGAGTTCGCCGAGATGATGAGCGACCAGCAAGCGCAGATCGACCGGATGCTCGGCCGCGGCGCACCCTGAGGCCGTTGTTGTATCAGCTCCGGCGCCTCCGTGGCAGGTGCCGACCCGTACGGCTTCCCGCTCCATCATCGTTGGTAGGAGGACAGGCAATGAGTTGTTGCAGCGATGTGATGAACCCAATCGAAGCGTCTTCGTGCTGTACGCCTCAAGACACGACGGCAGAAGCTGCGCGAGCCATGCGCAATTCCGGCTGGGGCTGTGCGCCAGTGGTTGAGGGGACGGAAAACCCCAAACTCGTTGGCGTTGTCACCGAGCGCGACGTGTGTTGCAGCGTCGCAGCTGACGACCGTCGAGCTTCAGAGGTTCGCGTCGAAGCGATCATGCGCCCGCCGTCTGCGTGTTGTGACGCAGACGAGTCGATCGACGAAGCACGCCGGAAGCTCCACGAGCATCGCACGACGACGTTGCCCGTTGTGGACAAAGCCGGACATTGCTGCGGCACTGTCAGCGTTCACAGTCTTGAGCAGCCTAGAGACCGAACGTTCGTCTAGGTCACCTCTGCGTCGCGCGCGAGGACGCCAAGCAGCATGTCGATCACCGTCGCGGTCATACTTCCGAGCGCGGCCCGATCTGCGTTTGACACGCGAGCTTCGGGATCTTCGGCGTGGGCACCGACATCCTCAGGAAGTGGGGTCATCGGACCCTAGGACGGCCGGCAGTGGCGGGGCGACACTATCGATACGTTCGGGCGCCTGCCCGCGGCAGAAATGAGGACCATCATGAGCGGCCAACAGATGTTGAAGTACCACTTGGTCATTCCCGGCGCGATCTTCGGGTTGCTGCTGGTAATCGGCGTACCGCTCGGCACTGCGCTCTTCGTCGGAATGATGACGGGTTGTGTGGGCATGGTGTTCATGATGGCGGGTGGCGGCCACCAGAGCCACGCCGACCACGACGTCGAAGATCCTGCAACGCGGCGCTGACCCTGGTCGCGCCTGAATTGAGGCGAGTCAAAGCCCCACTCGTGTACATGAAGTAGTCGTACATGGCGTAGTAGTAGGTTTCTCTTTTGCCCCGCTGCCCCGGTCCCCGGCAGCACCTTGACGTCTCGAAAGGTGCGCATTGGGATCGACTGGTGAGCGCGTGGTCGCGAGATTCTCGGATCGAGAGAACCGGTGAGCACGCGCGGGCCCGCCGACGAAAGTGATCACTCGGAGCACCAATCGCCTTCCGGGGGCGTTGCGACCGCGGTGCTCGAGGTGAAGGGCCTGCACTGGGCATCTGAGAAGGCGGTTGTCGAGAGCACCCTCGGACGCCTCGTCGGCGTC
Source organism: Acidimicrobiia bacterium (assembly GCA_031406505.1). GTDB lineage: Bacteria > Actinomycetota > Acidimicrobiia > IMCC26256 > PALSA-555 > SHVJ01. The sequence continues at coordinate 54 of JANOHN010000321.1, read as the reverse complement.
AGGAGCGTCGAGGCGAACCCCGTAGCGCAGACGGCCACGGTCTCATACGACCCG
>JANOHN010000320.1:0-45691 GCA_031406505.1 Acidimicrobiia bacterium | reverse complement strand
CGGGTCGTATGAGACCGTGGCCGTCTGCGCTACGGGGTTCGCCTCGACGCTCCTGACGCCGACGAGGCGTCCGAGGGTGCTCTCGACAACCGCCTTCTCAGATGCCCAGTGCAGGCCCTTCACCTCGAGCACCGCGGTCGCGGAGTGGCTGGCTCGCATCAGGCAGTGGCTCGAGCTCGTTCGGCGAACCGCTGGGCATCATCGGCGAACTCGTCACGACACGACGACGCACAGAACCACCAGGTTGTTCCGTCGAACTGGAAATGTGGGCCGTCCTGTTGGGCAACGGCCATGCCGCACACCGGGTCGGTAGTCATACGCGCAAGGTCTTTGAAGGTGCCGTCTTCGAGCCACAGGACGCGGTCCGCCACCTCCTTGAGGCGCGGGTCGTGACTGACGAGCACGATGCTGCGCTGCTCTTCGATCGCGAGCTGACGAAGGAGCTGCGCGATCTCGTGGCCGATCTTCGAGTCGAGGTTGGCGGTTGGCTCGTCAGCGAGTACCACCGCGGGGTCGTTGGCGAGGGAGCGGGCGATCGCGACGCGTTGCTTCTCGCCCCCTGAGAGATTGCCGGGCACGAAGTCGAGGCGTTCGCCGAGGCCGAAACGCTCCAGGAGATCTCGGGCCCGTCGTGTCGCGTCTGCACCGGTGACGTTGGCGAGATTGAGGGCGAGCTCGACGTTCTCGAGCGCGGAGAGTGCGGAGAGAAGGTTGAAGTCCTGGAACACGAATCCGAGCTTGTGAACGCGCAGTCGAGGGAGGTCGCGTTCGCGGGTGGTTGTCAGGTCGACGTCGTCGACGACGACGGTGCCGCTGGTCGGGCGCAACATGCCACCAAGCATCGACAGCAGAGTCGTCTTGCCGCTCCCGGACGGCCCCATGATCAGCACGACCTCGCCGCGGGCGACTTCGAGATCGACGTCGTGCACCGCGGTCACGAGGAGGTCGCCTTCGCCGTAGATCTTGGTCAGATTTCGCGCAATGAGGGCGGGAGGTGTGGGTGTCATGTTTGGAACGCAGACGCCGGATCGAGGCGAACGATGCGCCGCAAAGGAACGAGTGCCCCGAGCGTACCGACCACGAGTGCCGCGACCGCGACGCGCGCTATGGCCACGGTCTCGATGCGCAGCAGCACGTTTGGAGTGATCGCGGCGACGAGCGCCGCGGCAGCGAAGCTCAGCGCGACAGCCAAGATCAGCGCGAGCATCACCGACCATGTCGCTTGCACGAGCAGGGTCCGGGCGAGTCGCGATGACGGTGCACCGAGTGCCTTGACCACTGCGTACTCCCGCAGCTTGGAGAGCGTCGCGGTGAACAGCGTGAGCGCGACGACGGCGAGCGCGATCGCGAAGGCGATGATCGACATGATCTGCATGATGTCCGCGCTCATGTCCTTCATGATGAGGCCCTCTTGCTCCACGAACTCCTCCTTGGATTGCACCGTGACATCCGAGATCTCCCGCTCCAGCCGGCGAGCGACGCCGGTCACCTTTACGCCCGGTTCGGTACCAAGAAGCAGATAGCTCAACGACGGACCTCGAACCTCGGCAAAGTCCGCGTTGCGGATGAAGGTCGTCGTGTTGGTGATGCTCGTGCCGCCCTCCGACAGCCCGCTCACCGTGAAGGGTCTACCGAGCACTCTGATCTTGTCGCCGACGCCGATGCCGAGCTCATCGGCTGCGACCTCGTCGATGACTGCTTGACCCGGTCCGGGCGACGCTCCGTTAGCCACGGACGAGGGCCCACCTCGCCCTGTGTCGGTGTCGTAGCCGATCACGTAGCTGAGTTGGCGGCCGGCGCCGGCGCGCACCGTCGCCGTCGTGAAACGGATCCCTTCGACCCACGCGACCCCCGATATCCCACGGACTCGTTCGATCGAGCCGTCGGGCAGCGCGGAGGCCGACATGTGCATCGTGCGCACGCCTTGCTGCGAGACAATGAGATCGGCTGGGACGTTGCGCAGATACGCGGTCACCTGACGCACCGCGCCGGCGAACACGCCATCCAGCACCAGCACGAGCACGAGTGACACCGCAACACCGGCAACCGCGAGTGCCGCGCGCCGGGGATCCTGGAACAGGTTGCGACGCGCCAGCGGCACCGAACGCGTCACCTCACACCTCCCGGTAGACGGCTGCGGGCTCCGCCGCCGCGACTCGCCGAGCCGGTACAACGGCCGCCACGAGGGCCATGACGATCGCCGCACCGATCGCGCGCAACAACCCAGCGTTCGTCAGTACCACGGTGAATTCGGGGCGGATCTGCGCGAGCAACGCGCGGACCGCGAGGTAGAGGGCCATGCCGACTATGAGGCCCAACGCGGTGAGGGCCAGCGCCTGGCGGACCACGATGGCGGCAATGGTTCGCCCGGTTGCGCCCATCGCCTTGACGATCCCGAACTCGCGTCGGCGGTCGGCCACGGACGCATACACCGTCAATGCCACCACCAAGGACCCCGCGATGAATGCCACACCAACCATGAGCTTCAACGCCGAACCGAAGATCCCGGTATAGAGCTTGCGGTCATTCGCCGCGAGCTGATCCCGGGAGAAGACCGTCAACCCGTGGTTCTCGAGCCGGTCCTGGACGGCCGGCGCGTTCGAGGCTCCGACGAGCACGTAGCTCGTGGTGCCCGGTGTGCGGAAGAGCGTGTCAGCGGCGGAGTGGGTGACGAAGACGAAGCCGGTCATGACCGCGGAGGCATCGGCCAGCCCCACGACCCGAAACCGAGTCCCGACGATCTCCACGACTTCGCCGGGCTCGAGGCCGTGTCGGCGTGCCAACGCCCGGTCGATGACGACCTCGTCATCCGCGCGCGGTCGGCGGCCCGCGTCGAGCGTCCACGGTCCGCCGTGACGACCCGGGACGTAGCCAACGACGTACGACGCGATCTTCTTGCCGTGCAACTCGAACACGACGAACTGGCCCCGGACCGGGTCGGCAAAGCGCACCCCAGGTGTCGCGCGCACTTCACTGACGACGCTGCGCGAGAGCGAGCTCGTCTCGCCGAGAAAGTTGGCCACGCCGCGTTGGGCGACGAACAGGTCGGCACCGACTTCGTCGGGATAGATGCTCGCGCGCGTGCGCACGCCTTCCCAGAGCCCGTCGAGAACAAGCACGAGCATCAGGGCTATCCCAACGCCGGCGATGCCAGCAGTCAGGCGACGATGATCAGCGAGCAGGTTCCGCCGTGCGAGTGGGACGCGCCGATGCACCACTCAGGTCGACGATCGGTTCGTCACCGTGTCCCCGACGTTGGCTCGTTGTCGCGGTCGCTGCGGTTCCCTTGGCCGCCGCCCATCATCATGACCATCATGCTCATGCAGCCGGCCATCATGCCGACGAAGAACGCAGTGCCGAGCGGTACTCCAACGACAAGCAGGACCGCGAAGATCGCGCCGGGGACGAGTAGGTGGTACGTGAGTGCTTGTCGCAAAGACATGGTCATACTCCTCGGTCGAGATTGCTCTGATCGGCAGTAGCCGGGTCAGCCATTCGGACCGCTCCCGTGATCGGCGCCGCCGTGGCCGCCGCCTCCGCCCATGCCGGGCATGTCGCTCATGCGCTGCCCGTGCTCATCCATCATCTCTTCGAGGTCGCCGCTCTCCATGAGCTGCCACATCGCATCGTCATCCATGAGCGTTCGCATCTCCGGCGTCATCTGATCGCGTAGCTCGTTCATCATCTCGGTGAACCCGCGCATCTGAGTCGGCATCGATCCGTCGGCCATCAACACCGCCATGCGGTCGTCGCGCAGCCCGTGATCGTCATTCGACCCGTGGCCGTCGTCGTTGCCGACTGCAGTTGCCAGGCCGAACCCTGCTCCGGCCAGGACGATCACACACACCGCTGCTCCCCATCCCCGTTTCATCGGTCTCCTCTTCTTGTTGGCACTTTGAACCCGAACCAGACGGTTCGACTTTCCAGATGGTCGAACGTTGGGCTCAGCCGCGGCCAAAGACGGTGGCGACGAACTCGTTGAAGGCGTGGAGGTCAGCGTCGACATGGAGTTCGCCTTCGACGTGCGTGACGTTCAAGGTCGGGCAGAAGAACCCATGGTCGTCGACGAAGAAGTACGGAGAGCCGACTACGCCGCGCCGTTCACCCTCGTGCCAATCGTTGTGGACTGAACGTTCGGCATCGGTGCTGACTGGGTCCAAGCCATACGAGTGGGCGATTGCGGCGAGCTCGACAGAATCCGCAATGTCGCGCCCTTCCTCAAAGAGGGCGATGCGCAGAGCGAGGCTGACCGCTTCGCCGGTGAGGTCCCCTCGCCGATAGGCCAAGGCTGTCAACGCGAGGGCTGGGACCGTTGTGTCCGGGAAGTGCGCCGCATCGAATTCCTTGAAGAGGTCCGGCGCCACACCGTCCCGAAGGACGCCGATCTCTTCGGCGACGAAGTCACCGGCGAGAGGTGCGCCGTTGACGAGCTCAAGCGGCCAGGCCCGGACCCACAGGACGACGTCGTCGCGGCCGAGCCGGTTGCGCTGTGTGACCAAACGCTGAAGGCCGACGTGGGTGAAGGGGCACGACACGTCGGCGAATACTTCAACGACCCGGACCTTCGTAGGAGCTGCCACATCGTTCATGACCGAATGAGCGCGCGCTGCCGGCGGTATTCCGCCTCGTCGATCTCGCCGCGTCCGAGCCGCTCGGCGAGAAGCGTCTCGGCATCCGGCGAGCCGCTTTCGGTGGTCCGGTCGCGGCGCGCGAATGCGACGGCGCCCCAGATCACCAATACCCAGAACGCCACCATCAACGGGGCCATGAGCCACCACCAGCCCCCCATGTTCCCGGTCCAGTCCCACATGTCGATCTCCCTTGCATCGCTGTCTGCTCACTCGAGCCGACGACCTACCCCATGCCAACCACGAGCGATCCGCGGTTCGAAAGGGGTTGGAGCACGTCGCTGCCATCACCCGCGATGACGTGATCACGTCGTTCGACGAGGGGCGAGCGCAGCCTGCTGAGACGCGCACCTGGCGATCAGCGTCGAACGAAGTGGTCGCGCGGCCCCGGTCATGTCCCATGCGCGCCTTCCAGGAGTTGGAGGTGCTGCCAGGGACCAGAGCAGCGGAGCAAGAACACCCTAACCCACTACGACTGGTAGTTGATCCGAGTCGTCATCTGCCAACGCACTGCCAATGGATTGCCGCGGTCGGACGTGTCCTCGGGACCACACTCCAGTGGATGTCGCACGACCATGGCTCAGGCGAGGATCTCCGCGCCTCGCCGTCGCGTCGGCGTGTGCTCGTCGCTGTCATCCTGCTGCTCGCGTTTGCTACCGGGGTAGGCCTCGTCGTGTCATGGCCGCAGGGAGACGTGCGGCGCAGCGATGAAGCGCTCGGACTCATCACCGAGGTGTACGGAGCCGACGTCATGTCGAGCATCGATCGCCCATGTGAAGGTACGACCGCCGCCGACGACGTCCCATGCGCGCGAATCCGGTTCCGCCTGAGCGCCGGCCCCGATCAAGGCGCGATCGTGCGAATCGAGCTGCCGGATTCACCGACGTCTCCTGATCTCGAAGCGGGTGACGGGGTCGTGCTTTCCTACGACCCCAGGGCCGACTCGGGGTTTCAATATCAGTACAGCGACCGGCAACGGCGCCCATTGTTGCTCTGGCTCACGATCCTCTTCGTTGTGGTTGTCGTCGCGCTCGGACGATGGCGCGGCGCAAGCGCGCTGATCGGACTCGGTGCGAGCCTCGTGGTCCTCCTGGTTTACGTGCTCCCAGCGCTGGTCGAGGGGAGAAGCCCTGTCCTCGTAGCGGTGGTGGGTTCGGCCGCCATCGCGTATCTGGCGCTGTACCTCGCACACGGGTTGCGCTTGATGACCACCGTCGCGCTCCTCGGCACGCTCGCCGCGCTCGCGCTCACCGTCGGCCTGGCCACACTGTTCACGGAGCTCGCCGAACTGACTGGATTCACGAGCGAAGAGGCGATCCTCGTCCTTGTCGGCACACAGAACCTCGATCTCGGCGGCATCGTGCTCGCCGGCATGGTCCTCGGCGCGCTCGGCGCGCTTGACGATGTCACGGTCACGCAAGCATCCGCAGTCTGGGAGCTGCGCCTCGCAAACCCCTCGATGTCACGCTGGGAGCTCTACCGGGCCGGGTTGCGCATCGGCCGCGATCATGTTGCGTCGACGGTCAACACGCTCGCGCTGGCCTACGCCGGAGCCGCGTTACCGCTCCTCCTCCTGTTCGTCCTCGCGCAACAATCGTTGGGCACGGTCGCCAACAGTGAGATCGTGGGCACCGAGATCATCCGCACGCTCGTGGGCAGCATCGGCCTGGTCGCTGCCGTACCACTCACCACGTGGCTAGCAGCGGAGTTCGTGTCTCAACCCACCGGGCGGGTGCGAGGAGCTCGGTTGCATCGGCGCGCCCGCCGCGTTCGCGATGCCGAAGCCAACCCCGTGCCTCCGGAAGCCGCTGAACGAGAAGAATCCGACTTCTGGACTCGCTGACCCAAGACCGGCGCGGGGTCTCGCGTTAGTCCACGGGTGCGATCCCGACGGTGCTCCGTGTCGGTACCCTCGCGGTTGTGGTGACTGCCCGAGTGCGGGTCGCGTAAGGACGTGCTCATGAACCGATCGGGTCGATCGAGTGCACGGCTTGGAATTGCGGCTGGGCTTGGGGCGGCGGTGTTGTTCGGGGCTGCGACACCGTTCTCGAAGGAGCTGCTTGCCGACATCAGCCCTCAGGCGCTGGCGGGGCTGCTCTACCTCGGTGCGTTCACTGCGGTCGGGACGGCGGTCGTTGGGCGCCGCGGAACAAGAGAGACGCGATTGCAGCGTCAGGACGCGGGGCGTCTCGTTTGCCTGATCGCGAGCGGTGGGGTCGTCGCGCCAGTGTTGCTCTTGCTCGGCCTCGAGCGGATTCAAGGGACGACCGCCTCCCTACTCCTCAACCTCGAGGGGGTCGCGACCCTTGTGATCGGGGTTGCCCTATTCCGTGAGCACCTCTCGCGACGCGCGGCACTCGGCGCGGTGACGGTCTTCAGTGGCGCGGCTCTGCTCGCTGTCGGTTCGGGTCGTGGCGGAGTCGACGTTCTGGGGGTGGTGTTGGTGGCACTCGCGTGTGTGGGTTGGGGAATCGACAACAACCTCACGCAATCGCTCAGCGTCCGTGACCCGTTCCGACTCGTCGCCGTCAAGACCGGAGCAGCTGCCAGCATCAACCTCATCATCGCAATCGCGTTGGGCGACACCATTCCTATCTCGGGAGTTCTGCTCCTAGCTCTGACGCTTGGCGCCGTCTCGTACGGTGCCAGCATCGTGCTCGACGCGTATGCGCTCCGCCTGTTGGGCGCGGCGCGCGAATCGATTGTCTTCGCCACGGCGCCTTTCATCGGTGCGATCCTCTCCGTGGTGATCCTTGCCGAGCACCTCGGCGTATTGGAGGTCGGTGCCGGACTGGCGATGGCGCTTGGCATCGTCCTTGTGGCCACCGAACGCCACGCACACCGGCACGTCCACGAGCGGCTGGGACATGAGCACCTCCACACCCATGACGAGCACCACCAGCACGTCCATCCCGCCGATACGCCGTCCGGTCAAGCCCATTCGCATCTCCACGAACACGAGCCCTTCGCTCACGCGCACGCTCACGTGAGCGACGTCCATCATCGCCACAGCCATGAATCCAAGATCGCCGAAGAGTGATCACGTTCACGATTCCAGGAAAGCGCGCGACGCGTCGCCGTTGGTGACCGGTAGAATTCTCTGACCTGCTGTAACGGTCATTGGCGGACGACGAGGGACACTTGTTGAAGTCTTGGAGTTCCCGTGGAGCGTGCGCGGCCTTGCTGGTGGCGACGGCACTCGGAGCGGTCGGCACGAACACGGCTTCGGCGGCTGTTGGCGCGAAACGGTCAATCAAGCAGGTGAACCTGACGATCGCGGTTGAGCCCAGCGTGACGCTCAAAGGAACCAAAGGTCAGTGCTTGATCACCAGCGATGGCTACAACATCGCCTTCGATGCGAAGGACTATCCGAGTCTTGGGATCGAGGGTGAACTCTCGAGTGGTGGCCCGGGGCCCGCGACCGACCCGACCCAGCGGCGCTCGTACACGGCGTTCACCGCTGACATCGACGGCGTTTCCTATGGTGAAGACGACTCGAAAGGTCTCGACTCGATCAACTCGGCGGTCGCGCTCAGCGTGAAGAAGAAGATCATCAAGTTCAACGCGTATCCAATCGTCGCGTTCGAGACAGGCACTCCCGCGACGATGACCGGCACGGTGAGATGTAGGTGATGCCACCCCCGAAGGTCGAAGGGTGCCCCACGAGCTGGGCGACGTGACTCATGTCGGTCGCGACCACACGGCCGCCGCGGGGACGAGCCGAGCGCGGCGAGCCCTGTGGATCGCCTTGATCGCGAACGCTGGGTTCTTGGTCGTCGAAGTGGTCGGCGGATTGCTGTTCGATTCGTTGGCGTTGCTCGCGGATGCGGCACATATGTCGACCGACGTCGCCGGGTTGGTGATCGCGCTCGTCGCCCAGTCGTTGATGCTGCGTCCGGCGTCGGCGCGCCGGACATTCGGGCTGCGCCGGGCCGAAGCGCTCGGTGGATTGGTCAACGGCGCGCTGATCCTGGCTGCTGCAGTGTGGATCTTCGTCGAGGCGGCGAAGCGGATCGGTGAGCCGGCCGACGTCGCGGGTGGTGGCTTGCTGGGCGTGGCGTTCGTTGGCCTTGTGGTCAACGTGGTCAGCGCGGTGATTCTGGGCCGCGCGCAGGGGCGTGATCTCAACATGCGGGGCGCGTTCGTGCACATGGCAGTCGACGCGGCGGGGTCGGTAGGGGCCATGGCGGCTGGCGCGGGCGTGTTGCTGTTCGACGCCGACTGGCTCGACCCCGTGGTGTCGATCCTGATCGGGATGCTCGTCGTGTATTCGGCATGGGGGCTCTTGCGCGACACGGTGAACGTCGTATTGGAAGGGGTGCCGCGTCACCTCGACTTGGATGATCTCGAAGCTGCGTTGAGTGCAGACCCCCATGTGGAAGCAGTGCACCACCTGCACGTCTGGGAGGTGGGCGCCGGTCTGACCGCGCTGTCGGCGCACGTTGTGTTGTGTGATGCGTACGCGCTGCACGATGCCCAGCAACAAGGTGAGGCGCTCAAGACGATGCTGTCCGCACGATTCGGCGTCGAGCACGCGACGCTCGAGCTGGAGTGCCATGCGTGCGACGCACCGGCGCACATCGATACCGACTGACATGCGTGCACGATGAGCGAGAGCGCAGCTCAACACCGCCGCCAAGCGCTCGGCCTGGCTGTCTACACGTCACCGCACGACGAACACGACGCTGCCCATGGAGGGCATTGAATCGGTCGGTCGAGGGGGCTGTTGGCGTTCGTACTCCACCAAGGTCTCGTCGATCAGCCGCAGGATCTCGTCGCACCGCTCGTGTCCACGCATCTCGGGCCTCCCATGCCGTCGATGCCCTGTTCATCGGCAGTGCAACCTGGATGTATTAGGGGCAGTGATGGCCCCGCGGCCCGCCTGACGAAGATGGGCCGGGGGGCTGGTCGATCAAGCGGCGCCGTCGGCCGCGGCGATGTCCTTGTGGAATCGCTTGTGCACCCAGAGCTGCTCGCCGAACACGTCGCTCTTGTACCAGAGCCCGCTCGCGGGACCGAGCTTCGTCGATCGTGGGAGCTCACGGAGCACTTCGTTGCACTGGGTGATGCTGAACCTCCCGGACTGGCACACGAGGGTGCGCGTGTCCGTCACCACGATCACTCGGTAGGCGTTCTTGTAGATGACGATCCAGATGGAAGCGAACGACCAATAGGGGCTGACCGACTGAGCTCCGAAGATCGCTTGAATCGTCTCGCCGGGGTGCAGGTGCGACGCCGCGTTGTCCCTCATCTTGTCGCGAATGGCCATGGGAATCCCCTTGAGTCAGGTGTGACAGCTGCCGTTGGAGCTCTGCGGCGGCACGTCGAGAGCGGGGTTCCGATCGAAGAAGCCGATCGGTTGGAGCAAGAAGCCCGTGTACTCGACCGGCATGACGGGCCAGTCTTCGGGTCGCACGAAGTGGGTGACGCCGAATGTGTACCAGAGCACCACATCGGTGTCGGTGATCGAGCGATCGGCTGCGGTCCACGCGGGCAGGCCGTCGCCACCGGCTGACTGGTTCGGGTAGTTGCCGGCCGCACGCCGCTCGTCGCGCTCATAGGGCGTGACCCATACGTTGTGCGTGGCGAACGCGGCACGACGCCCGATGCTCGAGTCGGGATGCGCCAACAAGGTGGGAGTCGACATCGTCGGGACAAGCTTGTAGCTCACGCATTGGTCGAGACAGTTCGTGCTCGACGGATTGACGATCTTCCAACCGCGCGACGCGGCCGAATTCGTCTCGCGTTGCGCGCCATGTTCCGTCTCGAGCAGCGTCGAGCGCTGGCGGAACGCGTTGGCCCACGGGTTGTCGGGACCGGTCGGCACGCGCTCGGCTTCCACCTCGTACACAGAGTTCGCGGTGCCGTCGATGTCGAGGTCGAGGCGCGCGCAGAACAAGTGCTGGTGGTTCGGACCGGCGAGGCCCGGTGCCACGAGGTTGGCAAACGCAGGCACCTCGCCCAGTGCGACCGCCATCGACGAGATGATCCCGGTGAGCTTCACCTCGAGCTGCACGTTGCCGTCGAGGTACAGGTACCAGTAGAAGCCGTACTCGTAGTTGCCGACGGTCGAGATCGAGCTCACGACCAGCCGGCGTGAACGCCGCACCTCAGTCGTGCCCCCTTGCAGGTCTTGGTGCTTCCAGAGGATGCCGTAGTCCTCTTCATGCATGCAGATGGCGTGCTCCACGAGGTACGGGTCGCCAGCCTCGGTTGCCAGCACGCCGTCGAAGTAGTGGATGACGCCGAGGCAGTCGCATCCGAGCTTGAGCGAGTTCGCCATCCGCCCGAGACCCCACTCGCCTACGTCGAACGCGTTCTTCCACCCGTGCATCGGACCCGGGTCGCCGTAGGGCACGACCATCTCGCTGATCGACGCGCGGTGCATCACCGGACGTATGCGCCCGGCGTCGTCGTAGGCCAGCGTGTGGAGCACAAGCCCTTCGTACGGGTCGAAGCCGACCCGGAACGACCAGCGTTGCCAGCGCACAAAGTTGCCCTCGACCGTGAAGCTCGGCCCGTCGGGTTGGGTGATCTCGAGCGGCTTGAGGTCGGTACGCATCGGGCCGACGTCTTCGGGAAGGTACGACCCGCGGTTCGGCGGGAGCGGTACGACGCCGAGGTCCACCACCTCCAGCACTTCGCCCCCGCCTTGGTCGAAGAAGGCGATCACGCCTTCGATGGGGCGCGCGTAGCCGTTGTCGGTCTTCGACTCGCGCAGGAACGAGATGCAGCGGCTGATGCGCCGTCCTTCTTCATGCGGACTGCCGAACGTGCCCGCAGGCCATGGGTCCACCTGCACGAGGTCGAAGTCGGTGATCCCGCGCCGGCGCATCGCCGCTTGCCACTCGGGATGCTCCTTCACCTTGCAGATCGCGTCGTAGGACTCGCCAAACATGAGCGCGGGGCATACGCCGTCGATCACTTGCACATCGCGCACTTCGGTCGCAGTGATCGACACCACTGCCTCGATCACCTCGAGTGTCGGTCCCGCCACGAGTTGGAGCTCGACCTCGCGGTCGACGGGATCGCCGGGCCGATGTGCGGCCACGGTGTCTTTGGTCGGTTCGTGGAGCACGACGTGGATGAAACGCGCGCCTTCGGGCACGCGCCCGCTCGCGCGCAGGATCGCGACCGCGCGCGCGACCTCGTCGACCGTCAGCATGTCGAGCGGATGGGTGGCGAGCGTCGGCGTGGCGGTGGTGGTCACGCCGAGAATCTACGCCGGACGCGCGGAGCGCCTCTCGGAGGCTGACAAGTCCGCGAGCGTCACGGCTTGATCACCTTCTTCTTGTCGCCGTTCACGAGCGTGATCTTCGCCCCTTGCTCGTCGGTGGCTGCGGCCACGCCGGGCACTGGCTCACCCTGGGCGTTGAACAGGATCAAGCCCGCGCCGTCCGACGACGCGCCGATCTTCACGCGTACCTCGCCCGACTCGTCGCGGAGGCGGATCTGCCCGGTGCCGCCCTCGCCGACGTAGAGCTGCGCCACCACGATTCCGTCGTCGTTCACGAGGTCGAAGCCGGATGCCTCGACGACGCCTGGGCGAGCCTGGGCGCCTCCGGGCTGCGCGCCGACGATGCCGAACCAGGCCGCCGCGACGAGCGCGATGTTGACGACGGTGACGACGAACAGCACCTTGTAGGGCTTCATCTCGTACCTCCCGAGCCGCGCGTGGTTGCGCGTGCTGTGCACCCGACGTATACACCCGCCCTGTGGTTGCCCGCCGCCATGAGGCCGACCTCGAAGGACTCGTGGTCGCGCTCAGCCCCGAGCTCACCGGCCGGGTGCATCTCGCGTATCGCCGTCGTACCGACCGCCGTTGGTGGCGGCGCCGGTATCCACGGGGGCCGGTTCCCGAGTGGGAACTCTGCTCTCTGTGCGGTCGCCACGGGCTCATCCCCGGCGAACCATGGCGTGCTGTCGACTGCCGAGCGTGCGAGCGGGCGATCAGCAGCCGCCGACACCGCATGGCGCGCCAAGCAGGGTGATTCGTAGGTGATGCCGTGAACCTCGACGAGCTCGTCGTCGCACTGCCAAAGGCAGAGCTGCATCTGCACGTCGAAGGAACCCTCGAACCGGAGATGATGTTCGAGCTCGCGGCGCGTAACGGGGTATCGCTGCCATATCCCGATGTGGAAGCGGTCCGGCGCGCCTACGTGTTCGACGATCTCCAGGCGTTCCTCGACATCTATTACGCCGGCTGCAAGGTGCTCCTCGTCGAGCGCGACTTCTACGACCTCACGTTGGGATATCTGCGTCGAGCGGCACAAGATGGCGTGCGCCACACGGAGATCTTCTTCGACCCACAGACGCACACCGAGCGCGGCGTGAGCTTCAACACTGTCGTCGACGGCATCCAGGGGGCACTCCGGGACGGCGAACGTGACCTCGGCATCACCTCGCGCGTGATCCTGTGCTTCTTGCGCGACATGAGCGCGGAGTCAGCGATGGCCACGCTCGAGGCCGCGCTGGCATATGGCGACGGCATCGTCGCGGTCGGGCTCGACTCCGCCGAGATCGGTCATCCGCCGGAGAAGTTCCGAGCCGTGTTCGATCGAGCCCGAGCCGAGGGGCTGCTCACCGTGGCCCACGCGGGCGAGGAGGGCCCGCCCGAGTACATATGGCAGGCGCTCGATCTGCTGCACGTCTCCCGCATCGATCACGGGGTCCGGTGCGTCGAGGACGAGCGGCTCGTCGTGCGGCTCGTCGACGAGGAGATCCCGCTCACTGTGTGCCCGCTGTCGAATGTGAAGCTCCGAGTGTTCTCGTCGCTGGAGCAGCACAACCTCGGTCAGCTGCTTCGCCGCGGCGTGCGTGTCACCGTGAACTCCGATGACCCGGCGTACTTCGGCGGCTACATCGCACAGAACTACTCGGAGACGGCGCGTGCCCTGAACCTGACGACCGGTGAGGTCGTCCAGCTGGCTCGCAACTCATTCCTCGCGTCGTTCCTGCCCGCGACCGCACAGCGGCGCCACCTCGAGGAGATCGACGCCCTGCTGGCGGAGGCCTGAGCCGGGCTGCTACCCGGTCGAGCCGTGGGATCGCTCGGAGCGCTTGGCGTTCTTGGCCATGCGCTTCTCCTTGAGCGACTTGCCCTGCTTCTTGTCGGTGTTCTTCTTCGGTGACTTGTCAGCCATGGCCTGAGACTAGGTCGGGACTCGGGCGCAATCGTGGTTTCGTGCCCGAAATTGTTGGGTTGCATTCCGTCAACACGTGCGTACAGTCCCAGGCGGGGCAAGTTGCGGTTGGTTCTAGGGCGGGAAACCGGCAACGGGGGACGAGGTGTGCTTCTCAGCAGAGGCTGACTTCGTGGGGGCGGCGGTCATCGGGGTGGTCGGCGTGGCCACGCTCGCGCAGCCCCACGATCGGCGCGAGCTCCCGCTCGCCGCACTCCCGCTCGGCTTCGCGCTGCACCAGGCTACCGAGGGGTTTGTCTGGCTCGGCCTCAACAAGCACGTGCCTGCGGCCACCGGGCAGGTCGCGATGTACGCGTATCTCGCGTACGCGTGGGTACTGCTCCCGTTGCTCGTGCCGCTGGCCGTCATGCTCGCTGAGCCTCTGCGCAACCGACGGCGCCTGCTCGGGGCCTTCACCATGCTGGGTGCCGTGGTCGCCGGTCACCTCGCGATCTCGATGACGACGAACCACCTGACCGCGCGCATCGCTGGGCACACGATCCAATATGGGGGCGCGGGCGCGAGTGCGGACTTCTTCACCGTGCTCTACGTGGTCGCTACCTGCGGCGCGTTCCTCGTGTCCAGCCACCGCCGAGTCGTGTGGTTCGGTGTGGCGAATATCGCGGCGGTCTTCGTGCTGGTGTGGATCCAGTCGGAGGGCCTCACATCGCTGTGGTGCGTCTGGGGTGCCTTGGCGAGCGTGCTGATCTATCTTCACTTCGTCGAGCAGCGCCGCGTCGAAGCCCCGATTGCTGCTGGACGGGAGACGGTCCGGCGTTCGTGAGGCCGTCTGCTACCGTCGTAAGGTCAGCAATCGGTCGTTAAGCCGCGACACGCCCGTTCTCCATCGGTTCTGGCGAACGCTCTGCCTTTCCGTGAGTCCCGTCCGCGTCGTGCCACTTCGCCACCGAGTCACCGCACGTAGCCCCGAGTCGGCCTGCTGGCATGCAACGGGGCAGGGACCCTGATGGGAGCACGACGAAATGGCAACACAAGGCACCGTGAAGTGGTTCAACTCCGAGAAGGGCTACGGCTTCATCTCGCGTGAGGGCGGCGACGACGTCTTCGTCCACTTCTCATCGATCCAAGGCGACGGCTACCGCTCGCTCGACGAAGGTCAGACGGTCGAGTTCGACGTAGCCCCGGGCCGAAAGGGCGAAGAGGCCCAGAACGTCCGCGTCGTCTGACATCACTCGCGAGCGCCGGGAGCCGTTCGGTTCCCGGCGCCTGCGCGTCCGTGACCTCCCGACCGAGGAGTGACTGTGGGTAGCCGCAACCGACAACGACCCACCTTCGAGAAGCGGCAGCGAGAGATTGCGCGCCAAGAACGCCAGGCTGAGAAGCGAGCTCGGCGCCGTGACCGCGCGGCCGGCATCGAAGACGGCACGTACGACCCCAACGCGCCGTACGACCCCGATGCGCCGCCCTTCGACCCCGACGCGCCGGTCATGGACGACGAGGCGCCGATCGACGGCGAGGCGACCCCCGTTCCCGACCAGCCCATCACCCCGGGCATCTCGTAGCCAAAGAGGTCGTCCCGACCGGCGCCGAGTGCATAACTTGGGCGCGTGTCGCAGTCCGTGCCAGCACCCAGCCCGGGGAGCCCGAACTTCCCGAGCCCGACGACCCAGCGACTCGAGGCGTTCAGCGATGGTGTGATCGCCATCGCCATCACGCTGTTGGTGCTGACGCTCGACGTGCCGAATGTGAAGGACGGCAAGCTCTTCGACGCCCTGCTCGACGACTGGACGTCGTATGCGGCGTTCGTGCTGTCGTTCGTGGTGATCGGCATCATGTGGGTGAGTCATCACTCGATGTTCGAGCGGATCCGCGCCGTCGACCGCCCGCTCATGTTCCTCAACCTCGTGTTACTTCTCGGGATCGCGTTCTTGCCGTTCCCGACATCGCTCCTTGCCACCTACATCCGTGACGGCGGGTCGAACGCGCAGATCGCGGCGGCGACCTACAGCACCGCGATGCTGGCGATCGGGCTCGCGTTCCTCGGCATGTGGATCCGGCTCGAGCGCCACCCGGAGCTGATCGTCGAAGGCATCTCCCGAGAGCGCATGCGGTTGGCCGTGCGCCGATCGTTCGTGGGCCCGATCGTGTACGGCCTGACGATCGGACTCGCGTTCATCAGCGCCGCCGCCTGCTTCGTGGTCTATGCGCTCGTAGCCATCTACTTCGCCAAGGGGCCTTCGTCGCGTATGGCGATGCCCGACGGGCAGGCGATCGAAGCAGAGGGCTGACGAGATGCCGATCGTGCCGGACACCAAAGACTGGACTTGGGTCATCGAGCGACCGTGCCCCGAGTGTGGGTTCGACACGTCGGCCTTCGAACGTGAGCAGGTCGGACAGATGCTCCGCGACAACGCGGACGCATGGCGCGAGGTGCTCACGGGTGACGACGAGGTGTCGCAGCGCCCGACGGACGAGCAGTGGTCGGCGCTCGAGTACGGCTGCCATGTGCGTGACGTGTTCCGCCTCTACGACGTGCGTCTGGGTCTCATGCTCGAACAGGACGATCCGCAGTACCCGAACTGGGATCAGGACGTGACTGCCGTCGACGAGCGGTACGCCGAGCAGGATCCGAGCGTCGTCTCGGGCGAGATCGATGCGGCCGCAGCCCGGCTCGCCGACCGCTTCGAAACAGTGAGTGGCGCGCAATGGGACCGAACGGGGACTCGCAGCGACGGCGCACGGTTCACCGTGGAGTCGTTCGCCCGCTACTTCATCCACGATCCGGTCCACCACCTCCACGACGTAGCGGAGGGCTTCACGTCACTCCGCACGAAGTAGCTCACGGGTTCCGATGAGCCGAGTAGACGATGAGCTGCGAGCGCTGGCTGACGTTGACCGGGGTCGAGCGCGCAAGGCGGTCACGATCATCGGCGCCGGCATGGCCGGGCTCGTTGCGGCGCTCGAGCTCGAGGCACTCGGGCACTCGGTGCGCATCCTCGAAGCAAGTGCCGAGACCCGCGGCCGCGCATGGACCCATCACTTCTCGGACGGCTCGTACGGTGAGTTCGGGCCGATGCGCGTGCCCGAGCATCACGACTACACGCACCACTACCTGAAGCGGTGTGGCCTCGAGCTCCGACGCTTCGTGACTTCGCACGAGAACCTCTCGTGCTTCTACGACATCCGTGGCGTGCGAACGCGCATGCGCGACGCCCGGACGAACCTGTACCCGCTCTTCGACCTGTCACCACAGCAGCGTGAGGACGAGATCCCGCCGAAGATGCTGGCGCGTGCCGTCGGCGACACGATGGAGGGACTCACCGACACCGAGCGAGCCAGCCTGCGGACGGGCAACCTCGCGAGTCATCGGCTGCGGGAGATCGACCGCACGACGATCGGCGAGTACCTGCGATTGCGCTGCGGTGACGATGCAACCGAGCTCATCGGCGCGGCGACCGGGCTCGAGACCATGTTCGACCGCACGGCGACGATGCTGCTCCGCGACGCGCTCACCGCGACCGGGAACCGGTTCGACGAGATCGTGGGCGGCATCGATCTGCTCCCGCGCACCTTGGCGAAGCTGGTGCAGGGTGAGATCGTGCTGCGATCCCCGGTCCGGGGCATCCACCAGCGTCCCGACGGAAAGGTGGACCTGGTCGTGGAGCGCGACGGCGCGGCCGTCACGGAGACCGCCGACGTCGTGCTCTGCGCCATCCCGTTCTCGGTGCTGCACCACGTCGACGTCGATCCGCCATTCGGGCCGCACAAGTCGTTCGCGGTCCGCAACCTTGGGTATGAGTCGAGCACCAAGGTGCTCTTGCACTGCCGTCGCCGGTTCTGGGAGCGCGACTATGGGATAGCCGGCGGTGCGTCACAGAGCGACCTGATGTTCCGTGCGCTGTACTACCCGTCGGACAATGCGACGGCGATCACCGAGCCGCAGCCGACTCGCGCGAGGTTCAACACGATGTACGGCGGCTACGAGGACGGCGAGTTCGCGCCGCGGGATCCGACGATCAGCGATGGGCCGGGCGTGCTGCTGGCGTCGTACACGTGGGGCCAAGACGCGCGCCGGCTCGGGCAACTCGCGCCGGAGGAGCGGGTGCGCGTGGTCGTCCAGCAGGTATCGAGGATCCACCCCGAGATCGCCGAGCCCGGCATGGTCGACGACTTCGCCTCGATCTTCTGGGACTCGTATCCGTGGACGAACGCGTCGTTCGCTGAGCTGCTCCCCGGGCAACAGTCACAGATCCACAACGACACAATCGCGCCCGAGGGGGCGATGCACTTCGCGGGTGAGCACACGTCGCTCGACACCGGTTGGATCCAAGGTGCGATCTCGTCGGCATTCCGAGCGGTGGGGGAGATCGTCGCCCGACCGGACTGACTGCACCGTTCAGTGACGCGCTCCAGCCCGCTCCTAGTCGCCCAGACCCTTGATCGTCGGTCCGGTCATGTACCCGCCGTCGATGATGAACTCTGAGCCGGTCGAGAACGAGCTGTCGTCCGACGCGAGGAACACCATCATCTTGGCGACCTCATCGGGTCGGCCGATGCGCGGGATGGGCTGCCCGTTGTACGCGGTGCCCTGGTCGAGGCCCTTGAACTCGGGCTGGTCGAGCATCTCGGTGGCGATCCCGCCGGGGTGCACCGAGTTCACGCGGATGCCGAAGTGGCCGAGCTCCATGGCGGCGACCTTCGTCATGCCCCGCACGGCGAACTTGCTGGCCGTGTAGGCGACGAGGCCGAGGGTACCGACAAATCCGGATGTTGACGACGTGTTGATGATCGACCCGCTGCGCTGCTCCTTCATCGGTGCGATGACCGCGCGCATCCCCAAGAAGCAGCCCACTTGGTTGACGTTGATGATCTGCATGTAGTCGTCGAGCGTGTGACCGTCCATCATCCGGACTCGGAGAATGCCCGCGTTGTTGACGAGCACGTCGATGCGTCCGAACCGGTCAAGCGTGGTCGCGATGATCGCGTCCCAGTCTTCGGGCTTCGTGACGTCGAGATGCTGGTAGATGGCAGCGCCACCGAGGTCGGCGGCGACCTTCTCGCCCCGCTCGTCGAGCACGTCACCGAAGACAACCTGCGCGCCTTCGTCGACGAACGTCCGGACTTCGGCCTCGCCCTGACCCCGAGCGGCCCCTGAGACGATCGCGATCTTGCCGTCCAGCTTCCCCATCGTGCCCCCCTTGTCGACGGGAGCAGATTAGGGGCTCGAATCTACGCAGCCCCGGAGGTCAGCCGATCTCGACGGGGATCTCGTCGTAGGCGCACGCGAACGCGCTGGGGACCTTCTTCGGTTCGGCACCGGTGGCGAGATGCATCTTCGGGACTCGTTGCACGAGCTCCTCGAAGAGCACCCGTATCTCGAGGCGAGCAAGCGACGCGCCCAAGCAGAAGTGGGTGCCGAACCCGAACGCCACATGGTGGTTGTGCGGACGGGTCACGTCGAGCGTGTCGGGATTCTCGAAGACGCGCTCGTCGCGGTTCGCCGACGAGTACATGAGCACGAGCTCGTCGCCGGCGTGGATCGTCTCGCCGTGGAGCTCGTGGTCGTCCGTAGCCGTGCGGCTCATGTTGAGGATCGGCGTGACCCAGCGGATGAACTCCTCAACGCCGGTCGCGCCGATGATGCCGGGATCCGCCACCAGCGCGGCGTGTTGATCGGGGTGCCGAATGAGGTCGAGGCACATCGTGCCAATCACCGTGCGCGTGGTCTCGGCGCCGCCGTCGAGGAGCAACAGCGCTTCGTGCACGATCTCGTCGTCCGTGAGCGCGCGGGTCTCGCCGTCGGGGAACTCGACTTCGCCGTGGGCCCACACGGAGATCAGGTCGTGCTGCGGGTCGATTCGACGGGCCTTGAGCACGTCGAGCGCGGCGCCGGCGAACTCGAGGACCGCGTTCATCACCTCAGGAGTCGCCTCAGGGTCGCTCCCATCGGTGTTGTAGCGACCCCCTTGGAGCATCGTGACCTCGGACCACTCCCGGCATTTGTCGGCGAGTGACGGGGGGAAGCCGAGCATCTCGCAGATCATCCGAGCCGGGAGCGGCGCGGCGAGGGTGCGAATCACGTCGCCGCCGCCATCAGCGATGAACGAGTCGAGCAGGTCGGTGACCACGCCGCGCACGCGGCCCTCGTGCTCCTTGACCGATCGGGGCGTGAATCGGCGGGCCACGAGCCGTCGCTTGTTCTGGTGGAGCGGATCGTCGGCGTTGATCATCGAGACGTCGGGAGCGATGCGCGGCCGAGACCCCTGTGCCGATGTGTATCGACGAGGATCCTTCTCAACCGCGACGACGTCGTCGTATCGGCTGATGCCCCACACGCGACTCACCGGATCCCAGTACGCCGGCGCCTCGTCGCGCAGGCGCCGGTAGGTGGGGTACGGGTCACCCGCGTAGAACCGGCCGTCGAGAAGGTTCACGTCGAGTGCGGCCACGGCCGAGAGGCTAGCGATGAGGTGACGGCGCGGCTTTGCCGCGTCGTCACCGGCGGGAGACGAAGCCTGCGGAGTCGACCCGGAGAGGTGACTAGCGTCGCTGGCCGTGACCGCAGGATGGGAGCCGCCGCCGCGCGTGCAGACGCGCATGCGCGTCATGACGTGGAACCTGTGGTGGCGCTTCGGGCCGTGGGAGGCGCGTCAACCGGCCATCGTCGAGACGCTACGCCAGGTCGACCCCGACATCGTGTGCCTCCAAGAGGTGTTCGAGACCCGCGACGGCGAGAGCCAGGCCGCGGCGATCGCCGATGCGCTGGGCCTGCATCACGCGTACGCCCCGGGTCTTGGCCTCGACCTCGCACCAGAGAGCCTCGGGAACGCGATCCTGTCGCGGTGGCCGATCCGGGCAACGGAGTCGCGCCCGCTGCCGGCACCGCCCGACTTGAACGAGCTACGCGTCGTGCTGCGCGCCGACATCGACGGGCCCCGAGGTGCGATCGAGGTGTTCTGCACCCACCTCAACTGGCGGCTCGATCAGAGTCATGTGCGCCAGATGCAGCTGCGCGCGGTGTGCGAGTTCATGCTCGAGACGAAGGATCAGCGCACATACCCCCCGATCCTGTGTGGCGACATGAACGCCGAGCCACTCTCCGACGAGATCCGCATGCTCACCGGCCTCGCGGCGTCGCCAGTTCCGAAGCTCGTGTTCTTCGACGCGTGGTCCGCGGCGGGCGACGGTGGTCCCGGGTACACGTGGTCGCGCGCCAACCCGTTCACCGCGCTCGACCCCGACCCACGCGACAGCCGCATTGATTACGTGCTGGTGGGCTACCCGCACGACGAGGCGGCCGGTGAGCCGGTCGCGTGTCGCGTGGTCGGCGACACGCCTGCCGCGGGCATCCAGCCGTCCGACCACCACGGCGTCGCGGCCGAGCTGCGGTACTGAGCCGATGGCCAAGGACGGGGGAGACGCGCTGATCAAGGCGCTGCGGGTGACGCCGGGCGACGCGCCGCACCTGTCTCAGCGGGATACGTCGGCCAAGCTCGGCCTCGAGAGCAAGGAGCAGGCGCAGCCACTCCAGGCCCAGCTCATCGCCGAGCTGGACGATCTCCACGGGCGTCTGTGGGCCGATGCCACCCACAGCGTGCTGCTCGTGCTCCAGGGCATGGACGCCTCGGGCAAGGACGGGACCATCCGACGGGTTCTCTCCGGCCTCAACCCACAAGGCTGCAGGGTCGCGAGCTTCAAGGCGCCCAACGATGCCGAGCAGGCGCAGGACTATCTGTGGCGCGTGCATGCGGTGTGTCCGCCGCGTGGGCACCTCGGGGTGTTCAACCGGTCGCACTACGAGGACGTGCTCGCGGCGCGCTTCGTCGGCGCGGCCACGCACGCGCAATGTCGCCTGCGGTACCGGCATCTGCGCGACTTCGAGCAGATGCTGACCGATGAAGGCACGACCGTGGTGAAGGTCTTCCTCCACATCTCGAAGGACGAGCAGCGTGAACGCCTGCAATCGCGCATCGACGACGCCACGAAGAACTGGAAGTTCAAGCCGGGCGACCTCGACGTACGCAAACGATGGGACGAATACCACTCGGCCTACGAGGAAGTGATCACCGAGACCTCCACCGACGTCGCTCCGTGGCACGTGGTCCCGGCCGACCGCAAATGGGTGCGCGACTTCGCGGTCGCCACGCTGCTCCTCGACACCTTTCGACGACTCGATCCCCACTTCCCGCCGATCGACCCCGAGTTTGCAGGCCTGGTGGTCGAGTAATTGTCGACTGGCCGCCCTAGGTCCCGATCGGCAACAATGGGTACTGCATGCCCGTCGAATCTCGCGATTCCATCTCTCTGAAGCCCGTTGAGCTCGATGAGATCGGGCAGTTCACGCACGGTGTGGGGCTTCCGCTTGCTGAAGAGCAGCTCGACCACCACGTGGAGCAGTTCCCGCTGGTGGCCATCTCGAGCGACGACACCGAGCTCCAAGGCTTCCTGTTCGGGTCGCTCGAGCGCATCGGCGGCACGCCCTGCATCCTCTGGGGCCTCGGCGCCATCCGCAAGGGCCGCAACGCCCGCCCGACGCTCGAAGCGCTCGTCGGTGAGCTCTACCGCCGGGCCGCGATCTCCTTCCCCGACGAGGACGTGCTGGTCGCCGGACGCATCGCCCATCCCGCCGCGTACTCGCTCTTCGGTGCGCTCAGCGACGTGTGCCCGCGTCCCAAGTACACGCCCAACGGAGAAGAGCGCGCCTGGGGGCGCCGCCTCGCCCGTCGGTTCGGCTGCGACGCCCGCTACGACGACCGCACCTTCAAGGTGAAGAAGGCCAAGGTCAGCGAGGCAGTCCTCGACTCCCGTTTCGTGAAGCTGGGTGGCAAGGCCGCGGCCGATCTCGTCGGCACGCTCGAGCCGGCCAAGGGCGAAGCACTCATCGCCTACGGCTGGGCCATGGCCGAGCAGCTTGCCGACGGCTTGGCAGGTCCGAAGGCCGGGCCAAAGAGCAAGTAGTTAGGGCTTCGCTAACACCGCGTCGAGCTCGGATTTGAGCTTCGCGGGATCGGTGACTGGCTGACGGCAGACGTAGTGCTCGCACACGTATGCGGTGGCCTTGCCGTCGACGAGCGGGCGATCCGCGAGCAGTGGTGACAGGTCTGCACCTTCGCCGGGCGCGGCACGCAGCGCGACGGCTGACGGCAACAGCCGGCTCGTCACCTCGTGCCAGAGCGCAGCGGTCCCCTCGTCAACGGGTGCGCCGATCACTGCGACTTCGACGGGCGGGGTGATCGAGCGCTCGAGCGCCCCGAGCAGGTACGCGAATGCGGTGGGGTGCTCGCCGAGGAGCGATGCCATGCCTCGGACCCACGCGCCGGCCAGCTCTTCGTAGCGTGACTCACCGGTGAGCGCAGCGAGGCGGAGCAGGCCGTTCGCGGCCAGCGAGTTCTCCGACGGCGTGGCGTTGTCCTGCGCGTCCTTCGGGCGGACGATCAGGGCTTCGGCATCGCTGCCCGTCGTGAAGAAGCCGCCCCGTTCCTCGTCGTGGAACAGTCGAATCAGGTCGTCGGCAACGGTGCGTGCCTCGGCGAGCCAGGCGGCGTCGTCGACCTCGGCGAGTGTGACAAGTGCTTCGAGGAGTGCGGCGTAGTCCTCGGCATACGCGAGCAGGTTGGCGCGTCCGCCCTGCCACGAACGCAGCAGTCGACCGTCCTCGCGGCGGAGCTCGCGCAACAAGAAGCGGGCGTTGGTGCGCGCAACGTCCATCCAGTCGTCTCGGCCGAGTGCGCTCGCGGCTTCGGCCAGCGCCCGCATGAAGAGCGCGTTCCACGCGATGAGCACCTTGTCGTCGAGTCCGGGCCGCACTCGGCCCGAGCGCACGGCGAGCAGCTTCGGGATCGCCCGCTCGACCGCGGCCGGCCGTTCCTCCGTGCGGTCGACCGCGTGCAGGATGTTGCCGCTGTACTGCGTGTGCGGATCGATGAAATTGCCGTTCTCGGTGACACCGAAGTAGCGGATCACCTCGGGTGCATCGTCGCCGCAGATCTCCTTGATCTCCGCGAGTGACCACAGGTAGAACTTGCCTTCGATGCCCTCCGAGTCGGCGTCCTCCGCGGAGCAGAACGCTTGGCCGTCGGCCGTCGTGAGATCGCGCAGCACGTACTCGACGATCTCCTCGACGACCCGTCGGTAGCGAGGCTCGCCGGTGACGAGGAACCCACGCAGGTATGCGCCGGCGAGCAGCGCCTCGTCGTACAGCATCTTCTCGAAGTGCGGCACGAGCCAGAAGTCGTCGACCGAGTATCGATGGAACCCGCCGCCGATCTGGTCGTACATGCCACCTGCGGCCATCGCGTCGAGTGAGACCGTGATGGTCTCGAGCACCTCGGGCTTGGGATCGCGCACGTGCTGCCGGGCGAGGAAGTCGAGCGTCATCGCTTGCGGGAACTTGGGCGCTCGTCCGAAGCCGCCGAAACGGTGGTCGAACTGTGCTTGCACATTGGCCGTGGCGCGCTCGAGGATGCTGGCCGTGGGCTCGCCGTCGTCCTGTCCACCGATTGCGGTCGTGCGCTCGATCGCGTCGCGCAGGCGCTCGGCTGCATCGAGCAGATCGTCGCGTTCCGAGGTCCACGCTTCGTCGATGGCGTGCATCACGCGTACGAAGCCGGGCATGCCCTGGCGATCGTCCTTGGGGTAGTACGTGCCGCCGTAGAACGGACGCCCATCGGGCGCGAGGAACACGGTCATCGGCCAACCACCACGCCCAGTCATCGCCTGCACGGCTTGCATGTAGATGGCGTCGACGTCAGGTCGCTCCTCTCGGTCGACCTTCACGTTCACAAAGAGGCGGTTCATCTCCGCGGCGACGTCGGGGTCCTCGAACGACTCGTGCGCCATCACGTGGCACCAGTGACACGACGAGTAGCCCACCGAGAGGAGGATCGGTCGGTCGCGCTCGCGCGCTTCGGCGAAGGCCGCTTCGCCCCAGGGTTGCCAGTCGACCGGGTTGTCGGCGTGTTGACGCAGGTACGGGCTCGTCTCCGCGGCGAGTCGGTTCACCCAGGCCGCCGGTTCATTGGACGTGGGCCAGGGACCCGATGGCGGTCTCCTTCGCCCAGCGATAGTCGGGCTTGCCCGACGGCGAGCGCACGACCGCGCCGACTTCGACCACGTCGCGCGGCACCTTGTATCCGGCGAGCAGCGTGCGCGCGTGCGTGTCGATGTCGGCGAGCGTGACGTGCGCGCCGTCACGCGGTTGCACGACCGCTACCACACGCTCACCCCACCGTTCGTCGGGCACGCCGACGACCACCACGTCGAACACGTTGGGGTGGCCCTTGAGCACACCCTCGACCTCTTCGGGGTACACCTTCTCGCCCCCGGTGTTGATCGACACCGATCCGCGGCCGAGCACGGTGATCGTGCCGTCTTCCTCGATGCGAGCGTGGTCGCCAGGCACCGACCACCGGACGCCGTCCACGACGGGGAACGTGGCGGCCGACTTCTCGGGATCCTTGAAGTAGCCGATGGGGATGTGGCCGCGGCGGGCGAGCTTGCCGACCACGCCAATGCCAACCGGCTGGAGGTCGTCGTCGAGCACGGCGTTGTCGTCGCTCATCGCGAACCGCGGCTGTGACGGGATCTCTCCGTCCTTCGTCGCGACCATCTGGCCCTGGCTGCCGGTCTCGGACGCGCCGATGCCGTCGATGATCGCCGTGTTCGAGAGCTTCGTGGCGAGCTCGCGCTTCACCGACGGCGAGAGGATGGCGCCGCCCGACACCACGATCAAGAGGCTGGACAGGTCGACCTCGGGCGGGAGCAGGTCGAGGGCCTCGCTCAGGGGCCGGCCCATCGCGTCGCCGACGAACACGAGGAAGTTGACGCGCTCGGCGGCCACGAGCTCCCACACGTGCACCGGATCGAGGTGGCGCCGGTCGTCGATCACCACGAGACCCCCGTTGAGGAGCGACGAGAACGCGAGCCAATGTGCGGTGCCGTGCATGAACGGGCACGCCGGAAGGCAGCGAATCCCACCGGCCAATGCACGATCGACGATCTCGCTCGGATCGGCGATCGGGTTCCCGAGCCCACCACCGCCGAACGCACTGAAGAACACATCCTCGTGGCGCCACATCACGCCCTTCGGCATGCCGGTGGTGCCGCCCGTGTAGAGGATGTACAGGTCGTCGGACGATCGCGGTGCGAAGTCGCGCTCGGGCGACGCCTCGGCGAGCGCGGCTTCGTACTCGGTTGCGTTCGTGAGCGTGATCTCGGCGCCCGACTCGTCGTCGACCCACACCGTTGCGCGCAACTCGGGCAGATCTGCTTGAACGGCCGCAAGTCGGGGAGTGAGCTCCCGATGCGCGATCACGACCTTGGACTCGGCGTTGTCGAGCAGGTAGCGCAGCTCGCCCTCTACGTACCGGTAGTTCACGTTCACCGGGACGGCGCGCAGCTTGAACGCCGCGAGCATCGCCTCGAGGTATTCAGTGCTGTTGTAGAGGTAGAGGCCGATGTGATCGCCGGCCTCGACGCCGCGCGCGGCGAGGGCATGTGCAAGTCGCGTCGCGCGCTCATCCACCGTCGCGAAGGTGAAACGGCGCGTGCCGAAGACCATTGCCTCGCGGTCGGGTACGGCGTCCGCTACGAGCTCCCACAGGTCCGCGATGTTGTACGTGGCGCTCATGCTTCTCTGAACGTACCGCGGCTCAGCCGGTGAGCTGGCGGGCGAGGTGGGTGGCGCTCAGTGGCTCACCAGTCGCGTGCTCGACGAGCTCGTCCCACCGCATCGTTGCGCCGGGTGCGAAGAACTCGCGAGTGAGGAACTCTCCGGCCGCGGCGCAGTCGACGAAGTCGCCGGCGCGCTCGGCGATGGCCGCGTCGAGCTGTGAAGCCACGAGCTCCCCGTACAGGTAGTTCTGGTAGTAGACGGGTACGACCGCGAGGTGGATCTTGGCGGCCCACTCCGATTCGTGCAGCGTGTCGGGGCGCTTGATCTGCTGGTAGTGCTCCACGAGCTCCCACCACGTGTCGCCGAGATCGGCATCGGGGTCGGCATAGAGCCGGCGTTCGAAGTGCGTCACCACGAGCACCCACCGCGCGAACGTGAGCAACGACGCGCGGCGGGCCATCTCCAGGCGGGGAGTGAGCTCGGCGAGTATGTCGGCGTCGAGATCGAGCACTCGTTCGAGCCACTTCGGGTCGCGGACGAGCCGACCGAACAACATCGCCACGCCCTCGGTTGTGAGCGAGTGCGCTGCCTGACGCAGCAGCCACGGCACGTCGGGACGGACCTCGAGGTCGTAGATGCCATGCCCGAACTCGTGCAGCATCGTCTCAGTCCACCGCTCGTTCGGCTCGACGTTGCACAGCACGCGAACATCGCCGGCGCGGTCGATGTCGATGCAGAACGCATGTTGGCTCTTGCCGTCACGGGCGTAGAGGTCGCTGCGCTCGAGCACCGGCTTGATGTCGAGGCCCATGCCCGCGAACGTGCGTTCCGTGAGCGCTTCGAGGTCGCGGCCGGCGAAGACGGGGTCGAGGTCGACCGCACCACGCGTGGGTGGGTCCTGGAAGAACGGATCGTCCACGTGCCAGGGCCGCAGCTCGTCGACGGTGCATCCGAAGCGCTCGGCCAACGAGCGGTCGAGGTTGGTCTTCCACTCGGTGAACGGTCCAACCGTGTGTCTGTCGACCTCGTCGAGCGTTGCGAACAAGCGCGTCTCGTCCATCTCGCCGGTGGCGAGCGCAAGAGCGAAGTGATCGCGGTACCCGAGGCTCTGCGCGGCCTCGTTGCGAACCCGCGCCAGGTCGCGCACGCGCTCGCCCACCTCGGCTCCCACCTGCTTCGACGCTTCCCACGCTTGTCGTCGGAGGTCGGTGTCGTCGCTGGTGCGCAGGATCTCGAGGATTGCGTTGTCGTCGACGCGAGTGCCGTCGAGGTCGCCGCGGTAGTTGGTGAAGGTGGCGTCGACCGATGTCTCCAGCTCCACGAGTCGGCGTCGCATCGTCTCGGGGATCTGGTGTGGTGCGCAGAGATCGTGGAGCTGGTCGAGCTGGCGGCGAACGACGGGGTCGACGCCGTCGGTCGTGCGAGCTGCGCGGATTGCCGTGAACGCCTCAGCGTCGGCGAGCAGGGCGCGGCGCGCGAGATCGGCGTCGACCTGGCGCTGTTGTGTGGCTTCCGACGAGCTGGTGCTCGACTCCCACCAGGCGTTGGCGAGATCGATCTCGAGCGGCCGCAGCCTGGCTTCGAAGTCGGCCACGAGCTGCGCAGGGGTGAGTGTCACGGCGAGCGAGTCTACGGACGGTCGCGCCGAGTTCCACCAGGCTTCGTGCCCACCGCGAAGAGGGCTTCGTCCACGCAGTCGACTGGATCGGGTACGGCGTCGGCGAGCAGCACGCGTGCCCGCGCTCGGAACTCGGGCCATCCGTCTTCGCCGAGCACGTGCCGGAGGTAGCGGCTGCGGTACGTGGTGTCCTGGCCCGTGAGCCAGTTGTCGAGTGAGAGCTGGTAGCGGTACGCCCGACCGGTGATCTCCACGTGCCGCAGTCCAGCGCCCTCGAGCGCGCCGCGCAGGTTCGCCGGATCGTCGAAGAAGTCGTCCCACGGTGTGCCTTCGGCGGCAACGCCGTCGAGGTCGTCGGCTGGCGCGAACTCGGTGGCCGCCGCGGTCCACGCCTCGTGCGCGGCGCAATCCTGCGCGTCGTCGACGGGCGGACCATCGTCGAGTGCACCCCACGCGGAGATGCCGAGGCGCCCTGACGGAAGGAGCACCCGTGCCATGTCGGCGAGCACCATTCGGTAGTCGGACACGTGCGCGATCACCAGGTTGGCGACGACGCGATCGAACGTGGCCGGCTCGAACGGAAGACCAGGCGCAGCCGCAGCAGCCCGCAACACGCTCGGATGACGCTCGGCGCGCAGCATTGCGGCCGACGGGTCGACGGCCACCACAGTCCCATCAGATCCGGTGGCGACGATCGCAACGTCGGCGGCCACTCCGGTGCCGGCGCCAACGTCGAGGACGCGTCCCGAGTAGGGCGGGGCCACCGCGGCGACGAGGTCGCGGGCAAGTGCAGCATTGCGATCGGCGCGGACCCGGGAGTACGCGTCGACGACCGAGTCGTACGAACGCCAAGCGTCATGGTCAGGCGCGGTAGGCACACCGAGACGATAGGTTGCGCGCACTCCCCAGGCTGCGCTCAAACCAAGGACGGACGACATGCCCGAGATCAAGTTCGGCGTGTTCGCGCCGCAGGGATGGAAGACGGAGCTCGTCGGCATCGCCGAGCCGGGCGACAAGTGGGCGAAGTGCCTCGAGACCACGCTGCTGGCGGAGAGCCTGGGCTACGACTCGATCTGGGTCTATGACCACTTCCACAACATTCCGGTGCCCGCCCACGAGACCGTGTTCGAATGCTGGACGGTGATGGCTGCGCTCGCCGCCGCGACCACGCGCATCCGCCTCGGCCAGATGGTGAGCTGCACGTCGTACCGGCCGCCGGCGCTCACGGCGAAGGTCACGGCCACGATCGATGTGATCAGCGGCGGTCGCCTCGACTGGGGTGTGGGCGCGGGCTGGTACGACCACGAGTACCGCGCCTACGGCTACGAGTTCCCCGAGGCCAAGGTGCGCATCGGCATGCTGCGCGAAGCCATCGAAGTGGTGAAGGCGATGTGGTCGGAGGCTGACGCGTCGTACGAAGGTCGGTACTACAAGCTCGACGGCGCGCAGTGCGACCCGAAGCCCGTGCAGAAGCCACACCCTCCGATCTGGATCGGTGGCGGGGGAGAGCAGATCACGTTGCGGGTGGTCGCTCGGCTCGCCGACAAGTCGAACTTCGGCGGCAAACCCGACGAGTGGGCGCACAAGCGCGACGTGCTGCGCGGGCACTGCAAGGACGTCGGACGCGACCCGTCCGAGATCGAGCTCACGTGGAGCCCCGAGGTCTGCGTTCGCGAGACCGAGGCGGAGGTTCGCGATGTGGCCGCGATGCGCGAATCACGCGGCTGGCGTGAGCCGTTCGACTCCTGGCAAGCAGGCAACCTCGTGGGCACACCCGAGCAGGTCGCCGAGAAGATCCGCACCTACAACGATCTCGGTTGTACGTACTTCGTGCCCTGGTGCACCGACTACCCCGACCACACCACGTTGCGCCTTTTCGCCGAGCAGGTGATGACCGAGTTCTAGAACAGGGTCGGCCTGCCCTCCCGTCCTAAGAGAACCAGATGCGCTGGTACTCGCGGGATTGGGAATGGAGAAGCAGGGCGACGAGCGCGACGTCGAACATGAAGCTGATGATCAACGGGAACTCGAGCACGTCGGTGCCGGCAATCAGCAGCACGAGCACGACGATGAGCACTGAGACGGCGACGGCGAGGCCGTAGCCCCACTTCTTCTCGTTGGCGATCCCATACCCGCCGTAGCCCAGCGCCGCCGCGACCAGCAGGGCCAGGAGCGAGAAGTTCAAGACCAAGAAGAAGGCCTGGATGTAGCAGAGCACCGTGGCGGACACGAGGGTCTGGGGTTGGTACTGGTTGACGAAGCGGCGCTCGTTCACGGCTCCATTGTGGTCGATCCGGGGTCGGTCACGGTGATCGGGTGGCGCGATCGGAGCTGCCCGCAGGCGGCCTCGATGTCGACGCCCCGAGTGCGGCGGATGGTCGCCCCGATCCCCGCCTCGCGGAGGCGATCTCGGAACGTGCGCACGCGCATGCGGCTCGGGGCCCGACCGGAGAATCCGGTCGTCGGGTTCAGCGGGATGAGGTTCACGTGCGCGCCCCCCACGCCTTGCCACGCACGCAGCAACCGAGCGAGGGCCCCGGCTTGTTGAAGCGAGTCGTTCACACCGGCGATGCACGCGTACTCGAACGACACCCGCCGACCATGCGCGCCAGCTACCTCGGCCGCGGCATCGAGCACCGCGGCAATCGGGTAGCGGGCGTTCAGCGGCACGAGCTGGCTGCGCAGCTCGTCATCCGGTGCGTGCAGCGACACGGCGAGCGTGACCGGGAGTAGTTCCTTGGCCAGGCGGAGCATCCCGGGCACCACTCCGACCGTACTGATCGTGAGGTGGCGCGCGGAGATGCCGAGATCGCCATGGAGTCGCTCAACCGACGCCCACACCTCGTCGTAGTTCGCCATGGGCTCGCCCATTCCCATGTACACCACATGCGTGACGGGCTGGGGGCTCCCGTGCCCGGCGCGTACGACCTGCTCAACGATCTCGCCGGCGTCGAGGTGGCGCTCGAAGCCCGCTTGGCCAGTCGCGCAGAACGTGCAGGCCATCGCGCATCCGGCTTGCGACGACACGCATACCGACGCGCGCTGCGCAGACCGCATGAGCACTGTCTCCACTTGCGCTCCGTCGCGTACCGCTTCGAACAGCCACCGCGTCGTCTCGCCGTCGGCTGCGGTTGCTTCGGTAGCCACGGAGAACGCGAGCGGGAGCTTCTCGGCGGCTTGGGCGCGCAATGCCTTTGGGAGGTTGGTGGCGGCTTCGAGTGGGACCCGGCGTCGGTAGAGCGCGTCACTGATCTGCTGCGCGCGGTACTTCGGTTCGCCCCACGACTCGACCAGTGTCTCGAGGTCGTCGGACCGCAGGCCGTAGCGCGTGCTCGGCGGCTTCGTCATGCGAAGTCGCGTCCGTACGCGCGATCAACGCGGGTCACGTCGAAGCCGAGTGCGCGGTAGAGCGTCGTCGCCGGCGTGTTCGATCCATCCACGAACAGCATGCCGACCGGGTTGCCGCGCGCTTGTAGCGACGTGAGCCCACCAACAACCAGCGCGCGTCCAAGCCCGGTGCCCTGGCGGTCAGGGTCGACACCGATCACATAGATCTCGCCGAGCGCGACCGGTTCCAGCGGCGGCGCGGGCGGGTGCGTCTTCGTCCAGCAGAAGCCGGCCATACCGCGGTCGTCAATGGCGACCAAGAAGCCCGCGGGATCGAACCACGCCTCGGCTTCGCGCTGGCGTAGGTCGGCTTCGGTCCAACCGCCCTGATCGGGGTCGTTGGCAAACGCACGGTTGTTCACCGCCAACCATTCGGCATCGTCCTGACCGGGTACGAACGGGCGCGTCGCGATCCCCGATGGCCACGCCGGCTGCTCATCGACGGGGAGCGGCACGCGCATCTCCCACAACTCGCGTTCGGGCGCGAACCCTTCGGCCGCTGCGAACGCATCCGAGCGCTCGTCGGCACCGAAGGCCCAGAGCACGACGTGCCGTGCGCCAAGGTCAGCCAAGAACTCGACCGCGGCTTCGAGGAGCGCGGCCCCCGCGCCGGCCACTCGGTGATCGGGGTGCACGACCACGCCGACGGTGGCGAGCCCCGCGGGACGCGGCATCGCGTGGAGCGCACCGATCGGCTCGTCGCCGTCGAAGGCGAGAAAGAGTCCAGTGTCGTCACCCGGTTCGTGCAGGTCACGCCAGACGCTGTCACCCAGGGAAGGATGACCGTCGGCGGTGGCTGCGGCTTCGGCGAGCGCACGGACGACTTCGACATCGACGTCCGCGACGGGATGGCGCGTGCGCACGTCGATCACCACCCGAGGCTAGGCGACGGTTGGGCTCTATCGTGCGGCGATGGCCCGTCCACGAGGAGCGCGCGCACGCGCCGACATCGTGCTCGCACGACTGAAGGGCGAGTACCCGGGCTCCGCGCGTGATCTCTGCGCGCTCGCACACGACAGCCCGTTCCAGCTCCTCGCCGCGACGATCCTCTCCGCACAATGCACCGACGAGATGGTGAACAAGGTCACCCCCGCGCTGTTCGCCCGCTATCCGACGCCCACAGATCTGGCTGAGGCCGACCCCGCCGACGTCGAGGGGCTCATCCACGCGACGGGCTTCTTCCGCCAGAAGACGAAGAGCCTCATCGGGATGGCGAACGCGCTCGAAGAACGGTTCGCCGGCGAGGTCCCGACCGAGCTCGACGACCTCGTCACACTCCCGGGCGTTGGTCGCAAGACGGGCAACGTCATCCGCTCAGTCGCATTCGGGCTCCCTGGCCTCCCGGTCGACACGCACGTCGGTCGCCTGTCTCGACTCTTGAAGCTCACGAACGAGACCGACCCAGTGAAGGCGGAGCACGACCTCGGTGCGTTGGTGGAGCCGGACGAGCGCGGTGGGCTGTCGTTGCGCTTGATCCAGCATGGGCGTCAGGTGTGCATCGCTCGGCGCCCGAAGTGCGATGTGTGCCTCCTGAACGACGTGTGCCCGTCGGCGTTCAAGGGCTGAACGAGCCGTGTGGAGTCAGCGCTCGAGGTTCAAGATGGCGCGCTCCAAGGAGCGTCGGGCGGTCATGAGGGCGCGTTCGGTAGCAAAGAGATCGGTGGCGATCGACGAGTCGGGGCCATCGTCGAAGCGCTCGGCGATCGCGACCACGCGCACCACGAGGTCGTCCACCTGTGCGCGCAAGGTCGACAGCTCGGCGAGATCCGACGGCGTCATGGCGTCCAGCCTTGCCTCAGGCGCGAGATCTGGGCAATTCGTCGGGTTCGTCCGATCTCGGTGATTACGATGAAGCGGCTTCCCATGCTGGCGCGACTCGATCTCCGCGGATTCACCGGCGACCTCGTCGCGGCCGTCAAACGCGATCGTGCCGACGACGACAGCACCAAGACTCGCGTCGTGCAAGAGATCATCGAAGGCGTGCGTACTCGTGGCGACGCGGCCGTTCGCGAGTACACGAAGCAGCTCGACGGTTGCGACATTGATGACCTCAGAGTCTCGACCAGTGAGGCGAAGGCTGCCCTCGACGGAGCCGAACCCGAGTTCCGCGCCGCGCTGGAGTACGCCGCCGGTGAGATCCGCGCGTATCACGAGGCGCAGCAGGCCACCGAAGCTGGCGTCGAGCGCGACGGCGTGCGGATCCGCGAGCTCGTCGTGCCCATCGACCGCGCCGGCTCCTACGTGCCGGGTGGCCGAGCGAACTATCCGTCCACCGTGCTCATGACGGCGATCCCGGCCCGAGTGGCTGGGGTCGGTCAGGTCGCCCTGTGCGTGCCCCCTGGCCCGGATGGACAGGTTCCCGCGGCGACCCTCGCGGCAGCCGCGCTCGTCGAGATCGATGAGGTGTACCGGGTAGGGGGCGCGCAGGCGATCGCGGCGATGGCGTACGGCACCGAGTCCATCCCTGCGGTCGACGCGATCCACGGACCCGGCAACATCTACGTGGCATTGGCCAAGCGCGAGGTCGCCAACATCGTGAAGACGGACCACGCGGGCCCGTCCGAGCTCGTGGTCATCGCCGACGAGACATCGCCCGTCGACCTCATCGCCGCTGACCTGCTCGCACAGTCCGAGCACGGTCCCGACGGCGCGGCTGTGGTGGTCACGTGGAGCGAGTCGGTTGCGAACGGAGTCGACGCGGCCATCGAGAAGCTCCTCGCCGGCTCACCGCGTCGCGGCGACATCGAAGCCACACTCGTGAGCGGAGGTCGTTCGGTGCTCGTCGACGATCCCGAGACCGCGGTTGAGGTAGCGAACGCGATCGCGCCCGAGCACCTCGAGTTGCTCACCACGGATCCTGAGGCGCTTCTGCCGCTGGTTCGCAACGCCGGTGCGGTGTTCTGCGGTCCGTGGGCGCCGGCGGTCGTGGGGGACTACGTGGCGGGCGTGAACCACGTGTTGCCAACCGGTGGCTCGGCTCGCTTCGCGAGCGCACTGCGGGTCGACGACTTTCGCAAGCACATTCACGTGGTCAACCTGGATGAGGCCGCGTTGCGACGCGTGACGCCCTACGTGCAGGCGTTCGC
Organism: Acidimicrobiia bacterium; assembly: GCA_031406505.1. Classification (GTDB taxonomy): domain Bacteria; phylum Actinomycetota; class Acidimicrobiia; order IMCC26256; family PALSA-555; genus SHVJ01. The sequence continues at coordinate 11,216 of JANOHN010000320.1, read as the reverse complement.
CGACGTGGAAGGGCTCCCCGAGCACGGGCGTTCCGTGACCATGCGCGGGTCGCAACGATGAGCCTGCCGAAGCCGCGCCCCGATCTGGCCGCGCTCGAGGGCTACCACTCGCCCCAGCTCGACGTCTCCGTCCGGCTCAACACGAACGAGAGTCCGTACGGGCCGCCGCCGGCGTTTGTCGACGCCTGGCTCGCGGCACTGCGGGAGGTCCCACTCAATCGGTATCCGGACCGGGGTGCTCGCGACCTGCGCGCCGGGATCGCGGCCACGCTCAACCAGCCGGAGGGCCGCGTGTTCGGCGCCAATGGCTCCAACGAGGTGCTCCAGACGCTCCTGTTGACGTACGCGGGACCTGAGCGGAGCGCACTCGTGTTCGAGCCCACGTACGCCCTGCACGCGCACATCGCCCGCATCACTGCCACCGAAGTGGTCACGGCGGAGCGCGCAGCCGACTTCACGGTCTCACCCACCGAGGCGGGAGTGGTGATGGCAACCGAGCGGCCGGCGGTCGTCTTGCTCTGCAGCCCGAACAATCCGACGGGCACCGTGGAGTCGCGCGCGACGATCGAAGCGCTGCTCGCGGCGGTGGTGGATCTCGGCAACGGCTTGCTCGTGGTCGACGAGGCGTACGGCGAGTTCGCCGAGCACAGCGCGCTTGAGCTCGTCGGCGATGAGGTTCCGCTCGTCGTTGTCCGCACGTACTCCAAGGTCTGGTCGCTCGCCGCGCTGCGACTCGGCTTCGCGGTCGGTCCGGTCGAGGTGATCGGGGAGCTCGAGAAGACCGTGCTGCCGTATCACCTGTCGGCGGCCACGCAGGTCGCGGGATGCGAGGCCCTGCGCTTCGACGGCGAGATGCGCGAGCGGGTGGCAGCACTTGTGGCTGAGCGCGACCGGCTCGCAGGTGCGCTCGCTCGGCTGCCCGGGCTCAACGTGTACCCGTCGGGCGCGAACTTCGTGCTGATCCGCGTCGACGGTGACGGCCACGCGCTCTGGCAACGCCTGGTAGAACGCGGGATCCTGGTACGAGACTTCTCCCGGTGGCCGCGGCTCGACAACTGCTTGCGGATCACCGTGGGAACACCCGAGGAGGATGACGCGCTGCTCACCGCACTTCGAGACGCACTCACTGAGGAGGCGGCATGAGCACGGCACCGCGACGCGCCGAGCGACACCGCGCCACGAAGGAGACCCGGATCGATCTCACGCTCGACGTCGATGGTCAGGGCAACGCGTCGGCGTCGACGGGGATCCCGTTCTTCGATCACATGCTCGAGCAGCTCGGCAAGCACGGCGGACTGGACCTCACGATCGCCGCCGAGGGCGACCTCGAGGTCGACCTGCACCACACGGTCGAAGACGTCGGCATCGCGTTGGGGGAGTCGCTCAAGGAGGCGCTCGGCGACAAGGCCGGAGTGCGCCGCTTCGCGTCATCCCTGGTGCCACTCGACGAAGCACTCGTGCAGGTGGCGCTCGATCTCTCGGGCCGTCCGTTCCTCGTCTACGAGGTGGATCCCGTCTCCGAGTGGATCGGCACGTTCGATCCGCAGCTCTGTGAGGAGTTCTGGCGCGCGTTCGTGGTTGCGGCCGGGATCACGCTCCACATCCGCAAAGTCTCGGGCAAGAACGGTCATCACATCATCGAGGCGTCGTTCAAGGGTGTGGCGCGCTCGTTGCGCGACGCCGTGAAGGTCGAAGGCGCCGAGATCCCGAGCACCAAGGGCTCGCTCTGAGCGAGCGCCCGGGCTTCACTGTCTACCCGGCGATCGACATCCGGGCGGGACGAGCGGTTCGGCTGCATCAAGGCGACTTCGGGGCCGAGACGATCTACGACGACGACCCCGTCGCGGTGGCGCGTGCGTTTGCGACCGCCGGAGCCGAGTGGATCCACGTCGTCGATCTCGATGCCGCGCGCACGGGTGAACCAGCCAACCTCGCGGTGATCGAGAAGATCACCGACGAGGTGTCCTGCCCGGTGCAAGTGGGTGGCGGGATCCGAACCGCAGCGGCAGCCCGGATCGTGTTGCTCGCGGGTGCCGCGCGCGTCGTGGTCGGCACGGCGGCGATCGAGGATCCAGGCCTTGTCGACGATCTCTGCGCCATGCATCCCGGTCAGATCACGGTCGGGCTCGACGCCCGAGGCAACGAGGTGGCGGTGCGAGGGTGGATCGAAGGTTCGGGCCACGATCTCGTCGAGTCCGCGGTGCGTTTCGCCGACTCGGGGGTGGCGTGCCTCATCGTCACCGAGATCGGGCGTGACGGCACGATGGAAGGTCCGTCGCTCGACCAGCTCCGCACCGTGGTCGAAGCGACGGAGGTGCCGGTGATCGCGAGCGGGGGGATCGGTGGCCTCGGCGATCTCCATGCTCTGACCGAGCTCGAGGCCGCCGGTCGGCATCTGGCCGGGGCGATCGTGGGGCGGGCGCTGTACGAGGGCCGGTTCACCCTCGCCGAGGCGCTCCGCGCAATCGCCTGACCAGCCCTCTCGCGTCTTTCCTGAGCCGAGGCGCGCGTGCTCCGGAACGGTCGGGTACGGTCCGCGGCATCCTGCACCCGGCCCAGGGAGTTGCGATGAGCGAAGTGAGCCACCTCGACGAGGGATTCTTCCGTCGGTACCGCGAGCTGCTCGACGCGGAGGACTCCGCGTTCGATGAGCTCGAGCATGCCTACGAAGAAGGTGATCGGGTTCGGTACGAGCAAGACCTCGCCGAATGGCGCGCCGTCATCGAACGCCGTTCCGTCTTCCTCGGCCGCACCGGCTTCATGTCCGGTGCAGCAGGGCCTGGCACGGAGCGTTTGGTCAACAGCTAGCGCGTCGGTTCAGCACCAAACGCCGCGAGCACCGCGTCGAAGAGACGTGGTGCAACCCATGCTGGGCCATCGTCATGGAAATGGCCGCCGTCACGCGGTCGGAGCCGCACGCCATCCACGACCTCCGGGCACGGCGGTCCGCCCGCACACACGATCTTGGCCAGGTCGACGACCTTGACCGTGTCAGGGTGCTCGGCCGTGAACTGGCGGAACAGCGAGTTCAAATGCCCGAAGTCGTGGTTGAGCGTCATGTCGCCGGGGCCGAGATCGGAGCGCTCCGCCGGTCCGGGCAGCGTGAGGAACACGAGCGTCGCGCCGGCCGAAGTCAGTCGTTGACGTGACTGCTCGAAGTCGGCGAGCAGCGCCGCGTCCCCTTCAGGCGTCTCGAAGTCAAGGCGAGTCCCGTCGTACAGGTGGTCGGTGGGCTCCCAGCTGCTCAGCCAGAGCACGACCTGTGGGTTGTACTGACTGATCACCTGCTGCTGGTACTCCGCCGTCTGCCGTGAGCAGTCCGGCGCCCACGGGACGCCCTCGCCCGTGTTCCGACTGAGCGGGACGGCGGTGGTCATCCCGCACCCGGGGCGCGTCGCGGCCGAGAGTGTGACCCCGCGCGCACTCGCCTCCGCTAGCAGCGCGTCGGCGAGCGAGCCCGCGAGAGAGTCGCCCACGAGCAAGAAGTTCGTGGGCAGTGGCGCGGTCGATCCGATGGGCACGGACGTCGAGGTCGTGACCACCGAGGTCGGCGTCGGGCCCACCTTCACCACCTCGCCGGGTTCGGCCGACAGGAAATTCGGCGGTGTGGTTGCGCTTGCGGTCGCGACGAGGATCGTCACCGCGACGAGCGCTGCTGCCGCAGGCGCCGCGAGTCGGGCGGTCCATCCCTTCATCGCGCCGTACCGGATGGGCCGCTCGATCACGTAGTACGAGATCGTCGTTGCCGTGAACGTCACAGCCAGACGAACCAGCGCGAGCGTCCATCCGCTCATCCCCGTTCGACCCTCGGAGATCGCGATCTGCACCGGCCAGTGCCAGAGGTACAGGCCGTACGACACCTGACCGATCCAACGCACCGGGCGCAGCGACAGCACGGCAGTGAGAGGCGTGCGCGTCGGTTGCACGATCGCGACGATGACCGCAGCCGTTGCAAGCGCGAAGCCGAGGAACCCGCCGCGGTAGAGCCAGGCCTCGGTGTCGTTGGCGGTGGCGAACGCCCAGATGCACGCGCCGGCACCGATCGCGCCAGCGACCTGCACGCCGCGCTGCGCGCCGCGGCTACGCGGGCTCCATCGCGACAGCACGATGGCGAGGAGCGCACCGACGAGCAACTGGCTCGCGCGCGAATCGGTGCCGAAGTACGCGCGGGAGGGGTCGGACGCGTCGTACAGGTGTCCGAGCAGGAATGCGGAGCCGGCGATCCCGGCGACGCAGAAGCCAGCGAGCACGCGCGGCCGTCCCCGTCCGAGCCGCAGGCAGCCGAACGTGATGAGTGGCCAGAGCACGTAGAACTGCTCCTCGATCGCCAACGACCAGGCGTGGCGCAATGGCGATGCTTCGCTGAAGAGGCCGAAATACGACTGGCCCGACTCGATGAAGTGCCAGTTGGCGCCGTAGAAGAGCGTCCACAACGAGTCGGTGCGGATCGTGCCGAGACGGTCGGACGGGACCGCGAACGCAGCCCAGATGGCCACGGCAGTCAGCGCGAGCAGCAGCGCGGGGAACAAGCGGCGCGCTCGCCGAGCCCAGAACGCCGAGAGCTTCAGCGTGCCGCTCCGACCCCACTCGCCGAGCAGCAACGACGTGATGAGGTAGCCCGAGAGCACGAAGAACGTGTCGACGCCGAGGAAGCCGCCGGGCAGCGGGCCATCGCTGAATCCGCCGAAGTGGTACGCCATGACCGAGCCGACTGCGACCGCTCGCAGCCCGTCGAGTGCTGGCTTGTAGCCGAATCCGTGGCCATGCTCGGCCGAGGCCGGCGTTGGCGTGGTCATCACTTCATCATGTCGGACGCTCAGGTCCCGGCGGCCACCATGCGCACGAACCGCCCAACCACAGCGGTGAGCTGGTCGGTCCGTCCGACGAAGAAGTGGCTCGCGCCGGGCACGATCTCGATCTCGACGGCCAGCCAGGTCGCGGCCGAGGCCGCGACCTCGTCCGGTGCGCGGACCTCGTCGTGAGCCGCGAGCACGAGCAGCTTGGGGCGCGGATCCGCCGCCAACGCACTCAGGTCGGCCACGAAGCGCAGTGGCGGCGCGATGCCAACCCACGCGGAGATTGCGGGATCGAGCACCGACAATGCGACGTCGCCGCCGAACGACCAGCCCACCAGTACGAGCGGCGTGCCCGCGGGCACCATGCTCGCGAGCGTGTGGAGTGCCACCGCGGCATCGCCGCACTCGCCGCGGCCTTCGTCATAGGTGCCCGTGCTTCCTTCGACGCCGCGGAAGTTGAAGCGCAATACCGCCGCGCCTCGGTCGGGGAGTGCGGCGAAGAGCGCGCTGATCACGATGGAGCGCATCGTGCCGCCGTACTGCGGATGCGGATGGCACAGCACCACGCCGACGTCGGGGGCACCTACCGCACGGACCACCTCGGCTTCGAGCGTGTTGCCGTCCGACTGGAGCGTGATGGGCTCGATGTCGGGCATTGAGTGAGCAGCGTAGAGGCGGCGCACGATACGGTCGCCCGCAATGGTGACGAAGTTCGAACGCGACACGGCCGTCACCCGGGTCGACGACGACGTCTACGACGCAACGATCGACCCGGGATGGCTCGTCTACCGTGGTCCGAACGGCGGATACGTCGCGGCGTTCGTGCTCCGCGCGATGACCGACCGTGTCGGCGACGCGGCACGCGCGCCCCGCTCGCTCACGTTGCACTACGTGGCGCCGGCCGAGGTCGGATCGGCGCGGGTCACGACGTCGATCGAGCGCGTCGGCCGCTCGCTCACGTCGATCTCGGCGCGGTTGTACCAGGGCGACAGCTTGGTGGCGTTGGCGATGGCTGCGTTCTCGACGCCACGACCCGGCCCGGAGTTCTGCGACCTCGAGATGCCTGCGGTAGTGCCGGCCGATCGGATCGAGGCTGCCGCGCTTCACGCCGACGCACCGGCGATCGCGCACCGATGGGATACGCGGTGGGCGATCGGGGAACAGCCGTGGCAAGACGCCCCGCCCGCGCGCGAGGCCGTGGCGGGTGGGTGGATCCGACTCGAGGAGCCGCAGGTGCTCGATGCGTGCGCGGTGGCAGCGATCACCGACGCGTGGGTGCCGCCGGTGTTCAGTCGATTGCGCGAGCAGATCATCGTGCCGACGATCGACCTCACGGTTCACTTCCGGGTGTCGTTGCCCTTGCCGACCGCGACCGCCGACGAGTTCCTCCTGGCGGTGTTTCGCACCGATGCAGCCAACGAGGGCTACATCGAGGAGAGCGGCGAGGTGTGGTCGAAGGATGGCACGCTCGTGGCGCAGAGCCGTCAGCTTGCCGCGGTGCTTCTCCTCAATCCGTGAGACCGAGCTGGTCGAGGATGAACGCCAGTACGAATGCTTCGTCCTTCCACGCTTCGTAGCGTCCCGACGGGCCGTGATGGCCGGCGCCGAGCTCGGTCTTGAGGTAGATCGGCGCGTCACCCGTCGTGGTGGTGCGGAGCTTTGCGACCCACTTCGCCGGCTCCCAGTACTGCACTCGCGGGTCGTTGAGCCCGGCGGTGGCGAGGATGGCCGGGTAGGGCTCGGCGCGCACGTTGTCGTACGGCGAGTACGACAAGAGGTAGTCGTAGGTGGCGATATCGGCCGCGGGGTTGCCCCACTCCTCCCATTCGGTGATGGTCAGTGGCAACGACGCATCGAGCATCGTCGTGAGGCAGTCCACGAACGGGACTTCCGCAACGATGGCGCGGTAGAGATCGGGCCGGAGGTTCGCCGCGGCGCCCATCAGCAGGCCGCCCGCGCTCCCGCCACGGATGACGAGCTGGTCGGCGGTCGTGTAGCCCTCGGCGATCAGGTGCTCGGCGCATGTCACGAAGTCGTCGAAGGTGTTGCGCTTGTGATCGAGCTTGCCCTTGTCGTACCACGGACGACCGAGCTCGCCTCCGCCGCGCACGTGCGCGATCGCGTACGCAACGTCCCGCTCGAGCAGGCTCAGGCGCACGACGCTGAACGTGGGGTCGATGGAGATCTCATACGAGCCGTAGCCGTAGAGGTTCAACGGCCCACCGCCTTCCGGGGGGAAGCCGCGCCGGTGGACGAGCGAGATCGGGACGCGTGTGCCGTCAGTCGCCGTCGCCCACAGCCGGTGGGCCTCGAACTCGCTCGCTTCGTAGCCGTTCACCGTTTGCTGCTTGATGACAGTCGGCGTGCGGGTGGCGAAGTCGTGCGAGAGATCGGTGACAGGCGAGACCAGCGACGTGTACACGTAGCGGAAACCCGGCGCATCGAACTCGAGGTTGCCGCCGACCCAGGCTGAGTACACCTCATCCGGCATGTCGACGAGGTAGTCGTGGTCGCGCGCGAGATCGACGACGTGGAGTCGCTCGAGCGCTTCGGCGCGTTCGGTGACGACGAGGTGGGACGCGAACGCATCGACGTCCACAAGTCGAACATCGTCGCGATGGGCGATCACCTCGGTCCATTCGTCGCGACTGGTTGCGTCCGAGGGAGCGAGCATGAGCTTGAAGTTGGACGCGCCATCGGCATTGGTGAGCACGTAGAAGCGGCTGCCGTCGTCGTCGTAGTGGTGCTCGACGTGATATTCGACACCCTGCTCACGAGATGCGAGTACCCGCGGCGCGGCCGTCGGGTCGTCGGCGTCGAGGACCCGAACCTCGGTGGTCAGCTTCGACGCGCTCGTGATGACCACGAACCGACCCGTGAGCGTGCGCCCGACGTGCAGCTCGAACCGCTCGTCGTCCTCTTGAAAGGTGAGCACGTCGTCGTCGTTGGGAGTGCCCAACACGTGGCTCCACACCTGCCACGGACGCATCGCCGCGTCGGGTCGCACGTAGAACACCGTGCGCTCGTCGTTGGCCCAGGCGAGGCCGTAGTACACACCGTCGACTTCGTCGGGGAGCGTGGTGCCCCTCGTGAGGTCGCGGAAGCACAAGGTGGCGACCTCACCGCCGGAGAGGTCGGCGCTGTATGCGAGCAGCCCTTGCGACGGCGAGACAGCAAACCCACGCAACGCGAAGTAGTCCGCTTCGGTCGCGAGCGCGTTCTCGTCGAGCACGATCTCCTCTCCCGGCGCGGTGCCTGGTGCCGCGGCGGGAGCCGGGAGCCCGGGCGTGTCGCGTGGTCGCCGACAGTGGATCGCGTATTCGAGGCCCTCGATCGTCCGAGAGAAGTACTCCCAGGCGCCCCACGGCAACGGCGCGGAGGCGTCGGTCTCCTGGATGCGGTCTTTGATCTCGCCGAAGATCTGATCTCGGAGCGCCTCGAGCCGCGCCAGCTCGGTCGCGACGAACTCGTTCTCGGCCTTCAGATATTCGAGCACCTCCGGATCGTCCCGATCGCGAAGCCAGTACCAGTCGTCGACGCGCTCGTGGTCACCGTGGCGCAACACGGTGGGGCGTCGCGGCGCGCGCGGCGAGGCGTTCGGGCTGGCCATGGGCCGACGAGTCTCGCGCGCGTAGGCATTTGAAGCCGGTATCGCCAGGCGTCAGGGCTACGCTCGAACGCGCATGCCGAGCCCGAGCGCGACACCCATCGAAGTCACCGAGGAACAGCTCGGCGACGTGTCGTGGGACGCGAACGGCCTCGCGCCGGCGATCGTCCAGGAGGCGGTCACCGGCAAGGTGCTGATGCTCGCGTGGATGAACGAGGAGTCGCTGCGCCGAACCCTCGAGGAGGGGCGCACCGTGTTCTGGAGCCGGAGCCGGGGTGAGTTCTGGCGGAAGGGCGACACCTCCGGCGACCGTCAGTGGGTGCGCGAGGCGTATTACGACTGCGACGGCGACACGCTCCTGTTCGTTGTCGAGCAGGAAGGGCACGGCGCGTGCCACACCGGTGAGCGGTCGTGCTTCTTCCGTTCGTTCGGTGAGCGCGATCCACACCTGCACGCCAGCTCGTGAGCGACACCGGATCGGTACGGCCGTCGCGCGACGACTTCCGTTCGTTGGCGCGCAACCACACCGTCGTGCCGGTGTGGCGCGAGGTGCTCGCCGACCTCGAGACCCCGGTCTCCGCGTTCGTGAAGCTCGTCGGCGCCGAAGCGACGGGCCCGCCCGGGTTCCTCCTCGAGTCGGTCGAGCACGCTGAACGCTGGGGGCGCTTCTCGTTCCTCGGGCGCGACCCGGCGTGCACGCTCGTCGTTCGTGGCCGCCACGTCGTGGTCGATGGTCCGCTGCCCGACTCGGTGCCGCGCGACGCGGGCGCGCTCGCGGCGCTAGAGGCGTTGCTGGCTGCGCACCGAGCACCCGTCATCCCCGAGCTGCCGCCGTTCCACGGTGGAGTGGTCGGCTATCTCGGCTACGACGTGGTGCGCGAGATCGAACGGTTGCCCGACATCCCCACCGACAGCCTGGGCGTGCCGGATGCGGTGCTCTCGCTCACGGGGCACGTGACCGCGTTCGATCACTTCCGCCAACGGCTCACGTTGATCGAGAACGTCTTCCTGGATCAAGAGCCCGATGTTGACGAGGCGTATGACCGCGCGGTGGAGCGACTCGATGCGCTGGTCGACGAGCTCGCTCGTCCGCTGCCCTATACACCGTCGCCGCCACCGGCCGATGAGCTGAACGAGCTGCCGACCGTGCGTTCCACGATGGGCGGAGAGAAGTTCCGTGATGCGGTCGAGGCCGCGCGTGAGCACATCCTCGCCGGCGACATCTTCCAGGTCGTGCTCGCCCAGCGCTTCGACCTCGACGACCCTGTGGATCCGTTCGACGTGTATCGAGTGCTCCGCCAGGTGAACCCGTCGCCGTACATGTATGTGGTGCGACATCCGGAAGCCACGTTGGTGGGCTCGTCGCCCGAGCCGATGGTGCAGATCCGCGACGGGCGAGTGATCGTCCGGCCGATCGCCGGTACCCGGTTCCGCGGCCAGAACGAGGAGCACGACCGCCGACTCGCGGGCGAGCTCGCCGAGAATCCGAAGGAGCGAGCTGAGCACGTGATGCTCGTCGACCTGGCTCGCAACGACATCGGACGCGTCGTGAAGTTCGGCTCGCTGCATCTCGACGAGTTGATGACACTCGAGCGCTACTCCCACGTCATGCACCTCACAAGCCAGGTGTCGGGCGATCTCGCCGACGGCCGTAGCGCCGTCGACGTGCTGCGCGCCACGTTCCCAGCCGGCACGGTGAGCGGCGCGCCCAAGGTGCGAGCGATGGAGATCATCGACGCGATGGAGCCCGCGAAGCGAGGTCCGTACGGTGGGGTCGTCGGTTACGTCGACTTCTCGGGCAACCTCGACACCGCGATCACGATTCGCACGATGGTGTGGCGCGGGCAGCAGGCAACGGTCCAGGCCGGTGCCGGCATCGTTGCTGACTCAGATGCGTCCGATGAGGAGCTTGAGTGTCACAACAAGGCGCGCGCACTGCTCACGGCCGCCGCCGCGGCGCGTCGGCTGACGCCGCTGGGCTCCGCGTGACCGCGTTCGTTGTCGACCGTTCGCCGCACGGCCTCGTGGTCGTCGGCGGCCCCGACGCCACATCGTTCCTCCAAAGCCTGGTATCCCAGGATCTCGATTCGATCGGCGACGGTGCAAGCGCACGCTCGATGCTCCTCACGCCGCATGGCAAGCTCGGGTTTGTCTTCCGTGCGACCCACGTTGGCGAGGAGTGGTGGCTCGACACCGATGCGGAATTCGGACCCGCGTTGGCGGAGTCGCTGACCCGCTACCGCATCCGGGTGAAGGTCGACATCGACGACCGCACCGAGACGACGGGGCTCGTCTCGGTGATCGGGACCGTCGATGAGACCACGACGCTGTTGGCGATCCCCACGCAATGGGCGAACCAGTCAGGAACCGATTTCCTAGGGCCGGTCTCAGAAGCGCGCGATCTCCTCGAGCTGCTCTCGGGCGCGAACGCGGTAGACGTGTGGGACGCCGAGCGGTTCGAGGCGTTCCGCATCGAGATGGGCGTACCCAGGATGGGCGTCGACCTCGACGAGAAGACGATCCCGCAGGAGGCGTTCCTCGACCGCGACGCCGTGTCGTTCACGAAGGGATGCTTCCTGGGCCAGGAGCTCGTCGCCCGCATCGACAGTCGAGGGCACGTGAATCGCTACCTCCGGCGTCTGCGCGTCGAGGGCTCGCAGGTCCCGCCGCGCGGCGCCGCGGTCGTTGCCGGCGACAAGGAGGTCGGCGCGGTCACGAGCGCCGCCGCGGTGCCCAACGAGGACCGAGCCGTCGCGCTCGCGATGGTCCGCCGCGAGGTCGAGCCTCCCACCGACGTCACCGTCCGCTGGGAC
>JANOHN010000319.1:0-2428 GCA_031406505.1 Acidimicrobiia bacterium | reverse complement strand
CCCGGCAGGTGGGCCTCCACCGCTTCGGTCGGCGCGCCCGGTACGGCGATGCCGAAGAACACCGTGCCGACGGGCTGGCCGTCCTGCTCGGCGGGACCCGCCACCCCAGTGACGGCGATCCCGACGTCGGCGCCCAGCACGCGGCGCGCCCCTTCGGCCATCTCCTTCGCGCTCTCGAGGCTCACCACGCTTTCGGCGGTGACCCCGAGCACCGAACGCTTCACTTCAGTCGCATACGACACGATCGACCCGCGGTACACCTCGCTCGCGCCGGGCACATCAGCGATGCGAGCCCCGACCATCCCGCCCGTGACCGACTCCGCGACGCCGAGCGTCCAGCCACGATCACGGCACCGCTGGATGACCGCGCTCTCCATCGTCTCGTGGTCGACGCCGAACACGAGGTCACCGAGGATCTTGCGCAGCTCGCGCTCCTCATCCTCGATGAGCGCGGCGGCCGCCTCCTTGGTGGCGGCCTTCGCGGTGAGCCGCACGTAGAGACCCTCGATGCCGCGTGCGAGGAACGCGATCGTGGGGTTCTGCTGCGCGTCCACTCGGTGGGCGATCATCTCGGCGAGGCCCGACTCCGACGTCCCCCACGTCTTCAGCGAGCGCGACACGATCACGGCCCGCTCCCCCGACAGCTCGAGCAGATCCGGCAGCACGAAGTCGTTCACCATCTGCTGCATCTCGTAGGGCACGCCGGGCACCGCGTAGATCACGCGCCGCTTGCCGTCTTCGCTCGTGACCTCGGCGCGAACGCCCGGGGCGGTGCCAATCGGGTTCGGGATCGGCTCGGCACCGATCGGGATGTCGGCCTGACGCAGGTTGTTCTGGGGCATGTCGCGCCCACGGATGCCGAACAGCTTGGCGATGTGCTCGACGAGCTCCTCGCGCCGCTCGAGCTGCACCCCCATCACCGCGGCGATCGCCTCGCGTGTGACGTCGTCAGGAGTAGGACCGATGCCGCCGCACACGATGACGGCATCGGCTTCACGGAGCAGGTCGCGAAGCGATTCCACCATGCGCTCGAGGTTGTCGCCGACCTTGCGATGGTCATAGGTATCGATGCCGATCGTGGCGAGCTGCTCGCCGATCCACGCACTGTTCGTGTCGACGATCTGCCCGAGCAGCAGCTCGGTGCCGATGGCCAGGACGTCAGCTCGCATACTCGTAATCCCTGTAGGCCGTGTACACGAGGTCGACCGCCGATGCGAGCGAGAACGCGACCGCCGTCCAGATCGCAACATCGTGCACGCCGGGGCTGTCCGCCGTTGGCGGGAAGAGCACCAGCGCGACCGCGAGGAACTGGAGGTTGACCTTCCACTTGCCGAGCCAGCGCGCCGGGAACGACACACCGCGCCGCCCCTCGACGATCCGGAACACGGAGATGAAGATCTCGCGGGCCGCCACGATGCCCACTGGGACCCATCCAAAGTCCTCATTGATCGCCAGTGCGATGAAGCCGCCGAGCACGAGCACCTTGTCGGCCAACGGATCGAGGAAGGCGCCCGAGCGTGTGGTGCCGTCTCGCCGCGCGAGCCAGCCGTCGACCCAATCGGTGACCCAGAGCATCAGCCAGCCCGTGAACGTGCCCCATTCCGAATGACCCTCATCGAGGACCCAGACGAGCACCGGGATGCTGAACACCAAGCGAAGGAACGTGACCGCATTGGCCGGCGTCTTGATCGCCGTCTCACTGAACTTGCGCACGCGCTCGCTCGTGACCGCAGCAAGCTCGGTCGCGCTGTCGCGCGCGCGCTCCGCCATCTCCCGGGCGTCGCCGCGTTGACGCGGGGTCACGCCACGACCTCGATGGGGCTCGCGATCAAGTCGACGCCGAGCGCCTCGGTCACCTTGGCCCGCACGATCAGCCCTGGACGAGCCGTCGCACCATCGAGGCGAACCACGCCGTCGATCTCCGGTGCCTCGCGGTGCGTGCGTCCGATCGGGTCGCCGGTGTCCTCGTCGTGCCCGTCGACGAGCACCTCAACCTCGGTGCCGGCGCGCACGAGCGCGTCACGAGACGCTTCAGTGATCGGCGCTTGCACCTCGTCGCACTCGCGCAACCACTCGGCCACGACGGGCGCGGGCGGCGCGCCGTCGAGAGTCGCAGCAGGCGTGCCGACCTCCGCGGAGTACGGGAAGAACCCGGCCCAGTCGAGGCTTGCGTCGCCAAGGAACTCGAGCAGCGTGTCGTGCTCGGCTTCGCGCTCGCCGGGGAACCCAACGATGAACGACGAGCGGAAGGTGGCGTCGGGCTCGTTCGCGCGGATGCCCTCGATCATCGACAAGAAGCGGTCGCCACGCCCCCAGCGCTTCATGCGCGCGAGCAGTGAGCGGTCGGCGTGTTGCAGCGAGAGATCGAAGTAGGGCACCACCGTCGGGAGCTCGAGCATCGTGGACACGAGTGGGTCGCGCACTTCGC
>JANOHN010000270.1:0-2678 GCA_031406505.1 Acidimicrobiia bacterium | reverse complement strand
AGAGTGCCGGGCATCATGCGGTGGCGATACCGACCGCTGGAGTCGGGGGTCAACCCCGCAAGTCCCCCCTCCGACACACGGTTACCCACGCCGGTTCGGCTTGCAGCACGGCCGTCTGGGTCGTCGCGTCGTAGGTGGCGGCAATGCCGAACGTCTCGTAACCGGTCGACGGGATCTGCTCGCTCGAGGATTTGGCGCGAGCCTGCGAGTTCGGCCACCCGCGCTTCGACGTCCTCGATGGCAGACTAGCCAGCTACCCATCAGCGGGAGGCGCTACGGATGACGACCACCAGCCCAGCCGATGTGTATTACGACCCGTACGACTTCGAGATCGACGACGACCCGTATCCGGCCTGGAGGCGACTGCGCGAGGAAACGCCCCTCTACTACAACGCGAAGCACGACTTCTTCGCGCTCAGCCGGTTCGATGACGTGGAGAAAGGCTTAACGGATTGGAAGACGTACAGCTCCGCGAAGGGGTCGCTGCTCGAGCTCATCAAGTCAGGCATCGAGCTGCCTCCTGGCAACACGCTGTTCGAGGATCCCCCGCTCCACGGTGTGCACCGCGGGATCCTCTTGCGCGTGTTCACCCCGAAGCAGATGCTCGCCATCGAGTCGAAGGTCCGGGAGTTCTGCGCTCATTGGCTCGATCCGCTCGTCGGCTCCTCTGGCTTCGACTTCGTCGCCGATCTTGGCGCGCAGATGCCGATGCGGACGATCGGGATGTTGCTCGGGATTCCAGAGGCCGACCAGGAGGCGATTCGGGACGCCATCGATGATGGGCTGAAGCTCGACGAGAGCGGCAAGCCGTCGCTCGACGTCGCCAAGGCCTACGCCATGGCCGAGGCGATGTACTCCGAGTACATCGACTGGCGCACCGAGCATCCTTCGGACGACCTCATGACCCAGCTGCTGACGTCTGAGTTCGACGACGAGCACGGTCAGCGGCGCAGGCTCAGGCGAGACGAAGTCCTCGGCTACGTCAGCAACGTCGCCGCCGCGGGCAACGAGACGACAACCAGGTTGATCGGCTGGACCGGCAAGGTCCTCGCCGAGCACCCGGACCAGCTGCGCGTGGTGGCCGAGGATCGCTCACTCATCCCGAAGGTGATCGAAGAAGTGCTGCGCTACGAGGCGCCCTCTCCGGTGCAGGCCCGCTACGTGACCAGAGACGTCGACCACTACGGCCAGCGCGTGCCCGAAGGAAGCGTCATGCTCATGCTCAACGGCGCCGCCAACCGCGACGATCGGCACTTCCCCGACGGTGACACCTTCGACATCCACCGCGAGATCGACCATCACCTCAGCTTCGGCTATGGCATTCACTTCTGCCTCGGAGCAGCGCTCGCCCGACTCGAGGCGCGCGTCGCCCTCGACGAGGTCCTCCAACGCTGGAGCCACTGGGAGGTCGACTACGAGCACGCCATACAGGCGCACACCTCGACCGTGCGCGGGTGGGCGCGACTCCCCGTCACCGCAACAGCTCGGCGCTGATTGCTCCTGGCTACGAGCGGCGAGCGACACCGATCGCCGCTCTAGTGTGCGGCTGGTGACTGTCACCCGTGTCGATATCGGCTTGGTCAGCGCTGACCGTTCGCTCGTTGAGTTCTTCGCCCGCGTGTTCGACCTCGACGAGCTGGACCCGATCCCGGGTCCCACGCGGACTGTGTACCGGCTGCAGTTGCCGAACGCCTTCCTCAAGGTGATGGTGCCGACGGACACGCCATCGCGCCCCGAGATGATCGAACCCTTCTTCGCCGTTGGCGGGCTGCGCTACCTGACGATGTGGGTCGAGGATGTTGACGCCGTCGTGGCCCGTGCCGTCGCCCACGGCGGCGTCGTGACCACGCAGCCGTTCCAGTGGCGACCGAAGGTGCGCCTTGCGGCCTTCACCGATCCGGACGGCAACACGATCGAGGTAGTGAACCAGCGAGATGGTTGAGGCATCCTCGAGTCTCCAGGGGCAGCCGTTGCGCGTGTCGGTCGGGGTATTTCCCTACGACCGCTGGGGTGGCGTGGAACCGATCGTGCACGCGGTGTCAGCCGCCGACCGCCTGGGGTACTACGGGGTCAACCTCCCTGAGCACTTCGTCATGCCGGTCACCGACGCCGAGCCGGTCAGCGTCGTGTGGTACGACAACTTCGTGCTGGCGGCAACGCTGGCCGCGGCGACCGCGCGGATTCGGATGCTGTTCTATGCGCTCGTGGTGCCGTATCGGCACCCGGTCGAGCTCGCCAAGTTGGTGGCCACGCTCGATGTGGTCTCGGGCGGGCGCGTGGTGTTGGTGGCTGGCACCGGATGGATGCGGCGGGAGTTCGACCTGCTGGGCGTGCCGTTCGAGGATCGAGGGCCTCGAACTGATGAAGCGCTGCGAGCGATGAAGACGCTGTGGACGCAACCGCAGCCGTCGTTCGAAGGGAAGTACTTCTCGATCGCGCCCGTGCACTTCCAGCCGACGTGCGTGCAGCGGCCGCACGTACCGATCTGGATCGGCGGGGACGGTGTTCTTCCCCTGCGGCGGGCCGTCGAGATCGGTGACGGATGGATCCCGCAGCGGGGCACGTTCGAGGAGGTGTCGACGACGATCCCGGTACTGCGCGATCGGCTCGAAGCGGGCGGGAGAGACCCCGATGCGTTCACGTTCGGGTTCATGCTGCCGTTCGGCGACGAAGACCCG
>JANOHN010000223.1:0-3667 GCA_031406505.1 Acidimicrobiia bacterium | reverse complement strand
TCCATCCCGCGCACGCACAAGATGTGGGCGCCGCCGTCGCCTGGGTCGAGGACAACATCGACGAGTACGGCGGCGACGGCGGGACCATCGGGCTGCTCGGCCACTCCGCTGGTGGCCACCTGGTCTCCCTCGTCGGTGTCGACCCTCAATACATCGAGCAGGCCGGTGGCGATGCCGACGCCGTCCGCTGCGTGGTGTCGAACGACACCGAGGGCTACGACCTCGTCGAACGAGCCTCACAAGGAGGCGCCGTCACGCAGCTCGTCGCCAACGCGTTCGGACCTGATGCATCCGCCTACGCCGACGCGTCGCCGATCAACCATGTGGCGGACCGTGAAGAACTACCCGACTTCCTCATCATCACTCGTGGTCTCCCACGCCGAGTTGCCGCGGCCCAAGCCTTCGCCGACGCGGTGGAAGGTGCGGGCGGGTCGGTCGATGTGCTCAACGCTCGTGGCCTGACCCACGGAGACGTGAACCGCCTCCTCGGCACCGACGGGGACACCGTCATCACGCCGGCCATCGAACAGTTCTTCCAGGACTGCCTGCCGCTCGGCGGACCGTGATGCGTCAGCCGGCGACCGGATTCGGTTTGCCGGCGGCCCGTCCGGGGTAGATCGTCTGTTCACAACGCACGGAGGTTGTTGCAGATGTTGGGATTCTTGCTCTACCTGTTGGTGATCGGGATCATCGCCGGGTTCCTCGCACGAGCGTTGGTGCCGGGGCGCGACTCGTTGAGCTTCTGGGGCACGGTCGGACTCGGTGTCGTCGGCTCCTTCATCGGAGGCTTCGTGGGGTACGCGCTCTTCGGTGTCGACTTCGACGAGGGTGCACTCCAGGCGTCCGGCATCGTCGGGTCGATCGTCGGCGCGGTGATCGCGCTCCTCGTCTACCGGTCGGTCAACGACCGCCACCCCTCGCGGGCCTGACGTAGGACGTAGCCGCAGACGCTGCCGGATCTCTCCTCACGAGCGAACCCGTTCGGATTACGTCGGGTACGCCGTCTGGATGAGACCGGCCGCGTCGACCGGCCAACTGACCGTCGCTTCACCCGTCTTGCGTGCGAGCACGGTGCTCAGGAGCCAGGCGGGGTGCGGGCCGATGGTCCACGTTGCGAGGTTCGCGGCCCAGGGCACGACCGTCGCCCGTTGACCGTGCGCAACGTCGACGATCTCGAACCCGGTTGCCGCGTTGAAGAGCGCCGGCCACGCAGTGTCGGAGAAGCGCCAGAAGTCCCACGGCACGTCGTGCAACGGGTACGACTGGTGGGTCGCGATGAACGCGAGACCGCCCACGTCGAGCACCTTGTTCATCTCAACCGCGACCTTCCACGGCATCAGCAGGTGCTCGAAGACCGAGATCGCGAACACCGCGTCGAACCGCTGGTCGCCCACGACAGTCGCCAGCTCATGCGCGTCGCCGACGAGATCGACGTTCGGGCCCTCCATCACATCCAGACCGACGTAGTCCCAGGTCGGCGGCACGATGTGCTTGTACTCGTTGCCCGAACGAGCGCGGGAGCCGATCTCGAGCACCCGACCGGGTGGGCGAGCATGCAGCTCGGCGCTGAAGCGGTCGAACAATGCAGCCGCGGGATCGCCGACCATCGCCCGTTCACCGGGCACCCAGTCGACCACCATCCGACCGTCGGCGAGCTCGACGGCAAGGCCAACCCGCTGCCCTTCGTGCGATGACGGGATCGGCACCGCCACACGCGTGTACCCGTGGCGAACGAACGGGAGCTGGATCGCGCACGAGCTGAAGAGCACCAGCGCGGCGACGGGTGCCCGCTGCCCGGCGACCGGCTCGATCCGGAACTCGGCGAACAGCGTGGACCGGTACACCGACCAGTCGCGAACCATGAGCACGACCGCGCCATCGACGTCCTCGTCAAGGGCGTCCGGCTTCGGCAACGGACGCACCGCGAGATCCTTCGCGTTGAACGGCGAGTCAGAGAACCGAAGCGCGCGACCGACGCGCCGCATCCCGTTCACCAACCGCCAAAAGACTCGCCGCGGGCCGCTCACCGCTCGTACCCCACCGACTCGAGGGAAAGGCCGTGGGGAGGGGCCAAGCGCCCAACATGGCGAGTCCCGGCGCGCAGGATGTTCATGATGTCGCCGGGTCGGAGGCGATCGGTGGCTGCGTCGATCATCGTGCCGACGAGGGCACGCACCATCTGCCAGCAGAATGCCTTGGCGCGAACCTCGTACACGAGCACGTCGTCATCGGCGTCGTTGATCCACCGCGACTCGAACACGCGCCGCCGGGTGGTGGAGCCCTCAGGTCCCTTCTTGCAGAACGACGCGAAGTCGTGCTCACCCACGAACGGATCGGCCGCGAGTCGCAACCGGGACAGGTCCAGGGGGTCAGGCAACCACCACGCGTACCGCGCGAAGAACGGATCGGGCTCCGGACGGTTGACGATCGTGTACCGGTACCGCCGCCAGGTGGCGGACCGCCGAGCGTCGAACGTGGAGTCGGCCAGCTCGCAGCGGCGCACGACGACCTCGGGTGCGAGCATCCCGTTGAGCGCGCGCCGCACCCGTTCTGGTTCAGCGGGCGCCAGGGTTTGGATGCTCACCACTTGGCCCCAGGCGTGCACTCCGGCGTCGGTTCGGCCGGCGCACGCCATGCCGAGCACCTCGCGCGGCGAGCGCAACACCTTCTCGAGCGCCTCGGCAAGCGTGCCTTCGACCGTACGCACGTTGGGTTGGGCCGCAAACCCGTGGAAGTCGGTGCCGTCGTACGCCACGACAAGCTTGAGCTTGCCTCCAGATATTGGAGATTGGCTCGTCTCCACGGATCACTTCGGCGGCGCGCCGCCCTCCGGCAGCGCTGCGCCGGCGCTCACACCAGCTCGATACGCGCCATGGGCGCGTTGTCACCCGGCCTCGGGCCCAGCTTGAGGATGCGCAGGTAGCCACCGGGCCGCTCGGCGTAGCGCGGGCCAATCTCGGCGAACAGCTTGTGCGTCGCGCGCTTGTCGTGCATGGTCGAGATGACCTGACGGCGGTCGTGGATCCCGCCGCGCTTCGCCTTGGTGATGAGGCTCTCGGCGTACGGGCGCAATGCCTTGGCCTTGGCCACAGTGGTGACCACGTGCTCAGCCTCGAACAGGCTGGCCGCGAGGTTGGCCATCATGAGCCGCTGGTGCGCGGGGTCCCGCCCGAAGCGCGGGCCCTTGCGCGGGGTAGCCATCGGTCAGCTACTCCTTCACGCGCAGCGCAAGGCCGCGCTCGTCGAGCTTCTGGAGCACCTCTTCGAGCGACTTCGACCCGAAGTTGGTGATCGCCAGCAAGTCGTCCTCGGTCTTCTGGACGAGCTGACCGATCGTGTCGACGCGCGCCCGCTTGAGGCAGTTGCGCGGCCGCTCCGAGAGGTCGAGCTCCTCGATCGGCAGCTCGAGGTCGGGCGACGCCGCCGTGGTGGGCGACACCTCACCGAGCTCGAGGCCGCGAGGCTCATCGGACAGGCTCGCAACGAGGCCGACCAAACTCCGAAGCGTGTCGCCGGCCGAGGCGAGCGCCTCACGCGGCGTGACGGAACCGTCGGTCTCGATCTCGAGCGTGAGCTTGTCGTAGTTGGTGGCCTGCTCCACACGCGTCGGCTCCACCGAGAACGCAACGCGTCGCACCGGCGAGAAGATCGCGTCGACCGGGATCAC
>JANOHN010000220.1:0-2609 GCA_031406505.1 Acidimicrobiia bacterium | reverse complement strand
CCAGGCACGGTTGTGGTCCCACACGTCGTCGGCGCGCTCGAGGATGTACGGGATCCAGCCGATCTGTCCCTCCGAATACGCGATCTTGAGGTTCGGGTGCTTCTCGAACGTGCCCGACATGAGGAAGTCGACCATCGACATAGCCGCGTTCATGTAGGTGAGTGTGGATCCGACACCCGCCGGCGCGTCGGCGGACGTCGACGGCATCTTCGACGACGAACCGATGTGCATGCACACCACCGTGTCGGTCTCCGCGCAGGTGGCGAAGAACGGATCCCAGTAGCCATCCGCGTCGTGCACCGACGGCAACCCCAGGAACGGCGGGATCTCGGTGAAGCACACCGCGTGACCACCGCGCGCCGCGTTGCGCTGCACCTCTCGGGCAGCGAGCTTGGCATCCCACAGCGGGATGAGCGGCAACGGAATCAGCCGGCCGCCAGAGCCGCCACACCACTCGTCAAACATCCAGTCGTTGTAGGCCTGCACGCACAGGAGTGAGAGCTCCTTGTCGCTGGCTTCGAGGAACGTCTGGCCGCAGAAGCGCGGGAAGGTCGGGAACGCGAGCGACGCCTCGGTCCAGTTGGCGTCCATGTCCTCGAGGCGCGCCTTCTGGTCGTAGCAACCGGGACGCATCTCGTCGAAGGTGATCGCCGTGACCTTCACCTCGTCGCGGTCGAAGCCCGCGGCCGCCGACAAACGCGTCAGCGGGTAGACGAGATCTTCGTAGAGCCACCAGTCGCACATCGGGCCGTCGTCGCCGGGCGCGTATGAGAACTTGCCGCCGACGAAGGTCATCTCCCCGAGCGGCTGGCGCATCGTGCGCGGGCCGATGTCCTTGTACTTCGCGGGCAGACGGTCCTGCCACACGTTGGGTGGCTCGACCACGTGGTCGTCCACGGACACGATCTTCGGGAACTCGGCCATGCAGCGAGCATACGACGTACCTGACGACCCGTCAGTTGCTCGTGCCCTCAAGCCCACTGGTCGGAGCGGCGGTTCCGCGAGGCGTTCCACACGAGCACGCCACCGACGGCTGCCGAGGCCAGACCGAGCACCGCGACCGCGGCGGACTGGACCACGAAGCTGCCAGTGATGACGTCGTAGCCCGCGGAGAACGCGTCCTTGCTCAGGTTCGAGCCGGCAACGTCGGACAGCGCATCCCGCCCGAGGTTGATGACGAGTCCGAGCGCGACAGCAATCGCGACCAACGCGATGCCGATCACGATCAACAGCACGGATCGGCGGGTCGACACGAGCACAGCCGCGGCGAGCACCACCAGCGTGGCGACCGGGAATACCAACGATGACTGTCGCGCGAGATCAGCCGCCTTCCACAGCTCCGGTGCATCGTCAGAGGTGACAACGGTGATCACCGGGAGTCCCGAGTCCGGGATCTGGGTCGCGATCGTTGCGTCCTGAGCAGCCACCACTGCCTTGATCTGCGGGAGCGCAGCGTCGAGGTTCAGCGACAGCGTCCCGTCGTCGCGGTCGAGCTGATCATGCAGCGCGCCCGCCGTGGCACGAAAGACGGCTTCAAAGGGTTGCGACACGATCACCGTGCGCACCGCCGGGCTCACAACCGGGCGCACCTCGCTCGGGAGGTTCGCACGCAGCAGGACTTCATCGGTGAGGCGCGCTGTGAGCGCCGCTTGGATCGCCGGCTCGTCCAGCATCTCGACGACGAGATCCGTGAACGAGCCAGTAGGGATGACGACGCGCTGCATCCAGACGCCGGCGTCGGCCAGCGGCACGAGCAGGAGCCCAATGAGCGCGAGGAGTCCGGCAACGAAACGGCGCATCGAGACCGAAGTGTGGCCCGTGCGTCGTCGCCAGTGGTGGAACTCTCAGTCGGTGGCGCCGAGGTATGCCGCGGCTAACCGCTCGGCGTCAGCTTCGGCGCGCGGACCGCACCACACGACGCGACCAAGCTCCATGAACGCGATCGTATCGGCGAACTGCATCACCTCACGGGCCTTCTCCTCGACGAGGAGGACCGCCGAGCCGAGGGCGCGCAGCTCCTTGATGGCCTCGACGACCACCTCCGCCGCGAGGGGCGCGAGGCCGAGCGTCGGTTCGTCGGCGATGAACACCTTCGGCGGCTGCGCGAGCGCCGGAGCCAGGCTCAACATCTGCTGCTCCCCGCCCGACAAGAGCCCGGCGAGCTGCTGCCGCCGCTCCTCGAGGATCGGGAAGCGCTCGTACGCCTTGGTCATCTCCTCTGGCGAACGCAGCAGCACGCGCAGGTTCTCCTCGACCGACAAGCCGGGGAAGATTCCGCGCGCTTCCGGCACGAGCAGCAGGCCTTCTCGCGCCCGTTGAAACGCGGGGTGCGCGGTAACGTCCTCGCCCGCGAGCAGCACACGCCCGCTGGCCGGCAGCAATCCGCCCGCGGCGACCGCGCAGAGCGTGGACTTCCCTGCACCGTTCGCACCCAACAGCGCGACGATCTCGCCCGGCCGCACGGTGAGCGACACGCCGTGCAACACCTCGACCTCGCCGTAGCCCGCGACGACCCGGTCGATCGCGAGTGCCGAGCCCTCGACGAGCGCGGCGACGGCCGACTCGGCTGCTTGCTCGTCGGCGGACGGCTCGTTGCCTTCGATGGCGGC
>JANOHN010000282.1:0-40381 GCA_031406505.1 Acidimicrobiia bacterium | reverse complement strand
GGCGCGGTGAGCGCGGATCGGTCGGGGCGGCACCAGAGCGTTCTGGAAGCGGAGGTGTTCGTAGACGCTGGCGAGCGGCTGCGCCGCAGGTACCCTGCGGCGCCGCGAGCGCGTCAAGGAAGTAGATCTGTGCAGGCGCGGAGCTCGTTCCAGTGGGCGACCTCGGCGTCGTACTCGCTACCCGGCGCGAACGGGGTAGGGATGCCACCTCGGATGCGGGCCGGTACCCACTCGTAGGCGTCGGTGTCCCGTCCCGTGATGGTGACCTTGAGCACGCCGGTGCGTCCATATTCACCCGACTCGTTGTAGAACGCGAAGTTCCCGAGGCCGTAGCCGACGAACGCAGTGCCGAGCCGTCCGCCGCCTTCGAGGTGGTGCGCGTGCGAGCCGACGACGATGTCGGCACCCGCGTCGACGAGTGCGCGTGCAAGCGCCTTCTGCCGGTCGGTGGCGCAGCCGACGCGTTCGACGCCCCAGTGCAGGTAGACCACGACGGTGTCGACCAGGGGTCTCGCGGCCTGGATCGCCGCGACCATTCGAGCCTCCGACGCGTACTTGGTCGACGCCACGCCCGCTTTTGTCTCGGTAGCGGTCCAAGGCTCGACGTACTCCTCACCCATCACGTCGGTCGCGCCGAAGATGGCGATTCGCTGTCCACGAATCTCGGTGAGGAAGGGGTTGTACGCGTCGGTGACATTTGCGCCGATTCCGATGACCGGGATCGGGCTGGCCGCGCGGGCCGCGAGTGTGTCCGCGAGCCCTTCGGGACCGAAGTCGATGCTGTGGTTGTTCGCGGCGTTCACGACGTCGACCCCAGCCGCTTGCAGTGCGACGAGTGCGGTAGCGGGCGTCCGGAAGTTGAACTCCTTCGGAATGATGGTGTTCTGCTCAGTGATCGCCGACTCGAGGTTCACAACAGCGATGTCGACGCTCGACAGCACCGGCGCGATCGGGGCGAACATCCCGGTGGGGTCGGAAGCGAGCTTCGTGCGCAGCACACCTTCGAAGTGCATGTCGCCGCCGAACGCGAACGTGACCGCGGTGCCGTTGCCGCGCCGCGGATCGCGCAACGTCGTAGTCGTCGTGGGCGGGAGGGTGGTGGTCGTGACCTTCGGAGGTCGAGGCACCGCTCGAACCTTCGAGTCGCCGGAGCTCGTCAGCGCCACGACCGCGACCGCCGCCACGACGATCACGCCGACGACGCCACCCACGATTGCCG
Organism: Acidimicrobiia bacterium; assembly: GCA_031406505.1. Taxonomy (GTDB): domain Bacteria; phylum Actinomycetota; class Acidimicrobiia; order IMCC26256; family PALSA-555; genus SHVJ01. The sequence continues at coordinate 39,162 of JANOHN010000282.1, read as the reverse complement.
TGCGGCGCCGCGTGCGGCGTTGTTGATCGGCGCGACGGGAGGAACGGGAGGAAGGCGGGGGCACGACCGTCATGGCCGACCGAGCGTACCGACGCGGTACCCGGGACCCTGGTCGGGGCGATGAACCCCGGGAGGCGTACGATCGCCCGCCGATGTCGCTCCGTGTCCCTCAACTCAGCCCTCGCACGTACCAACGCATCACGTTGGTCGCCACGTGTCTGCTTGCGGTCATCATCGTGACTGGCGGCGCGGTCCGACTGACCGATTCGGGCCTCGGGTGCTCCGACTGGCCGAACTGTGAGCCCGGCCGGCTGACGCCGCACGGAGTGTCAGACGGGCATGCGATGGTGGAGTTCGTGAATCGCATGTTCACCGGCTTGGTGTCGCTCGCAGTGATCGTCTGCGTGCTCGGCTCGTTGCGCCGCGTCCCGCGCCGGCGTGACCTCATGTGGCTGTCGCTCGGCCTGGTCGGTGGCGTGTTCGCCCAAGCCGTCCTCGGTGGCCTCACGGTGCTCTTCGAGCTTCGGCCCGAGTTCGTGATGGCGCACTTCCTCCTGTCGCTCGTCTTGCTCACGAACGCGATCGTGCTACACCGCCGCGCGTCGCAACCCGAGACGGCGGCATCTTCAGTCGTGGAGCCCGCGGTGCGCTCCGCCGGACGCTTCCTGCTCGTCGTTGCCGGTGCAGTCGTGGTCGCGGGAACGGTCGTCACGGCCACCGGACCCCATGGTGGCGACAAGAAGGCGGAGCGGTTCAACTTCGATCTGCCTGAGGTGGCGCGTCTGCACGGAGCGTTCGTGATCGCGCTGATCTTCCTCACGCTCTCGACGTTCTGGTTGCTGCGGAAGACGCACGCGCCGGCCGATGTTCGGCAGCGCCTCGGTGTCCTGCTCGGTGTGATCCTCGTGCAAGGCCTGATCGGGTACGTCCAGTACTTCAACGACATTCCGGCGTTGCTCGTCGGCTTCCACATCGCTGGCGCGACTGCCATGTGGGCTGCCGTCGTCTGGTACTACCTCGGGCTTTCGACCCGCGAAGCGACACCAGGTGCCTCGGCCGACGGTCCTCGCCAGCCTGCGTTGGTCACGTCGTGAGCACCGGGCCCGACGCGATCGTCGTCGAAGGGCTCGAGCGAGCGTTTGGCGACACCCATGCCGTTGACGGCGTGGACCTGGTCGTGCCACCGGGCGAGATCTACGGATTCCTCGGGCCGAACGGCGCGGGGAAGTCCACGATGTTGAAGGTGCTGTGCACCTTGATCGCGCCAACCGGTGGCTCGGCGCGCGTCGCCGGTTTCGACGTCGTGCGCGAGGCCAAGGAGGTGCGGCTCCGAATCGGCGCTGCGCTCCAGGAGGCGTCCCTCGACCCGAGCCAGACCGGCACCGAGCTGCTCGTGCTCCAAGGTCGGCTCTACGGTCTCACGCGTTCGGAGATTGACGATCGGGTACGCGAGGTGTCGGCGATGATCGACATCGGCGCCGCGTTGGACCAACGCATCAAGACGTATTCCGGCGGCATGCGTCGTCGTCTCGATCTTGGCGCGGCACTCGTGCACCGCCCGCAGGTGCTGTTCCTCGACGAGCCGACGACGGGCCTCGACCCGGCCAGTCGGGCCAGGGTCTGGGAGGAGGTGCGCGGCCTCCACGAGGCCGGCATGACGATCTTCCTCACCACGCAGTACCTCGAGGAAGCAGATTCGCTCGCGCACCGGGTCGGGATCATCGACCACGGCAAGATCATCGCGGAGGGCGCGCCGTCGGACCTCAAGCAAGCGCTCGGATCCGATGTGATCGTGGCCGCGGTGGGTGCAGGTACGGGTGAGCGCGCGTGCACCGAGGTCGAGCGCATCGCGGGCGTTGAGCGAGTCGAACGTCACGGCGACGAACTCACAATCGTCACACCGAATGCATCGACGATGCTCAGCGCCGTTGCCGTGGCGTTGGAAGCCTGCGGCGTCAAGGTGCAGAACCTCACGATGCGCACCCCGACGCTCGACGACGTGTTTCTCGAGCTCACGGGCGCACACATCGGCCGGGACGAGCCGGAACAGGAAGACGCGCCATGAGTGCGCCGGCGATGACTGCGCCGACCGTGGCCAAGCCTGCGGGGTTCTGGCGCGACTGTGCGGCTGTGGCCGGACGCGCGCTACGAGCCGTGCCGCGCGAACCGGAGTTCATGATTCCGGCCCTGGCGATCCCGGTGTTCTTCTACTTCGTGAACATCGGCGCACTGGAGAAGGTGGCCGAAGCCCAGGGGAGCGTGTCCAACTTCCGCTCGTTCCAGCTGCCCGTCGCGATCATCTTCGCGGTCACCGGCATCTCGCGGGCTTCTGCACTGGTGCTCGACATCCAAGGTGGGTATTTCGACCGGCTGCTCATGACACCCGTCCGGCGATTCGCGTTGCTGCTCGGGCTCATGGTCGCCGACTTCGCGACCGTGGTCGGCCTCACGATCCCGGTGCTCGGCCTCGGGCTCTTGCTCGGCGTGAGCTTCGCGACCGGCTTCCTGGGCGCGGTTGTGTTCGTCCTCATGGGCGCGGCGTGGGGTCTGGCGTTCACCGGCTTTCCATATGCGATCGCGCTGAAGACCGGGAACCCTGCTGCCGTCAACATGAGCTTCATCCTCTTCTTCCCGTTCGCCTTTCTCACGACCGCGTTCTTGCCCCAGGAGTCCCTCACGGGCTGGCTTGCGACGGTTGCCGAGTACAACCCGGTCACGTACCTGCTCGGCGGGATGCGCGCGCTCGTCCTCGACGGCTGGGAGACCGGTCCGATCCTCGAGGCCGTCGCGGCCATCGTCGGCATCGCGATCGTGAGCATGACGCTCGCGTTCCTTGCGCTTCGTGGGCGGTTGCGCCGGGGAGCGTGAGCACAATCGCCGCGCGTGTCAGGCTGCCCCGATGCCGGCGCCGTTCGTCTTCGATCGCCGGTTCGAGCTTCGGGCGACACCGCAGCAGCTCTGGGCGGTGCTCGAGCAAACCGACCGCTATCCGGTGTGGTGGTCGTGGCTCCGTGAGCTGGAGGGTGGTGAGCTCCGAGAGGGTGCGACCGCCCGACTCCTCGTGCAGGCACCGTTGCCGTACAAGCTCCGGTTGGAGGTCCATGTCGATCGGGTGGTGGCTCACGAACTCGTCGAGACGCGGGTGCGCGGTGATCTCGACGGCCCGGCGCGCTTGGAGGTGCAGGACGCCCCGCATGGGTGCATCGCCCGTCTCGCGTGGTCGCTCGAGCTGCGCGACTCGCTGTTGCGTCCGCTCTCGCTCGTGGCGCGACCCGCGATGATCTGGGCCCACGACCGCGTGATCGAGGTTGGCCTGCGGGAGTTCGAACGACGCGCGCTTGATGGCGCACGAGGCGTGTGACGATGCATGTCCATCTCGTCGACGGTACGTATGAGCTGTTCCGCTTCTATTACGCCGTGCCCGATCATCTGGATCCCGGTGGCACCGACGTGGGTGCAGTGCGCGGCGTCGTGCAGTCGATGCTCGAGATGCTCGAAGCTGGTGCCACACACGTGGGTGTGGCCACCGATCACATCGTCGAGTCGTTCCGCAACGATCTCTACGACGGCTACAAGACCGGCGCCGGCATCGACCCTGTGCTGTGGGCGCAGTTCCCGCTGCTCGAGGAGGCGCTCCAGGCGTTCGGTGTGGCGGTCTGGGCCGAGGTCGAGCTCGAAGCCGACGACGGGCTGGCGTCGGCCGCCGAGGTCGCCGCGGCCGACGAGCGAGTTGAGAAGGTGTTCATCTGCACGCCCGACAAGGATCTGGCGCAGTGTGTACGCGATCCCATCATCGGTGTGCTCGATCGGCGCAAGGGCGTGCTGCTCGACGAGGCCGGCGTCAAGGCGAAGTACGGCGTGGCGCCCGCGTCGATCGCGGACTGGCTCGCGCTCGTGGGCGACAGCGCCGACGGCTTCCCTGGGCTCCCGGGGTGGGGGGCCAAGTCGGCGGCCGCGGTGCTCTCACGCTACGAGCACGTCGCACACATCCCCGACAACGCGAGCGACTGGGATGTGGAAGTTCGCGGCGCGGCGCGCCTTGCAGCAACGTTGGCCGAGCAACGCCGCGATGCCGAGCTGTTCCTGACGCTGGCCACGCTGCGCACCGATGGCGAGGTCGGCACCGTGGACGACTGGCGTTGGCGCGGGCCGAACGCCGAGTTCGCGGCATGGGCCGAGCGGTTGGGGCGGCCGGAGCTGGCCGAGCGAGCCAACCGCCTGGCTGCGCGCACCACCTAGCACGCCAAGAAGTGCACGCCGACTGCTGGCCACTGCCGGCGGCTGGCTGCGCGCGGGTGGGCAGTACGCTCCCTTGGTGTCGATGCCGGAGCACGAGAAGCATGGGCGGACCGGTCGACGCGAGGAACGCCGCCGGCGGCAGCGCCGCACGTTCGCGCTTGTAGTTGCGAGCGCCGTTGTGGTCGCCGCCCTCGGCGTCGGCGCGATGGCCGTCACCGGCGGTGGCGACGACTCGGCCGAACAAGCGGTCTCCGCGACGACAACCGCGCCGACGCTGCCGCCGACAACCACCACCACGCTGCCACCGTTCACCGGATGGGTCGATCCCGCGTCTGCGTTCCAGCCCTTCTACAAGGCGACAGTCGAAGGTCTCCTCACCTTCCGCGGCAACCCGACGCGCAACTACTACGGGCAGGGCCCGGTGCCCGTCGCACCGAAGGTCGTCTGGCAGTACCCGGGTGCGGCGATGTGCTCATTGTCAGAGGACCGAGGTGAGACCACCCAATGGTGCGGCAACGGCTGGACGGGCGAACCGGCCGTGTTCGAGCGCGAAGGTCGCACATGGGTCGTCTTCGGTGCCTACGACCGAGCGGTGCACTTCGTGGATGGGAACACCGGACAGGACATCATTCCGCCGTTCCCGACCGGCGACATCATCAAGGGCTCGGTAAGCGTCGATCCCGACGGGTTCCCGCTCGTCTACATCGGCTCCCGCGACGCGTACTTCCGCGTGATCGCGTTCGATCGGCCCGAGCCAACTGAGCTCTGGAAGCTGCACGCCAAGGACGTGTCGCCAACGATGTGGAACGACGACTGGGACGGCAGCGGGCTGGTCCTCAACGACTACCTGTTCGAAGGCGGCGAGAACAGCCAGATCCACATCGTGAAGCTCAACCGCGCACGCGGCGCTGATGGGCTCGTGACGGTCGCTCCGGACCTCGTCTGGAACGCGCCAGGCTGGGACGACGAGCTCATCGCCAGCGCCGGCAGCGAGGTGTCGATCGAGAACTCGGTCGCAATCTCTGGCAACACGTTGTACTTCAGCAACTCCGGTGGGCTCGTGCAGGGATGGGACATCTCTGGCTTGCTCGCCGGCACCGGGTTACCGACGCGCACGTTCCGTTTCTGGACCGGCGACGACACCGACGCCTCGATCGTCATCGACGAGCTCGGCTTCCTCTACGGCGGTTCCGAATGGGAGCGTCAGAACGCACAAGGCAAAGCCGTTGGTCAGATGTGGAAGCTCAACCCGCAGCTTCCCGACGCGCCGCTCGTGTGGTCGCAGCACGACGAGTTCGGTGGGAAGTCCGGCGTCTTCGGCACGCCCGGCATCTACAACGACCTGATCGTGTACACCACGTACTCAGGTCGAGTCGTCGGCATGGATCGCAACACCGGTGCCATCCGGTGGGAGAAGAAGCTGGCCGCGCCGGTCATGGGATCGCCGGCGATCGTCGACGGCAAGATGATCATCGGCGACTGCGCCGGAAACCTCCACGCGTACGACGTGTCGAACACCCTCATCGATCCGCCCGAGGTGTGGAGCGTGCCGCTCGGCAGCTGCATCGAGGCGACCCCGGCCATCTGGAAGGGCCGGATCTACGTCGGCACCCGCGGCGGACTCGCGTACGCGCTCGCCGACGCGCTCGTCTGACCGCCGGACGCTTCGCTCACGGTTGGGCGGAGGGATCCGCCGCTCGCTCCTGCCGAGGGCCGCTTCGCTATGGCTGCGCTTCGCTCCGCCAACCCCTCGGCCTGAGCGACGGCGGTCCCTCCGCAGGTTGTCTCAAAACTGCGTTTCCGCAGGTCAGAGGGGGTCCCTGGGAGTGTCACACCCTCCTGCGACTCTGTGGGCATGGAGATCATCGTGGGGATCATCGTCGGCGTGGCCGTGGCTGGTGTTGCGGCTGTGGTGGTCGTTCGGGGGCGGCGGAGTGCTTCTGAGTCGATCACGGTGGAGATGCGGCGGGCGATGGAGTCGTTGCTGGCGCAGAACGAGTCTCGGCTCGAGGCGGAGCGGCGGCTGACGGGGGAGGTGCTGGACGGGAAGAAGGCGCTGATCGACCAGCAGCTCGACGAGATGAACACGAAGCTCGAGGGCGTCGGGTCGTTGATGCGCACGCTCGAGTCGGATCGCGAGCGCAAGTTCGGGGAGCTGTCGGAGCAGCTCTCGTTGCAGCACGAGGGAGTGAACTCGCTGTTGCAGACCACGCAGAGCCTTCGTGAAGCGCTGTCGAGCACGAAGGCGCGTGGTCAATGGGGCGAGCGCATGGCCGAAGACGTGCTCCAACTCGCGGGGTTCGTCGAGAACGTGAACTACCGCAAGCAGAAGGCACTCGAGGGCGCGCGCGGGATTCCTGACTACACGTTCTTGCTGCCCAACGACCTGTTGCTGTACATGGATGTGAAGTTCCCGTTCGATAACTACCTGCGTTTCTGCGAGTCGGAGTCCGACCTCGACCGCAAGCGGCATCGCGACGCGTTCCTGCGCGACGTGCGCGCACGCGTGAAGGAGCTCAGCAGCCGCGACTACGCCGACTCGGCGGGGGGCACGGTTGACTTCGTCTTGATGTTCGTGCCCAACGAGCAGCTCTATGCGTTCATCCACGAGTCGGACGACACGATCCTCGACGACGCCGTGCGTCAACGGGTCGTGTTCTGTTCGCCGCTCACGTTGTTCGTCGTGCTCGCGCTCATCCGTCAGATGGTCGAGAACTTCCGGCTGGCGCGCACGTCCGACGAGATCCTGGCGCTCCTCGGACAGTTCAGCGACCAGTGGGCCAAGTTCAAGCTTCAGATGACCAAGGTCGGGCAGCGTATCGACGCGGCAGGCAAGGAGTACGAAGCGCTGGTGGGGACGCGCAAGCGTGCACTCGAGCGTCCGTTGCTCAAGATCGACGACCTACGCGGTCGCCAGCTCGAGCTGATCGACGAAGAGGACGAAGAGCCACCGTTGGCGCTCGAGGCGTAGCGGGCTCGCTGCTAGTACGGGCCGTCGCAGCAGGAGTCGCGCCAGCCGCAGGCAGAGCATCGGTAGTGAGCGTGCTCTTCGCGCATCTGTGCTCCGCACGCGAGGCACATCGTCGAGAGATCGGCAGTTGCGTTCGGGGGCGGCGTGGGCTCGCTCATCGCGGTGGACGGTACCGGTGCGCGGTCGGGCGTTCGCGGACCGTCTAGAGGCGCAGCAGCTCGGGCGCGGCGGGGCAGCCCACCCGATGTTTCAGGCGGTCGGGCGGCTCGAGGCCGTTCGGTCCTGCGACCTGCTCGGCGAGCGTCACGTCGAGATCCTCGACTGGGCGCTCCTGCTTGATGGCCTCGGCGCGCAGCACGTCGAAGAGTCGGGCGGGAAGCAATCGACCGCTGGAGACCACCAGCCACATATGCGTGCTGCCGAGTCCCCACAGCAGATCGGCGACTCCTTCGGGGACGAGCGCGGCAGTTGGGCTAGCCGCGATCACCTCGAGCAGGAGATGACTGGGTGCGAGCGCGGTGATCTCGGCCTCGTCGACGATGCGGATCGATTGGTCGACGCGGCGCAGGCGCGCGGCCATCGCCCGATCTCCTTGGCGGGGACGTACCGCGACCACGTCGAGGTCTGGTCGCTCTGCCAGCGCCCGGCCGGTGGCCTCGGGCCATCCCAGCACCGCGATCGGTTGGTCGTGGGGGAACGGAAGCAGCGAAGCAAGGCGCGCAGCAGTGCGGTCGTCCTGGAGCACGCGTATTGCGTCGCTCGCACCCTTGCCAGGATCCGCTGCCGCCACGACGTGCGCGCACAACCACCAGAGCGGGGCACATTCCACGTGGTGCGCGAGCAGCCGGCGGCACACGGTCACGAGCTGCGTGAGGTCGTCGGTGAACTCCGCGAGGCAGTCGGCCGTCTCGGCGACCAGGATCGAGTCGTCGGCGCCGGATCGGGCGAGCGAGCGGAGGCGCTCGAACGGAAGCACTCAGTTTCTCCCTGCAGCTACTTCGCCGCGGGAGGCTCCTTGGGGAGTCCGAGTACGCGTTCACCCACGATGTTGCGCATGATCTCGTCGGTGCCGCCGGCGATGCGCCCGCCGGGGACGCCAAGCACGAGCTCGGACCATGCGTACGTGCCCCATTCGCCGGTGTCGGCGACCAGCCGCGGACCGAGGATCTCTCCGACGGTCTGCGCCATCAGCTGCATGTTCTTGGTGAGCGAGAGCTTCCCGATTGACATCTCCGGACCGGGGAGTCCGCCAGCTCGGATCTTGGCCATCGAGCGCATCGATGTGGCTCGCGCCACGCGCGCACCGATGTAGATCTGCGCCAAGCGCTGGCGGATGACTGGATCGTCGGCGACGCCGAAGTGACGAGCCATCTCGGCGAAGCGCGTGAAGCTGAAGTCGCTGATCCCACCAGTGCCACCACCGATTGCCGCCCGCTCGTTCATGAGGGTCGTGAGTGCGACGCCCCATCCCTCGTCGACATCTCCGAGCCGGTGCGAGTCGGGGATGCGTACCTCTTCGAAGAAGACCTCGTTGAAGGACGCGCCACCGGTCATCTGGCGAAGTGGTCGCACCTCGACGCCCGGCGCCTTCATGTCGACGATGAACATCGTGAGGCCCTTGTGCTTGGGCTTGTCCGGCGACGTGCGCGTGATGATCTCGCCGATGTCGCTGTGCTGGGCGCCCGACGTCCAGACCTTCTGGCCGGTGACCACCCACTCCTCGCCGTCTCGTCGGGCGCGCGTCTGAATGCCGGCGAGGTCGGAGCCGGCGATCGGCTCCGAGAACAGCTGGCAGGCCACGATGTCGCCGCGGTACAGCGGCCGAAGGTACTGCTCCTTCACCTCGGGAATCGCGTGGGCCAGGATCGTCGGCGCGACCATTCCGAGCCCGATGGCGAACACGCCCTGCTTCGGTATCGCGTAATCGGTGGTGACGCTCCGGTATATGCGCTCGTACTCCGTGGGCAATGCGCGCCCGCCGTGCTCCGTGGGACCGCTGATCCAGCCGAAGCCCGCGTCGAACTCCTTGACCTTCCAGGCCTTGGCCACGGCAACCTCCGCGGCCTCTTCTTCGATGGACTTCTCCTCGAGCAGTCCGACTCGGTCTGAGCCCTCGCCCCACGAGAACTTCTCCTCGACGCGGTGCTCGGCATTGGCATCGAGAAATGCTCGCGCCGCGGCACGGAAGTCGGACTCGCTGATCACGCTCACTCGACACACCTCGTGCTTGGCGACGGCGCTGCGATGCTAGCGGCGGTGGTTGGGCTCCTCGGGCGTCCCGGTCGTCGAGTCGCGGACGCTCGCAAACACGTCGGCGAGCGCAGCGAACGCGTCACGGCGACGCAGAAGTTGGCCGACGCTTCCGCCGATCTTGAAGATTCCGGTGTTCAAGCCCTGCTGCGCGTTCGTGTCGCCGCGGTGCATTGCGCACGCGGTGGTGAAATCGGTCGTGAGCGCGATGTCGGGAGCCGGCGCCTTCCCGGCGACGACTCGAGCGCCGTGCTCGTCGATGACGATGTGATACGTCACGTCGCCATGCGGTGTGTCGTTCACACGCTGCTCGACGACCAATGGTGCCTCACGACCGAGCTCCGCGAGCTCGCGGGAGCCCTGCGCGGCTCGGTCGAGCGCTTGTAGCCATTCCGCGGAGAGGAACTCGGCCACCTGCGGAGCGTACCGGGCTGCGATCTCGTGTCGGCTCGGGCGTACGATCTTCCGGTGCGCACACCCACACGACGCTCTGCGGGTATCCCAGCGAGCCTCGTGGAGGTTGGAGCGCGCGCCGAGAAGCGCGTGACCGATCTTCTCGATCACGAGATCGAACGGTGGCGTGAAGTCGACCCCGACCTGGCCGATCCTCTCCTTGCGCTGCGGGAGCTGGTGGTTGCCGGCGGGAAGCGGCTGCGTCCCGCGTTCTGCTCGTGGGCTTTCGTGGGGGCCGGCGGGTCGCCCGACGACCCGATGGTCGTTGACGCCGGCGCGGCGTTGGAGTTGCTACACACGTTCGCGTTGGTCCACGACGATGTCATGGACGGGTCGCACCGTCGACGGGGGTTCGCCGCGATTCACGACCAGTTCATCACTCGCCATGGCGCCGAAGGTTGGCGAGGTGAAGCAAGGAGGTTCGGCGAGGGCGCGGCCATCCTCGTCGGGGATTTCGCGTTCGTGTACGCCGACCAGCTCTTGCGCACGGCGCCGTCCGTGGCTCGTGAGGTGTTCGATGAGCTGCGGGTCGAGCTCTGCGTCGGCCAGTACCTCGACCTCGTCGGGACGGTGAGCGGCAGCAGCGATGCCATCCAGGCCTCGCGCATCGCACGTTACAAGTCGGGCAAGTACACGGTTGAGCGACCGATGCACGTGGGTGCGGCCCTTGCCGGTCGGCTCGATGAGCTCGCCGCGCCGCTCAGCGCCGTCGGCCTTCCTCTCGGAGAGGCGTTCCAGCTCCGCGACGACATCTTGGGCGTGTTCGGCGAAGCTTCGGTCACCGGGAAGCCGGTCGGCGACGATCTTCGTGAGGGCAAGCTCACGCCGCTTGTTGCCTTTGCCGCTCGGCGAGCCGGACCCGAGGGTGCGGAGCTGCTGGCGATGCTTGGGCACCCTGACCTCGACGATGCAGCAGTGCGGGCGATGCAGGCGTTCCTTGTCGAGTGTGGCGCACGCGACGAGGTCGAAACGGAGATCGAGCAGTTGGTGGAGCAATCGCTCGCGGCGCTCGGCTCGGTGCCCATCACCGCCGGGGCGCGCGTCGCCCTGGAAGAGCTCGGCACGTACGTCGCGTGGCGCGATCATTGATCGTCCCGTGAGGAGGCTGACGCATTCGCTCCGATAGTGTCGCTCGCCCATGGCATCGGCACCGCCGGCAATCGAGGTCGCCGAGCTCGAGAAGGCGTATGGCGCCACGCAGGCCGTCGACGGGATCTCGCTCGTGGTGGAAGCCGGTGAAGTCTTTGGGCTCCTCGGCCCGAACGGTGCCGGCAAGACCACGACCGTAGAGATCCTGGAGGGCTATCGCCGCGCTGATGCCGGAACCGTAAAGGTTCTCGGTCTCGACCCGATCGACGACGGCCCGCGCCTCCGCCCGCAGATCGGCGTCATGCTCCAGGAGGGTGGGCTCTACCCGGGGCTCCGCCCACTCGAGGTGCTGCGCTCGTTCGCCGCGTTCTACGACAATGCGCAGGATCCCGAAGCGCTCTTGGAGCTTGTAGGTCTCGAGGACGCGCAGACCAAGGTCGTGCGCCGCATGTCCGGCGGTCAACAACAACGACTCGCGCTCGCACTCTCACTGATTGGTCGGCCAACGCTCGTGTTCCTCGATGAGCCGACCGCCGGCATGGATCCGCACGCCCGCGCGACGACATGGCAACTCGTGCGTGACCTCCGCGAGGCCGGTACGACTGTGATGCTCACCACGCACGCGATGGACGAGGCCGAACAGCTCTGTGACCATGTTGCGATCGTCGACCACGGCCGGATCGTCGCGTCCGGCACGCCGGCCGAGCTCACCAGCCGCGCCGGCGTCGACGAGGTGCTCTTCTCGGCTCCTGCCGGCCTTGCATGCGCAGACCTCGCCGTCGCGCTCGGAGTGGCGCCCGCGGTTGTCTCCGAGCTGCGGCCGGGCGAATACCGCATCGCGGCCGGGGCGACGCCCGCACTGGTCGCCGATCTGGCGATCTGGCTGCGCGACCAGGACGTGAGGCTCGGCGACCTCCGAGCGGGGCAGCGCACGCTGGAGGAGGTGTTCCTGCGGGTCACCGGAGCGGGGAAGGCGTGAACCGCACCACGCGCGGCGTGTTGGCCCAGGCTCGCGTCGAGCTCACGCTCTCGTTGCGCCGGGGCGAGAGCCTGCTCGTGTCGTTCCTCGTCCCGATCGGCATTCTCGTGTTCTTCGCGAAGGTCGACACGGTCAACACGACGTTGAAGCATCCCGTCGACTTCCTCGTGCCCGGCGTGCTCGCCCTCGCGGTGATGTCGACCGCGATGGTGAGCCTCGGGATTGCGACGGGCTTCGAGCGTCGCTACGGGGTGCTGAAACGCCTCGGCTCTACGCCGTTGTCACGCGGCGGGTTGCTCGCGGCGAAGACGATCGTCGTGCTGGTTATCGAGGTGGTGCAAGCGGTCGTGATTATCAGCACGGGAGTCGCGCTGGGCTGGGATCCAAGCCACGGAGTCGGGCTCGCCGTGATGTGGCTGCTCGTCGGCACGATTGCGTTCGCCGGCATCGGCTTGCTCCTCGCGGGCACGTTGCGCGCCGAGGCGAACCTGGCGCTCGCCAATGGGTTGTTCCTGGTGCTGCTCTTCCTTGGTGGGATGGCGTATCCGATCGGGAAGCTCCCCGACATCCTCGAATCGTTCGCCCGCCTCCTTCCAGCCGCGGCGTTGGCCGAGAGCGTGCGTGCGGCGTTGCGTGGAAACGGTGTTCCGTGGGGGAGCGCGGGTGTGCTCATCGGCTGGGCAGTCATCGCGCCACTCGCCGCAACGCGCTACTTCCGCTGGGAGGAATAACGCGTTCAGCGCTTCAAAAGGCGCTTGATCTCGGCGTTGAGGTCGCGCGGCGACGTCAAGCCGTACACGTGGGACACGAGTGTGCCGTCGGGCGAGATGAAGAACGTTTGCGGGATCTGCGTCACGCCGAACAGATTCGAGACGGTGTCGTCCTCATCGAAGAGCAAGGGCCACTCCGCACCTTGCTCTTCCGCGAAGCCCCGAGCGTCACTCTCGATGTCGTCATGGATGATGCCGAGCACTTCGACGCCGTCGTCGGCATAGCGCGATCGCGCTGCTTCCAACAGTGGGAACTCCACGCGGCACGGATGACACCACGACGCCCAGAAGTTCACGATCAGGGGTTGGCCGCGGAACCTGGACAGTCGTACGCACTGACCGTCGAGGTCGGGGAGCGAGAAGTTGGGCACGGTCTCGCCGACGGCCACTCGATCGATGTCGGGTGAGATTCGGCGCTGGCATCGGCCGGCGCTGTCCTTGCTCTGGTCGTCGCCGACGACGACTGCGACAACGGTGATACCCGCGATCAACGCGACGACGAGCAACGCCGCCACAGGGAGCACCCAGCGGCGGGGATGCTCAGGACGTGCGGATGAGGGTGTCGACGGCAACGGCCGCGAACAACAGTGCGAGGTAGGTGTTGGAGAACATGAACATGCGAATCGCCCGCTCTGGCGTCGGCTCGCGCCGGAGTCGTAGCGACTCCACCACGAGGGCGATGCCGAGTAGTGCCGCCGCCACGACATAGAGGAGGCCGCTCTCGCCGACGAGTGGGAGAACGAGGCTGACCGCGACGACAACCACGCTGTACACCGCGATCTGGCGTGTCGCGACCGTCTTGCCCTTGACCACCGGGAGCATGGGGAAACCGGCCGCGGCGTAGTCGTCGTGGTACCTGAGCGCGAGCGCCCAGAAGTGCGGCGGCGTCCAACAGAAGACGATGGCGAAGAGGACCCATGCTGGCGGGGCCAGGCTGCCGGTTACCGCGGCCCACCCGACCAGCGCCGGGACGGCGCCGGCGGCTCCGCCGATCACGATGTTCTGGACGCTCCGAGGTTTCAACCAGATCGTGTACACGAACACGTAGAAGAGGGTGGCACCGATGGCGAGTCCGGCGGCCAACAGCCCGGCAGTCGCCCACAGCAGTCCGAACGCGGCGATCTCCAACCCCAACCCGAACAGGAGCGCCGGGAGCGGAAGGATCTCGCGTGCCGGCAGTGGGCGGTGGCGCGTCCGATCCATGAGCTTGTCGCGATCGCGCTCGATCCAGCAGTTGATGGTGTTTGCTCCGCCGGCTGCGAGCGCGCCGCCCACGAGCACGGCGATGACGAGGTCCAGATCCGGCCAGCCGTTCTGTGCGAGCACCATCGCGGGAACGGTCGTGACGAGGAGCAGCTCGATGACGCGCGGCTTGGTGAGGCGGACGTACGCGCCGATCGTGCGCTGGAACCGTCGCGCGCGCGAGCGGGCAACGGTCAGCGGTGGTGACGGCGCAACGAAGTCAGACACTCGCGCTCCAGGGGACGGGACCGGAGCAATGTACCCGAGACCCCTCGAGGCTTACGAAGCAAGCAATGCCCAGCACTAACCTGGGACCTACATGACCGATGGGGATGGCGACGACGTCAAGCAATCGATTGGGATGACTGCCGACCGCATCCTCGTACGCCCGTCCGACGAGATCGGCGAGCGGAAATCTCGCTCAGGGATCCTCATCCCGGCGACTGCGAACGTCGACCGGCGCTTGGCCTGGGCGGCAGTTGTGGCGGTGGGACCGACCGTCCGCAACGTGGAAGAGGGCGACCGGGTGCTGTTTGCCCCCGACAGCGGCTATGAGGTCGAGATCCGCGGCGACGAGTACCTCATCCTGCGTGAGCGCGATGTGCATGCGGTTGCGTCGGTGCGAACCGAAGGACAGACCGGCCTCTACCTGTAGTCGGGCGCGCGTGCGGTCAGCGACGTCGTCCCCGCCGGGTCGCTCCGAGCGTCACCTTGGTCTGCGCGGGGTGCTGAACGGTCCCGTTGCTCGAGTTCACGCGGTGCTCGAGGTAGTCGATGACTTGGCCGTACAGGCGCTTGCCGAGCATCTTCTGGAGCTCGACGCTGAGGCTCTTGTACACCGGCTCAGTCCCGGTGAAGGCCTCCGGTGCCTCGGTGCACCACCATGCGAAGTCGTCGCCACCTTCGCCCCAGCCGTCGCGTGCGAACTCGGTCAACCGCGAGATGACCGTGCCGTCGTCCTGCTCGTCGTCGATGCGACGCAATGGGAGCTGCCAGCACACCTCGGGCTTGAGATCGCTGTGGTGCTCACCGCGGTTCATCGAGTGGAGGTGGAGGGCGCACCCAGGTCCGGCGGCGAATCCCGGCCGGTTGAGGAAGATGCACGCGTCATCAACGAGTCGGGTGCGCCACTCCTGCTTGCCTTCGTCGTCCTTGCCGCACTTCGCGTAGATACCCTTCTTGCGGCCGTTCTTCGCGAACTGCCATTCGTCGTCCGTCAGCTTCTTGGCCACGCGTACGACATGGTCGCGGTCCTTGCGGTCGGAGAAGTGCGCACCGTACGAGCAGCATCCCTGGACCATGTCGTCGGCGGGCTCGGTCAGCACTCCTTGGCACCCGCACCCGAAGATGCACGTCCACGACGACAAGAGGAACGTGACATCGACCTGCCACGTTCGGCCGTCCTCCTTCGGATCATCGAAGGTGACCCACTCACGGGTGGGACCGGGCATGTGCATTCCTCCGTCGACTCGATCGCCACGCCGAGCGTATCGAGCCGATCGGTAGGCTCCGGTGATCAGCGAAGACCGCGTGTTGCTCGACGACCTTCGCGCCGCGCTCGGCACCGAGCGAGCCCGAGCCGAGCCGCTCGAGCTGACCCTCTACGGCCGCGATGCCGGTGTCGAGATGGGAGAGGCCGCGGTCGTGTGCTTCCCAGCGACGGCCGAGCACGTGGCCGACGCGGTCCGCATCGCTGCTCGCCACGATCGGCCCTTCGTCGCCCGTGGCAGCGGCACTGGCTTGGCCGGCGGCGCTACGCCGGTCGGTCGTCCGGTCGTGATTGTCACGACCCACCTCAACCGCGTGCTCGAGATCGACGCAGCGCAACGGGTCGCGTGGGTCGAGCCTGGCGTGCTGAACCTCGACCTGAGCCGCGAGGTCCGCCATCTCGGTCTCCATTATGCGCCCGACCCGTCGTCGCAACAGGCGTGCACGATCGGTGGCAATGTCGCCACGAACGCCGGTGGCCCGCACTGCCTGGCGTATGGCGTCACCGCCGCGCACGTGCTGGCCATCGATGTGGTCCTGGCCGACGGGTCCATTGCCCGACTCGGCGGGATCGAGCCCGATCAACCCGGCTACGACCTGCGCGGCTGTTTCGTCGGGAGCGAGGGCACGATGGGAATCGCCACTCGCATCGCGGTGCGACTCACCCCCAATCCGCCGACGGTCCGGACACTCCTGCTCGACTTCATGTCGATCGAAGACGCCGGCGCGACCGTGAGTGGGGTGATCGCCGCGGGGATCGTGCCCGCCGCGTTGGAGATGATGGACGCCGCGATCACGCGCGCCGTCGAGGACTTCGTCGGTGCGGGCTATCCCCGCGACGCCGCTGCGGTGCTGCTCGTCGAGCTGGATGGCCTCGAGGATGGTGTCGCGGCTCAGGTGGAGGCGGTGCGCTCGGTCGCCCTCGAGCACAATGCGCGCACCGTCCGGGTCGCGGCCGACGAAGCGGAGCGCGCACTGCTGTGGAAGGGGCGGAAGTCGGCCTTCGGCGCGATCGCTCGCATCGCTCCCGACTACTACCTCCACGACGCGGTGGTCCCGCGCACGCGGCTCGTGGAGGTACTCCGGAAGGTCTACGCGATCGCGGCCGAGCAGCGTCTGACGATGATGAACGTGTTCCATGCTGGCGATGGCAATCTGCACCCGTTGATCGTGTTTGACTCGCGCGAGCCAGGGATCTGGAAGCGCGTGCACGAGGCCGGCGACGCAATCCTGCGCGCGTGCGTCGACGCCGGCGGCGTGCTGTCGGGTGAGCACGGGATCGGGTTGGAGAAGCGCGACTCGATGCCACTGGTGTTCGAACCGCAGGATCTCGACGCGCAAGCGCGCCTGCGCGATGCCTTTGACCCGTCGGGTCGAGCCAACCCGGAGAAGATTCTCCCGCAGGGCAGCCGGTGCGGTGAGCTCGTGTCCGTGCCGGAGGGCGCGTGGATCTGACCTTGGCCGCCGAAGCGGCGGTCGCGGCGAGCGTTGGCCGCGCCGACGTGGTCGTGCCGGTCGGATCCGGCACGCACACCGAAGTCGGTGGCCCGGCACCGACCGGTACCGAAGTGCGCGCCCCGAGTGGGATCATCACGTACGACCCGGCCGAGCTGACCGTCACGGTCGGCGCGGGCACGACCGTTGGGGAGCTCGCGGAGGTACTGGCGGCCAAGGGTCAGGAGTGCGCACTCGACCCGCGAGATCCTCGAGCAACGATCGGCGGCACGCTCGCGTGTGGCCTGTCGGGCTCGCGCCGGTTGCGATACGGCCCGTTGCGAGATCGGGTCTTGGAGGTTCGCTTCGCCAACGCCGCGGGCGACCTCGTGCGCGGTGGGGGCCCGACGGTCAAGAACGTGACGGGCTACGACATGCCGCGCCTGCTTGTTGGCTCGTTCGGGACTCTGGGGGTCCTCACTCGTGTGATCCTCCGCTGCCAACCGAAGGCCATCCATGCGTTCTGGGGTTCGACCGACCAACATCCGGATTCGGTGCGAGCGCGGTGCTTTCGACCGTCGAGTGTGCTCTGGGACGGCGCGCGATCATCGGTGCTGTTGGAGGGACATCCGAAGGACGTTGACGTGCAGGCCCGCGCCGCCAACCTCGAGCCCCTCGACGCGCCACCGGTGCTCCCCGGCGGTCCGCACCGGGGCCGGGCATCCGTGCTTCCGAACCAGACCGAAGCGCTCGGCACGGCGTTCGCAGCACTCGAGGGCGTTCGTTGGGTCGCGGAGTCCGGAGTGGGCACGATCCATGTGGCGTGTGACGACGAGCGCGACCTGCGCGTCGCGCGCGAGGCGACCGAAGCGTCGGGAGGTTGGCTCCTCCGTGAGGCTGGCGCACCCGGTCTCGACGGATTCGGGATCGCGCTACCGAATGCCGCCCTCATGGCGCGCGTCAAGGCGGCGTTCGACCCGACCGGCAAGCTCGCGCCGGGACGCCTGCCGTTCTCGGTTGCTCTGCGCGAGGCTGCGTCTTCATGACTGCCAGCAACGAGACCGACGAGCTGATCGAGACGCTGCGTCGCGTCGAGGAGCGGCTTCGCGAGCTCGTCTACGAGAGCTTGCGGGCTGCGACCGAGGAAGACGACGAGGCCAGCCAGCGGGACGCCATTGCCCACGAGAAGCGCCTCCAGAAAGCGCGACGAGGGGTGGAGCGTGCCATCGTGGCTCTCGGCGGGCAGCCCGAGGACTGACGCCGCCGTCCTGCACCCAGCAGTTCTGGGATCAGGCCGATGGCGCGTGCTCGTTCAGACGGTCGACCAGCATCCGGAGTCGAGCCCAGCCGTGGCGATTGAACCACAACGCGACGCGCTCCAGGTCGACGTGGTCTTCGTCGGCGATCTCGGCCGGTGACGGAGCCACTTGTTCGATGCGCCCTCGGGCGATGACGTCGGCAAATTCGTCACTCAGCGACTGGAGGGTCTCGTCATCTGGCGCGTGGCGCAGTCGGACCACGAGACGGCCATCGACGAAGCGCTGAGAGTGGTAGTTCGCGTAGAAGCCGACGATCTCTTCGACCGCGGCATCGACGTCGTCAGTGATGAGCACCATGGCGAGGTCGTGCTCCGATACATAGTTCCGAGCGACCAGCTCGCGTTCGACGAAGACTCGCCAGTCGGTCCAGTACGTGCCACCAGGCACGTCGAGCAGCACGATCGGGCCTGGTTGTGCCTTCCCGGTCTGCACGAGGGTGAGCAGCTCGAATGCCTCGTCCAGCGTCCCGAAGCCACCGGGGAGCAGGACGAACCCGTCGGCTTCCTTGATGAACGCGAGCTTGCGGGTGAAGAAGTAGCGGTAGTTGATGAGCTTCGGGTCGCCGGCCACGAGCTGGCTCGTTGACGTCTCGAAAGGCAGGCGGATGCTCACCCTGAACGCGCGCTCTGCACCGGCCCCCTCGATTCCGGCTTCCATGATCCCGGGTCCGGCGCCGGTGATCACCATCCAGTCTCGTGCGGCGATCGCGGCGGCAAACTGGCGGGCTTGGTCGTAGAGCGGGTCGTCGATGTGCGTACGCGCCGAGCCGAACATCGCAACCTTGAATCCGGATCGGTACGGCTCGAATACGTGGAAGGTGGAACGCATCTCCTTGAGCGCGGCGTTCGCGATCTTGAGATCGCCGCGGTCAGCCCGATCGCGCGAGAGGCGCAGCGCCGACGCGATGAGCTCGAACACGAGGTCGGCATTCTCGGGCTCGGTGCCCGCCTGCTCGACAAGCGCAGCGATGGCTCGGTCGAGCTCAGCGTCGCCAGTGCGATAGCGGGGGAGCTTCACTGAAGGATCGGTGCGGCGAGCTCGGCGAGCGACGTCTCCGGCCGGGCGCCGAGGTGTGAGATCACCTCGCTCGCAGCCAGGCTGCCGAGCCGTCCGCAGCGCCCGAGGTCGTAGCCGTTGGTAAGACCGTAGAGGAACCCTGCCGCGTACTGGTCGCCGGCTCCGGTGGTGTCGAGCACCGAGCCGTTCACGGGATGCACGTCGATCACATGCACCTGGTCGCCGCTCACAACGACCGATCCCTTGGCGCTGCGGGTGAGCGCGGCGACCTCACACTGATGGGCGACCTGCTGGACCGCAGTGTCGAAGTCGTCGACCTCGTAGAGCGCACAGATCTCCGCCTCGTTGGCGAACAGGATGTCGACCTCGTGCTCGACGAGCGCGAGGAAGTCCGCTCGGTGCCGGTCGACACAGAAGCCGTCGGAGAGCGTGAGCGCCACGCGACTGTCGGCCGCGTGCGCGCTTCGCGCGGCCATGCGGAAGGCTTCCTTGGCTACGGGCTGATCGAAGAGATAGCCCTCGAGGTAGGTCACCTTGGCTGATGCGATGAGATCAGCCCCCACGTCGTCGGGGCCGATCTCGGCCGCCGACCCGAGGAACGTGGTGAGGGTGCGCTCGGCGTCGGGAGTGACCACGATGAGGCAGCGCCCGGTTGATTCGCCGCTACTTGCCGGCGTCGTCTCGAAGTGCACACCCGACGCACGGATGTCGTGGGCGAACACGTTGCCGAGGTCGTCGTTGCGCACGCGGCCCACGAACGCGGCGCGTCCGCCGAACGATGCGATGCCAACCATCGTGTTCGCGGCCGACCCGCCCGAGATCTCAGTCGCCGGACCCATGTCGTCGTACAGCTCGCGAGCACGGTCGGCGTCGACGAGCGCCATCGAGCCCTTCACCAGTTCGTGGTCGATGAGGAACTGGTCGTTCTCGTGGCTCAAGACGTCGACGAGAGCGTTGCCGATGCCCACGACGTCGATCGTGCGAGGGGAGGCACTCATCATGCGTGTGCCGCGTTGGCGCTTGCGACCGGGATGAGTACGGCATCGCGGGCACGGAGGCGTCGCCCGATGGTCTCCGTTCGGCCATACAACGTGGTGCGTTGCTCGAGACGTCGGCCCAGCGGCTCCACGATCTCGCGCAAGTCGTCATCGTCGATCTCTTGGCCGTGACTTGCACCGGCGGCGCGCGAGATGTTCTCGTCCATGAGCGTGCCGCCGAGGTCGTTGCAACCGGCCGTCAACGCTTGGCGAGCGCCGCTGATGCCGACCTTGACCCACGACACCTGCACGTTGTCGATCCAGCCGCGGTACGCGATCCGGCCGACTGCGTGCATGAGGAGCACCTCGCGGAACGTGGGGCCGCGTCGTGCTCGCTTCTGGAGGTAGATGGGCGTGGCCATGTGCACGAAGGGGAGCGGGACGAACTCGGTGAAGCCGCCAGTCTCCTTCTGGACGTCGCGGGTGCGCACCATGTGGCGCGCCACGTGTACCGGGCGCTCGACTGTCCCGAACATGATCGTGACGTTGGACCGCAGTCCGACGGAGTGCGCGATGCGGTGCGCTTCGAGCCATTCCTCGGTGTTCACCTTGTCGGGGCAGATCACCGCGCGCACCTCGTCGTCGAGGATCTCGGCTGCGGTGCCCGGCAGGGTGGCGAGCCCCGCATCCTTGAGGAGCAAGAGGTAGTCGCGAAGGTCCATGTCGAGGCGACGCGCACCCTCAGTGACCTCGAGCGCAGTGAACCCATGGATGTGGATGTCGGGAGCCGCCTCCTTCACGGCCCGCGCCACGCTCAGGTAGTAGTCGCCGTCGAAATCGGGATGGATGCCGCCTTGGAGGCAGACCTCCGTCGCGCCGTGCTCTACGGCCTCGACAACGCGTGCCTGCATCTCCTCGAGCTCGAGGAGATAGGGCGTGCCGCGGAGGTTGAGCGAGAGCGGGCCCTTCGAGAACGCGCAGAACCGGCACTTGAATGTGCACACGTTCGTGTAGTTGATGTTGCGGTTGCGCACGAAGGTGACGATGTCGCCGACGGCATCGAAGCGCAGCTGGTCAGCCACCTCGGCCACGCGGGCGACCTCAGAGCCGCGCGCGCCGAGCAGCGTGATGATCTCGTCGACGCCGATCTCTTCGCCGCGCAGCACGCCATCGAGCACTTCGCCGACGGGTCCGCCGGCACGCGCCGGGATGGGCGGCGGGAGCAGGCGCGGTGGCGACACATCGCCACCTGCTGCCCACAGGTCGTCGCGTGCGAGCCCTTCGGAGTCCGAGGCGTCGATCACCGTGAACACGGTGTCAGCGTGGAGCCACCGACCAGGGTCGGCGACGTATTCGGGGTAGATGGTGAGTCGCGGCGCGAGTACCTTCCCGGCGACTTCGGTCGCATCGCGCAGGCGCTCCAATGCGGGCCACGGCCGCTCCGGATTCACGTGGTCGGGGGTGACGGGTGACACGCCACCCCAGTCGTCGATCCCCGCGGCCACGAGCGCACTGAGATCATCAGCGAGGTTCGGTGGTGCCTGGAGGTGCATCGCCGGACCGAGGATGAGTCGCGCGGCTGCGACCGACCACAGCATCTCGGTGGGATGGCATGGAACGTGGCGATGCATCGCGGTGCCCGGCTTCGGCAGGAAGTTCTGGACGATCACCTCTTGCACGTGACCGTGCCGTTCGTGCGCGTCGCGGATCGCGAGGAGGGCTTCGATGCGCTCGTCGCGTGTCTCGCCGATGCCGACGAGGATCCCGGTCGTGAAGGGGACCTGCGCTCGACCGGCTGCTTCGAGCGTGGCGAGTCGACGCGCTGGTGCTTTGTCGGGCGCGCCGTAGTGCGGGCTCCCCGGCTCCGCGAGGCGTGCGGCCAGCGTCTCGATCATCATCCCTTGCGATGGACTGACCGATCGGAGCTGCTCGAGCTGCGATTGCGAGAGCGCACCCGCGTTCGCGTGGGGCAGCAGACCGGTCTCCTCGAGCACTGCACGGGCCGCAGCGACGACGTAGTCGACGGTCGATGCGTAACCACGTTCCGACAACCAAGCTTGTGCGTCCGGGTACCGCTCCTCGGGGGCCTCGCCCAGCGTGAACAGCGCCTCGCGACACCCGAGCGTTGCGCCGCTGCGGGCGATCGCCAGCACCTCATCGATCGACATGTAGGGCGCGGCGAGCCGGGCCGGAGGCTTGGCGAATGTGCAGTACCCACAGCGATCACGACACAGCATCGTGAGGGGGATGAACACCTTGGGCGAGTACGTGATGCGATCGCCATGGCCGGCGTCTCGAAGCTGCCCGGCCGCTTCGACGAGTTCGGCAAGGGGAGCGCTCGCGAGGCGCAACGCGTCGCGGCGACTCAGCATGGCGAGGACACTAGGCGCCGTCGACCGAGTCGGAGTCCGCGATCCAGATGATGCGCTCCGCTCGCACCCGAGCCGCCGGTGATGCGGCGTCGCCCGCGCGGATCCGGGCGAACGCCTCGCGCTTCTCCACTCCTGAGATCGTGAAGACGACGAGACGCGCGTGGGCGATGCCCGGGAGGGTGAGTGTCAGGCGTTCGTGCGGATGGAGGTCGTCGGCAGTCGCGACTGCGAGGCGGTCGGCTTCGTCCAGCGCAGGGGAGCCCGGAAACAGCGACGCGGTGTGCCCGTCGGGTCCGAGACCCAGGTGCACGAGCCCGATCGGGGCCGAGTCGCGGACGAGGCGGTCGTACGCGTCAGCGGCGGCTACCGGAGTATCGCCGGCGTGGCGAAGAGAGTGGACGGCATGGGGTCCAACCTGGTCGAGGAACGAGATCCGCGCCATGCCCTCGTTGGAGTCGGGATCGTCTACTGGTACCCAGCGTTCGTCACCGAAGAGCACGTCGACCGTGGACCAGTCCACGCCGGCCGTGGCGAGCAGCTCGTAGCAACGGCGTGCGGTGTCACCACCCGAGAGGGCGATGGAAGCGGGTGCTTCAGCAGCAACGAGCGCGGCGAACCGCTGGGCAACGTCAGGTACGACTTCAAGCGTGCCTTGCACCTGAAGGATGATACGGCTCATGGATCGCGAGACGGTCGCCGTGTATGAGGCGCACGCCGAGGAGTGGCGCGACCGGCGGCCGACGCGCGCCCCCGAGCTTGCGCAGGCGATCGGCGAAGCGGTCGCGCCGGACGGCATACGGATGGACGTTGGCTGCGGAGCCGGCAAGCACCTCGCATACCTGGGGCGTCCGGTGGTCGCGCTCGATGCCGCGCGGGCGATGCTCGAACTTGCGCGCGAGATCGCGCCGGACGCGTGGTGTGTGCAGTCGGATCTCGAGACGCTCCCCATCCGCCGCGGTTCGATCGGTGGCGTGTGGGCGCGCGCGAGCTATCTGCACGTGCGTCGCACCCGACTGCCATGGGCCCTGATGGAGCTGCACCGAACACTCGCGGTCGACGCGCCGGCTGCGTTCACCTTCCGCTGGGGGACGAATGAGGGTGCGATCCCTGACGACGACTTCGCAGGCCGCTTCTTCGCCGAGTGGCAAGCCGAGCCGCTGCGCGACGTGTTCGTCGGCGCGGGGTTCTCCGTGAGCGAGGTGACGCACGACGGTGGTGATTGGCTGACGGTGCGCGCATCCCGCGCGCAGACGCTGCCCGACTTCGTCGACGCCGACATGCGACTGCTCGTCTGCGGGCTCAACCCCAGCGTGTACGCAGCCGACGCAGGGATCGGCTTCGCCCGGCCCGGCAACCGCTTCTGGCCTGCGGCGCTCGCTGCGGGCATCGTGTCGAGTGACCGCGATCCCATGCACGCGCTTCGCGTGCATGGGATCGGGATGACCGACCTGTGCAAGCGCGCCACGAGGAGCGCCGACGTGCTCACGAAGGCGGACTACATCGAAGGTGTCGCTCGGGTCGAGCGCCTGGTCGAGTGGTTGCGCCCCGGAGCCGTGTGCTTCGTCGGATTCGCGGGTTGGCGCGCCGCGGTGGATCCGAAAGCGAAGGCGGGGGAGCAGCCCAACGGCTTCGGCGGTGTGCCCGCTTACGTGATGCCCAACCCGAGCGGGATCAATGCGCACGCAACGCTCGACGACATCGCCGCCCACTTACAAGCAGCCGCGGCGCTGGCTGATCGGGGCTAACCCGCTACTTCGGCGCGCTTCTTCTCGAGGGTGTTGAACGCGTCGTGGAAGCTGGCCGAGAACGACGCGACACCCTCACGTTCCAGCGTGTCGGTCACGTCCTCGAAGTCGATGCCGGCGTCGCCGAGCTCGGCGATGACGCGCTGCGCCGCCTCGACATCGGCTTCGACCGTGTCGGCTTCGAGTGTCGCCTGCCCGTCGTGCAGCGCGTCGATAGAGGCAGGAGCCAACGTGTTCACCGTGTGCTTCCCGATGAGATCGTCGATGTAGAGCGTGGGTGGGTACGCGGGGTTCTTCGTTGAGGTGGAAGCCCAGAGCGGTCGCTGGAGGCGGGCACCCTGCTCCACGAGCGCGTCCCATCGCGCGCCGACGAACGAGTCGATGAAGAGGCGATACGCAAGCTTGGCGTTCGCAACCGCGGCCTTGCCGCGCAGCGGATGTCCTTCAGGGAGTCGTCGGTCGGTCTCGGTATCGACCCGACTCACGAAGAAGGACGCAACCGACGATGCCTTGCTCGGATCGCCACCGTTGGCCACGAGCTGTTCGAGGCCCTTGAGGTAGGCGTCGATCACGGCCGCGTGCCGCTTGAGGCCGAAGATCAGCGTGACGTTGACGTTGATGCCCTCGGCGATCGTGGCGGTGATCGCCGCGAGCCCCTCGGCAGTCGCGGGGATCTTGATCATGACGTTGGGTCGTCCGAGCTGACCAAACAGCTCCTTCGCTTGTGCACACGTGCCATCTGTGTCGTGCGCAAGATCAGGTGAGACCTCGATCGATACGAAGCCGTCCGCGCCGCGCGTCGAGTCGTACAGCGGGCGGAGCAGATCGGCAGCCTTCGCAACATCTTCGGTCACGAGGCGCCAATACGAGTCCTCGATCCCGAGGCCGGCGCTCTCGCACTCCTTCAACCCGTCGTCGTACGCGTCGCCAGTCCCCATCGCCTTCTCGAAGATGGTTGGGTTCGAGGTGACACCGCGGATCCCATCGTCTTCGATCAGCTTGCGCAGCCCACCGTCTTGGAGCAGCGCGCGCGCCAGGTTGTCGTACCAGGGGCTCTGCCCGAAGGTATTGAGTCGTGCGATGTCTGACGTCATGGCGTGTCTCTTCTCTCTCGCGTTCTCTTTACCGGCCGAGGAGCGCGTGGGCGCGCTCGACGACGTGTTCGACCGTGAAGCCGAGCTCCTTCATGAGCACCTCGATCGGGCCCGACGCGCCGAACCGGTCGATGCCGACCACGTCGTCGGCATAGCGATCCCAGCCGAAGCGCGAACCAGCCTCGACAGCCAGCGTCGGGATGTCGGGCGGCAAGACACGGTGACGATCCTCACCGGCTTGCTGCTCGAAGAGGTCCCACGACGGCATGGACACGACTCGAGTCGAGATTCCTTCCGCCGTGAGCACATCACGTGCTCCGACACAGAGCGAGACTTCGGACCCAGTGCCGATGAGCACGAGCTCGAGCTCGGCTCGGTCCTCGTCGACCAAGGTGTACGCACCCGCGGGAACGCCGCCGCGGGCGCGCTCAGCAGTTCCCTCGAGTACCGGCACCTTCTGGCGCGTGAGGATGATCGCCGTGGGGCCGTCACCGTCGATGTGGACGCGCCAGGCCTGGGCAACCTCGTTGGCATCGGCGGGTCGGATGAGGCGCAGCCCGGGCATCGCCCGCAACGATGCGAGGTGCTCGATGGGCTGGTGGGTGGGGCCGTCCTCGCCGAGGCCGATCGAGTCGTGGGACCACACGAAGGCCGACTTGTACCCCGAGAGCGCAGCGAGTCGGACCGCCGGACGCATGTAGTCGGAGAAGCAGAAGAACGTGCCACCGACCGGAAGCGTCGCGCTCACGGCCATGCCGTTGAGGATGCTTCCCATCGCGTGCTCACGAACACCCCAGTGGACCTGACGCCCGCCGAAGTCCTGGGTCGCGATCACGGGTGCACCCTTGAGCTCCGTGCCGGTGTTCCCCGTGAGGTCGGCGCCTCCGGCCAAGATGCCAGGCACCACATCGAGGATGGCGTCGAGCACGGCCGAGCACGCCTTGCGCGTCTCGACTTGCTCACCCGGCGACCAGGTCGGCAGCTTCGCTTCCCAGCCTGGGAGACCGCGCGACTCGAGGCACGCGTCGTACTCGTCGGCGAGGTTTGCCTCGCCAGTGCGCAGTGCGGCGCGGCGTAGCTCCCACTCGCCGCGTGCAGCAGCTCCGCGGACGCCCGCGTCCCGGTAGAACGCAAGCACATCGTCGGGCGCGAAGAACGGCTCGTCGACCGGGAGCCCCAAGATCTCCTTGATGATGGCGACCTCGTCTTCGCCAAGCGCGTTCCCGTGAGCAAACGCGGTGTCGGTGTACTTCGGCGACGGCCACCCGATGTGGCTGCGCAGGATCACCAAGCTTGGGCGCCCGTCCTCCGCGATCCCTTCGCGCAAGCCGGCTTCGAGTGCGTCGAGGTCGTTCGCAACCTCACCGAGCTTGACTACGTGCCAGCCGTATCCCTCGAACCGCTTGGGCACGTCGTCGGAGTACGAGAGCTCGGTGGGGCCGTCGATCGAGATGTGGTTGTCGTCGTAGACGTAGACGAGTCGACCGAGCCTGAGGTGGCCGGCGAGCGACGCGGCTTCGTGGCTGATGCCCTCTTCGAGGTCGCCGTCGGAGCAGATCGCGAACACCCGGTGATCCGTGACCTCGGGACCAAACCGGGCGCGCAAGTTCGCCTCGGCGAGGGCGATGCCGACGCCGTTCGCGAAGCCCTGACCGAGAGGGCCGGTCGTGACCTCTACACCGCGCGTGTGGGGGTACTCCGGGTGGCCCGGTGTGAGCGATCCGTAGTGACGGAAGGAGCGGAGATCGTCGAGCTCGAGACCGAAGCCGGTGACGTACAACATGGCGTAGAGGAGCATCGACGCGTGCCCCGCCGAGAGCACGAAGCGATCGCGGTCGGGCCAGTCGGGAGCGCTCGCGTCATAGCGCATGATGCGCGTGAACAACACGTGCGCGAGTGGCGCGAGCGCAAGGGGCGTGCCGGGATGCCCGGAGTTCGCCTGTTGGACGGCGTCGATCGCGAGTCCGCGTACGACGTCGATACTGCGTTGCTCCAGGTCCGCTGCCGCCACGGAACCCTCCTTCATGGTCGCGCTTCGCTCGACCCCGGAATACCCGGTGCCGTCGCTTCGGGAACGCTCGCCTGATCCGGCCACAACTATGGCCGCGACCGTCGGCAGTACGGGACTTGCGGGGTACGGACGTCTCCGAGCCTTCGAACCCGATCCTCGCCTCAGGGGAACAGGGCGAGGCTGGCGGTGAAGCCGTGCAGGAAGTTGCGGCCGCCGATCGGCCCGATCTCTCCCGCGCAGAAGGCTCCAGCCGCGGGGATCGGCCCCAAGAGCTCGGCGACGACACCAGCGTCGTGGTTGGGTGTACCGAAGAGATGCTGCCCGCGCCCGTTGCATGTGAACACCAGCGCCGCCGAGGCCGTGGTGTCGGTGAGGAGGGAGCGAAGATCCTCGTCGGCGGCGGCCGCGTCGCGCACCTGGAACTGCACGGTCTGGCCGACAGACACCTGATCACCGACGGCCAGCGCGCCCGACGAGCGGTCGGCGCCGACGATGTTGCGGACGAGGAAGTCGCCGCGCCCGAAGGCCGACTGGTGCTCGTTCACGACGACGCCCAGGTGCAGCCCGCGCCGGACCAGCTCTTGCTCCTGCTCGTCGAGGCCCTCGGCCAGCTCACGCAAGCGCTCGAGCGCCGGGCGGCCTCCGAGCTCTTCCACGAAGTTGCTCTGCGCGCGAGTGACCACGAACGGCTGGCCGATCGGTCGGCAACCCTGCGACACCACCGGTCGGACGTCGACTCCGTCGAGGAACACGCCGACCGCTCCGTGCTCACGCACGTCGCCGTCGAGCACGAGTCGGTTCCCGCCCGGGTGCATGGCGGCCGACGCGGCACCACCCATGATGTTCAACCCCGGTCGGTCGGTGTCGAGGCGCCGGAGGAGCCCGTCGATCGGGAACGTGAACGGGTCCGCGAGCAGCAGCAAGGTGGTCGGGTCGCCCGGGAGGTCGGGCCACCCGACGACCGCGGGCCCGTCGGGGGTCTGCTCCGTCGTGAGCGAGACCGGTGTGAGCTCGGCGCCGGGAAGGCATGCCGCGAACATCGAGAACGCGGGTGCCTCCTCCACTTCTTCCGAGCCGCCGATGATGGACACCGCAGTAGCGCCGAGCAGGACGCGAGGCGCCAAGAGCTCTCGCAGCGCGTGGATGAGGTCGTCCATCGCCCCGACGAAGTGCGGCGACGAGAAGCACACAACAAGGTCGGGATCGTCCCCGTCGAGTTGCTCCATGACTGAGCCGGCCGTCTCACCGACCACGTGTGATGCGAGGGGATGGCGCGACAGTGCTGACGCGTAGCGGTTCACACGGCCACGCTAGATCGGGGATCGATGGCCGACCTGGGCGCCCGCGATCCAAGTGGAGCGCACGGCAAGCGACGTCGCATCGAGTGCGACGAGGTCAGCACGGGCACCGGCGACGATACGACCACGATCGTGCAGTCCGAGGAGCGCCGCGGGAATTGTGGACGCCATCGTGATCGCCCGTTCGATGGCAATGCCCAGTCCGACCACGTTCGCCACGGCGCGGTCCAGCAATGCGGTTGCCCCCGCGAGTCGCCCATCGGGCATCCACACCGCGTCGCGACCAGCGTTGCCATCTGATGTCGCGACCGCGTCGCTCACGAGCGCGATGTTGGGCTTGCGCGCGATCGCAAGCCGCAGTGCCGCGGCGTGCACGTGGACGAGATCGGCGATCAAGGTGGGCGTCAGTCGGTCGTCGTCGAGTGCCGCGCCGGCGAGGCCTGGCTCGCGATGATGGAGCGGACCCATGCCGTTGAAGAGGTGCGTGACGAGCGACGCCCCGGCGTCGGTTGCTGCGACCGCGACGTCGTACGACGCGGTGGAGTGACCCAGCGCGATCAGCACGCCAGCGGTGTGCAACATGCGGATGGTCGCGAAGTCGGGGTCGGCTTCGGGAGCAAGGGTCACGATCCGAACTAGGTCGGGGTGCGCGTGCACCTGTTGCGCGAGCCAGTCGGCGTCGGCCGCTCGCAGTAGTTCGATCGGATGAGCCCCCGGCGCGCCGCCGAGGAACGGACCTTCGAGATGCACACCGACGATCGCAGGTGCGCTGGGGTCGGCTACCGCTGCTTTGCGGGCGACGTCTGCGTTCGTGAGCATGTCGTCGTACGTGGCCAGTGGCGCAGTCACGAATGTCGGGCAGATCGCCGTGACCCCGTGTTGCGCGAGGACGTCGCACGCGCGAACCCATTGCTCCGGTGTCGCCGTCGAGAAGTCAACGTCCGCGACTCCATTGATCTGGAGATCGATGAATCCCGGCGCGAGCACGCAGTCACCGAGGTCGAGCGCGCCATTCGGGCAGCGATCTTCGCCGACTTCCTGGATGAGACCGTCCTGCACGGCGATCCAACCTGTGCGCGGCGGGCCTGGGGCGCACAACTCGGCCGCGAGCACGGTCGTCGCAGCCACCGGCGTAGGCTACCGGCGCCCTTGCGACAGACGTACTGCTTCACGGCGCGAGTGGGCACACCAAGAGCGAGCGGGGAGCACAGCGACGGTGCCTGATCCATTGACGATGCACGCTGCCTCGATCGGGGCGAGCCCTGCGGTCATCGTTGACGCAGCAGGCGGCTCGCGTCCCTCGGTGACCACGTTCGCCGAGCTCGACGCGCTGGTGAATCAGCTCGCGCACGCGATGCGCTCGTTGGGCGCGCAAGCCGGCGAGCGGCTCGTGTGGTGCGGACCGAACTCACTCGAGGTGCTGGTGACGATCCATGCCGCGCGCAAGGCGTTGCTCGTTGCCGTTCCGTTGTCGTATCGGTTCACGGCCGACGAGATGGCGTACGTCATCGATAACTCGGACGCGACCCTGATCGTGATCGATGCCGAGCAGGCACCGCTGCTGGCGACCGTGCGTGACCAGCTCCCGAAGGTTCGCGACGTGATCGTGTTCGGTGGCGAGGTGCCCGCCGGGTTCCGCTCGTGGAGCGACACGCTCGCGGGCCAGCCGACGCACGAGCCTGAAGCCACGTCCGACGCGAGCGCGGGCTCCGCGATGATCTACACGTCGGGAACCACCGGGAAACCCAAGGGCGCGCTCCGCACACAGACCGATGCCGAGACGGTTCTCATGCTCATCAGCGAGATCGGGCTCCGGCCGCGCGAAGAGGTCCACCTCACGACCGGCCCGCTCTACCACTCGGGGCCGTTGGCGTGGGCGTCGTTGAATCACACCTTGGGGTGCCCGGTCGTCGTGCTGCGCAAGTTCGATCCGATCGCGTGGATCCGACTCGTGAAGGAGCACGGGATCACGAATACGTTCACGGCACCCACCCAGCTGAAGCGGATCGTGAGCCTTCCGGATGACGAGTTGGCGCACGCCGACATGTCGACGATGCGATCGCTCGTTGCAAACGCCGCACCCGTTCCGTACGCGTTGAAGCAAGAGATCATCGCGAAGCTCGGCGATGGGTTCCTGTACGAGGTGTATGGCTCGACCGAGCTAGGTGTGGTGACCGTGCTCAAGCCCGGCGACCAGCTCCGCAAGCCCGGCTCGTGTGGCACGACGTATGGCCCCATCGAAGTGAGGATCATGCGGGACGACGGTGAGGAAGCAGCGACCAACGAGCCGGGTGAGCTCTTCATCCGCACACGCCTCGCGATGGACGGGTACCACCGGACTGACGAGCAGTTGTCCGAGCTGAGCGGCGGCGAGTGGAAGTCGGTCGGCGATGTTGCGTACGTCGACGACGAGAGATACGTGCACATCTGCGATCGCAAGAAGGACATGATCATCTCAGGCGGGGTGAACATCTACCCGGCTGAGATCGAAGCGGTGCTCTACGAGCACTCTGATGTGCTCGATGTCGCAGTCTTCGGGATCCCCGACGACGAGTGGGGCGAGAGCGTGTACGCGATCGTCCAGCCGAAGGTGGGTACGACGCTCGATCCGGACGAGTTGCATCGGTTCGTCGCCGACCGGCTGGCGGGCTATAAGCGCCCGCGCGGATTCGAAGTTCGCGACGAGCTCCCGCGCACTGATTCCGGAAAGCTGCTCAAGCGCGTGCTTCGCGACGAGTTCTGGCGCGCCCACGAGCGCGCTGTCTGAGGGCCGGCCCATCGTGGGGCGCACCCTCAGCGAACCGGATTCGAAGCGCTTGGTCGCAGACTTCGGTGTGCCGATCGCGCCTGACCGAGTGGTCTCGAGCCCGTCGGAAGCAGTGGTCGCGGCCGAGGAACTCGGCTTCCCAGTCGTGGTGAAGCTCGCAGGTGAGGGGATCGCCCACAAGACCGAGCGGGGTCTCGTGCGCCTGGCGCTGTCGAACACCACCGATGTGGAGACCGCGGCAACCGAGCTGCTCGATGCAGCCCGCCCGGACGATGGCGACGTGAAGTTGATCGTGGCACCGATGCTCAAGGGCGCTCGCGAGCTCATCGCCGGCATCCACCGTGACCCCCAGTTCGGTCCGTGCGTGATGGTCGGCATCGGCGGCATCCACGCGGAAGCTGTCGCCGACGTCGCGTTCGCGCTCGTGCCGATCGAGATGACCGATGCGTACGAGATGCTCGATGCGCTGGACGGCCAGGCGTTGCTCGGGTCGGTGCGCGGTGAGGTTGCACTCGATCGGAACGCGGCTGCTGGGGTGCTTGTCAGTCTTTCCAACCTTGCCGCAGCGCGGCCGGATGTTGCATCGGTCGACGTGAACCCGCTCCTGATCGTCGATGGATTGCCGATCGCGGTCGACGCGCTGGTCGCACTCTCTGAAGACGCAGCGTGAGCGCCGTGCACACCAATGAGGGCTTTCGCGCGTTGTTCGAGCCGCGCGGCGTGCTCGTTGCGGGCGTCTCAAATCATCCCGGCAAGTTCGGCTTCGTCGCGCTTCACAACATCCTCACGCAGGGCTACTGCGGCACGGTGTACGGCACCAACCTTGAGGGTGGTGAGGTGCTCGGCATCCAGATGGCACGGTCGGTCGCCGAGCTGCCGACGGACGCGGTGTTCGATCTCGTCTTCGTGTGCACGCCGGCAGCAGCGAACGTCGAGCTGCTCAGGTCGTGTGCCGCGCGGGGCGCCCGCGCAGCCTTCGTCACGTCGGCGGGATACGGCGAGGCCGGTGACGCAGGGCGTGCCGCCGAGCAAGAGCTCGTCGAAGTCGCGGAGTCCCTCGGCGTGCTGCTCGTCGGCCCGAACGGCCAGGGTGCCGTGTCGACGCCGGTGAATCTATGCGCGCAGATCGTCGCCCCGTATCCACCGCGAGGGGGCATCGGCATCGCGAGCCAGTCGGGCAACTTCGTGTCGTCCTTCCAGAACTTCGCCGTCGCCACGGGCGTAGGTGTGAGCCGCGCCGTATCGGCTGGGAACGCCGCGTCCGTGACGGTTCCCGACTTCCTCGAGTACTACGGAACGGACCCGGAGACTCGCGTTGCGCTCGCATACGTCGAAGGCGTTGCCGACGGGCGGGCATTCTTCGACCGTGCACGCGCGGTGACCACCCACAAGCCGCTCGTGCTCCTCAAGGGTGGTGTGACGGGTGGTGGCGCGTGCGCTGCCTCATCGCACACCGGTGCCCTTGCCACCGATGAGCGAGTCTTCGATGGCATGTGTCGCCAAGCCGGCATCACTCGTACAGGAACAGTTGAAGAGGCGTTCGACGCAGCCGCGACGTTCGCGACGCAACCGTTGCCGCGCGGCCCGAGAGTGGCAGTCGTGACGACTGCCGGCGGGTGGGGAGTTGTGACCGCCGACGCGATCAGCGGCTCCGAGCTCGAGCTGGCGGCGCTCCCTGATGATCTGCGCGAGGAGATCGACCAACGGCTCCCACCTCGTTGGAGCAGGAGCAATCCCATCGACTTTGCCGGCGGTGAGACACGCGACACGATTCCGGAGGTGCTGGAGCTCGTAGCCGGTCATGACGGGGTCGACGCGGTGATCTACCTGGGGCTCGGCATCCAGTCGAACCAAGCGCGGCTCATGCGCACCGGGCGCTTCTGGCCCGACGAGGGACTCGAGCGGATCGTGGCGTATCACGAACGCCAGGACGAACGGTTTGCGCAGGCAGCTGCTGATGCGAGTGCAGCGACCGGGAAGCCGGTCCTCACGGCGACGGAGCTTGCCTTCGCCGATCCTGCGAATGCCGGACCACGCACAGTGCGAGACACGGGTCGGCTCTGCTACCAGTCAGCGCACCGCGCGGTCGACGCGCTCGAGCATCTTTGGCGATATGCGCGGCACCGTGAACGGAGAGGGCTTGCGTGAGGGCACCTCGCGTAATTTCGGTGCTCCTGGTGGTCGCAGCTGTCGCGTGCGTCGCGGTGGCGATGCTGCGAGGCGATGATGCCGTCGCCACGATTGATCGTGGCGAGGTTGGGACGCCGTTCTGGTCGCCGCGGCGCGTCCCGCAGCCGATTGTCGACGCGGTGGGTGCGCAACGCCTGCAAGCAGCGCTCGACGCGGCGGTTCCCGGCGTCGACGCGTGCTTTGTGGTCGATGAGGGCGGTGCACCGCTCGCGACGCGGGCCGCGGATCTACCCTTCGTTCCGGCGTCGACCGAGAAGCTGATCACCGCAGCAGTTGCGTTGGAGGTGCTCGGCCCCGACTCCCACCTCCAGACGCGCGCCGTTGCGGCTGCCGCGCCGCAGAACGGTGTGGTCGAAAAGCTCTGGCTAGTCGGCGGCGGCGACTTCCTGCTGATGACACCGGAGGCGCAGGTGCAGCGTGAAGAGGTGCTCGAGCTGCGTGGCCTCCCGATCACGCCGCTCGCCACGTTGGCGGATGCACTCGTCGCCGCGGGCGTACAACGCATCCCGGGTGGGATCGTGGGCGACGACTCGCGGTACGAGACACTGCGCTACCTGCCGACGTGGAAGGACAGCTACCGCACCGAAGGTCAGGTAGGCCCGCTCAGCGCACTCACGGTGAACGGCGGCTTCAGCCAGCTACGCCCGACTCCGATCCCGGTTCCGGACCCGGCCGTGTTCGCTGCCTCGGAGCTCGCGCGGCTGCTTGCTGCTCGCGGCGTCACCGTTGGGAAGGCGCCGTCGCGCGGTGCTGCCCCAGCCGGATCGGTCGAGATCGCCAAGGTCGAGTCCCCTCCGATGACTGCGATGGTCAGCGAGGTGCTCACCGCGAGCGACAACCTCGGTGCCGAGCTCCTCACGCGCGAGATCGGGTTCCAGGTCGCGCAGCAGGGCACGACGGTGGCGGGCACGCAAGCGATCACGGCCAAGCTCGCCGAGCTCGGCCTCCCGATCACGAGCGTCCAGCTCGTCGACGGCTCGGGCCTCGATCGGGGGAATCGGGTCACGTGTCAGTTGCTCGGCGCCACCCTCGATCTCGGTGCGGAGCCCGAGTTCGCGGCGCTCTGGAGCGGACTGGCGGTCGCGGGTCAGTCGGGCACGCTCATCGACCAGCTCGACGGAACCGTGCTCGAAGGCACGCTCCGCGGCAAGACCGGGTCGCTGGACGGCGTCACCGGGCTCGTCGGGTTGATCGACGTTGGACGTCCGTTGCGCTTCGCGTTCATCGCGAACGGGAGCTTCACCGAGAACGGCGGCATCGGGCTACGAGGGCAAGTCGCAACGATCATCGCCACCTTTCCCGACGCACCACCGGCCGACACGCTCGTTCCACGACCGGCCTCGGCCGCAGCCGGCTCGGAACCGTAGACTCGACCGCGATGGCCGATACCACTGACGCGGCATCCGACGCGCCCAGCGCGCCGCTTCCGCAGCTCATCCTCGAGCTTCGGGATCTCGTGGTCAGCTACGTCAAGCAGGAGACGGTCGTCCCGCTCCGCCAGCTCGGCCGTTACGTGGGCTTCGGCATCGCCGGCGCCTTGCTCTTGGGGCTGGGATCGTTGCTCCTCGGTGTCGGAGCGCTGCGCGCGTTGCAGACTGAAACCGGCGACACGTTCGCGGGGGACTGGTCGTGGGCTCCGTACGGCATCACGTTCCTCTTGCTGCTCGTGGCCGGCGCGGTCACATGGACCGCACGTCAGTCGCGTCGCGAGCGCAAGGAACGCAAGGAGAAGAAGTCATGAGCAAACCGGGTAGCGCGTCGCGACCGATCACGCGTGACGATCTCGAGGCGAAGTTCCGCGCCGTGCAGGGCGGAACCCAAGTCGGCGCCGATGCAGCTCGCGGTGTGGGCAAGGCGACCGGCGCGCTCGTAGCCGTCGGCGCGATCGGGATCGCGTACGTGCTCGGCCGACGGCGCGGGCGTCGACGCCGGACCATCGTGGAAGTGCGTCGCGTCTGATGGCTCGCTGATGCGGCCGATCGTCGGGCGCCTCGTGCGCACGGGGCTCCGTCGTGGGCTCGTCGAGGGGTCGCGCGGATGGCTCTATGTCGGCATGACCGCCGCGGCCGTGGGCATTGCCCGGCGCTTGCTCACCGAACCGCCGGAGACTCTCTTCGTGTCCGAGGTGAAGCCGGGTCAACGGATCGAGATCGGCACCGTGAAGCGGGACGCCGACCGTCGCGGAGCCACGCGCACCCGCCGGTAGCCTTTCCCAAGTGCGAGCGCGACTGAGATGAAGATCCTGCTGCGGAACCCGCGGCGCGAGCTCGAGATCAGCGGATCGTGCACCGTGGCGACCCTCCTGCAACGACTCGACCTCAACCCCGAATCGGTCTTGGTCATCGTCGGCGACGAGCTCGTGACGCGCGACGCACGCCTCGACGACACCGCCGACGTCGAGATCCGACCTGTAATTTCGGGCGGGGCGCGGCCGTGAAGTGCCGCGTGTGCCGTGGGCCGGCCGTCATCGACATCCGCCGCCACAATGCCGGCTTCTGCCGAGACCACTTCCTCGTGCACTGCCAGGAGCAGGTGCGCCGGGCCATCCACGACCACCGAATGGTCGAGCCCAGCGATCGGATCGTGGTTGCCGTGTCAGGCGGCAAGGACTCGCTCGCGCTCTGGGACCTGCTGGTGGGGCTGGAGTACGAGGTGGATGGGTTGTATCTCGGACTCGGCATCGGTGGGTACTCCGACGAGTCGGTGCGGTTCGTGCGGGACTACGCCGGCGCACGGGGTTTGAAGCTGCATGAGGTCGATCTTCAAGATGACCTGGGCTTCACCGTCCCGGTGGCCGCGGAAGTCACGCGACGCGCGCCGTGTGGCGCGTGCGGACTCTCGAAGCGACACGTGTTCAACTCCTTCGCGCGCGACCATGGCTACGACGTGGTGGCGACCGGACACAACCTCGACGACGAGGCTGCCGTCCTCCTCGGGAACGTGCTGCGGTGGGAGACCGGCTATCTCGGTCGCCAGCACCCGGTGCTCCCCGCGGCACCGGGTTTCGCGCGCAAGGTGAAGCCGCTCGTGCGGCTCGGTGAGCGCGAGATGGCCGCGTACTGCGTGCTGCAAGGCATCGACTACCAAGTGGAGGAGTGCCCGATGGCGGAAGGCAACCGCCATCTCGGCTACAAGGACGTGCTGAACGCCCTCGAGGATCGCTCACCGGGCTCGAAGGCCTCGTTCCTCTTCGGATTCCTCGAACGCGCGCAGCCGCAGTTCGCGACGGTTGCGGTCGAGGAGCGCGACGACCTCGGCGCGTGTTCGGAATGCGGGAGCCCGACGACGGGCGACGTTTGTGCCTTCTGCCGGCTGCGTGCACGCGCGTCAGGCATCTCAATCGACGAAGCGCGCTAGGCACCCGTGCTCGGGTTGCTGGCCGCGGGGGATCGCGTGTTGATGGTGGACGCCAAACGTCGTCGCCACCTGGTCACGCTCGCGATCGGTGGCGAGCTGCATCTCCACACGGGAGTCGTCCGCCACGACGACCTCATCGGCCAGCCCGAGGGAATCACGGTTCGCAGCAGTCTTGGCGCGCGACTGGTGGCCGTGCGACCCACCTTGGCCGAGTACGTGCTCGAGATGCCGCGCGGCGCGCAGGTCATCTATCCCAAGGACCTCGGGCCGATCCTCGTGCTCGGCGACGTGTTCCCTGGCGCAACTGTGCTGGAGTCAGGCGTCGGTTCGGGCGCGCTGAGCATGGCGCTGCTGCGAGCGATCGGACCCACCGGAAGGCTGATCGGC
This sequence comes from Acidimicrobiia bacterium, assembly GCA_031406505.1. Classification (GTDB taxonomy): domain Bacteria; phylum Actinomycetota; class Acidimicrobiia; order IMCC26256; family PALSA-555; genus SHVJ01. The sequence goes on along the minus strand of JANOHN010000282.1, from coordinate 1,713 downwards.
TACGAGATCCGCGACGACTTTGCCGACCGCGCGCGGCGGAATGTGGAAGGTCTGCTCGGCGCCGATGTGCCGATGGAGGTTCAGGTCCGCGACGTCTACGCCGGGATCGACGAAGACGGCATCGATCGCGTCATCCTCGACCTGCCGGAGCCGTGGCAGGTAGTGAAGCACGCCGAACGCGCGCTGCGACCGGGTGGGATCCTCGTCTCGTACCTCCCGACGATCGGGCAGGTTGCCCGCTTGCGTGAAGAGCTCGAAGGGTCGCCGTTCGGGATGGCCCAGACGCTCGAAGTTCTCCACCGTACGTGGCACGTCGAGGGTCAGTCGGTACGGCCGGATCACCGGATGGTCGCGCACACCGGCTTTCTCACCTGTGCGCGGTTGCTCGTTCCGAGCGGGTGAACTGGCTCGACGCCGCCGTCGCGCTCTTCGCGTTGGGCGCTGGATACGCGGGCTACCGATACGGACTCGCGGCGCGCGCACTTTCGTGGCTCGGGCTCGCGGTCGGCATCGTGGTCGGTGCGAACTTCGTCGGCGACGTGGCGAACGCGCTCGAAGGTTCGTCGCCGGAGACGCGTTTGCTCGGCTCGCTCGCGTTCCTGTTCATCATGTCGGTCATCGGCCAGACCCTTGGCGTCGCGCTCGGGTCGCTGCTACGTCGCCACCTCGCGGCGAGGAGCCTCTTGGGGGCGGTGGATCGAGTCTCCGGAGCCGCGGCTGGCGCGTTTGCCGTGCTCGTCGGGGTGTGGTTGCTCCTCCCGGCGTTGGCGAACGCACCCGGCTGGCCCGCGCGCGCCGCGAGCGGATCGGCGATCGTGCGCGCGGTCGATCGGTACGGTCCGGAACCTCCAGACTCGTTCGTGGAGCTCGGCCAAGAGGTGTCGGCGGCTCCGTTCCCCGACGTGTTCAACCTCCACGATCGCCAAGAGGACCCGGGCCCTGCGCCATCGACCGGGCTTCCAGCCGATATCGCTGCCCGCGTCTCGAGATCGGTCGTGAAGGTGGAGGGGCGCGCGTGTGACCTCATCCAGCAGGGAAGTGGATTCGCTGCGGCCGACAACCTCGTGGTCACGAACGCCCACGTCGTCGCGGGTGAGTCGGCCACCTCGGTACTCCCACTCGATGGCCGGAGCCTCGATGCCGTCGTCGTGTTCTTCGACGCGGAGCAAGATCTCGCAGTGTTGCGCGTCCCGGGTCTCGATCTCGACGCACTTGAGCGCGCCAACGCCGAGGTGGGTTCCTCGGGCGCGGTGATCGGGTATCCCGGTGGCGGCGCGCTCCGAGAGTCGCCGGCGCGAATCGCCCAGAAGATCCGGGCCGAGGGCAACGACATCTCCCGGAGCACCAAGGTTGTGCGCGACGTGCTGTTGCTCGCGGCGGAGCTCGAACCCGGTGACTCGGGAGGCGCGCTCTTCGATCAGCAGGGTCGAGTTGTCGGTCTCGCGTTTGCAGTGAACCCGGCTGATGTCGACACCGGGTACGCCCTCACTCGCGCCGAGATCGAACGCAGCATCAGCAACGCAATCGACGCCGGCGCAACCACCGCAGTGTCGACGGGACCGTGCTTGGTCGGGTAGACGCGACTCGGCCCGGGCGCTGCCCGGGCCGGTGTGTTGCGAAACGCCGCCGCTTGCGCGGCGGCGCGCTAGTCGACTTCGATGAAGATGCACTCTCCGGGGCACTCTTCGGCTGACTCGATGACCGCTTCTTCCA
>JANOHN010000180.1:0-3826 GCA_031406505.1 Acidimicrobiia bacterium | reverse complement strand
CGACAACCTCTGGCGCATCTGCTGGTACCACCACGACCTCAAGACCAACCAGGGCTGGGAGGTCACCGGCGAAGCGCAGCGCTGGAACCTCGTCCCACCCGGTGCCGGGCCCGATCCGCCGGACGGCTCGTGATGGATGACCTGAGTGGATGTGGCAGTGGCGGAGGGTCAGCCGCCGAAGTCGGCGACCGACCAAGCGCGCCCGTCGGCACTGCACACGCTCGCCACTCCCACTCGCGAGTACGCGCGCGACAGGAGGATCGCCCGGTGCGGCGGAGAGTTCATCCACGCGGCGACGACTTCGGCGTCACCCTGACCGCACGCGCCCTGGTGCAGGGTCTCGCCCATCGCGCGCCATCCGGGCACACCAAGGCCTTGGTGCTGGAGCGCGCCGATCGTCGACAGGTAGCCAGCCCAATTGCTTGCGTAGGCCGCGAGCCCGCCGTCCTCCATGACCGGAGCGAGGCCGTTCGCCGCGCGCTGCGCGTTGATGTGGCCGACGATTCCCGATGCGGGCCCGGGCGCCGGTGTCGGGCCACAGGCGGAGAGCACCGCGGCCATCACGCCGATCCCGACAATCGCCACCAGCCGTCGGATCGGTCGAGCCTGACGCACGTCAGTCATCGGTACATGAGTCATAGGCACATCAGTCATAGACATAGAGAGGATTGCTCCAGAGTCGGCCCGGTCCCCGATGCCCACGGGAACACCATCGTCGCACGGTCGATGCTTTCTGGAGGTCTTCCGCGCGATTTCTCGGCTGCATCGGATCGTCAGCCCGCCCCTGGATCTCCCGCCCAGGACCTCCCAGCCCAGGGCGCAGGCTCCCCTCAAGCCCCTTTACCCACGGCCGATACCTCTCTCCTAGGGCCGGGCGGGCGCCGTCGGTTGGGTCGAACACGACTCAGCCGTCCGTTACGGCGCCGCAGCGTGGCCAACAGGGGCGATACGGGACGCAATGGGAGGCACCGCTCCAACTGGAGCCAAGCAACCTGGAGCCAAGCAACCTGCACCTTCAGGGCAGGCTGGGGCTACCAAGCAGGTCGGTCTGCGCAACGCGAGCCGACCGCGTCGCATCGCCAGCGCCACGATCACCGGGCTCGGCGTCGTCGCGATCCTCGTCTCGATGCTCACCATCATCACGACCGGTTCCGACAAGGCGTCGGCCGGACCGCCCGCCGCGATGTTCGGCTACGTGCCCCTGCCGTCCGACGAGATGCAGACCGTGTTCGAGACGCTCAACGCGGCCGCGGGCACCACCCTCGACTTCACCGTCGGCATCACCACCGCCAGCACCGGCGCCATCGTCTACTACGACCACTGGGAAGACGGCTACGAAGCCGACATCGACACCCCGGTGCAGCCCGACACCGAGGTCTGGGGCGACGCCGACCCGCTGAACGGCGACGCCTCCACCGTCTGCACCACGTGTGCGGGCGACGTGCTCACCGCGGGCGACGTGTTCGTGCTCCGCAATGACATCACCACCCCGCGCAACCCGGCCGAGATTCGCTGGGACGGGCGCGACAAGGTCGGCTCGACACGCGGCTTCGCGTTGACGTCCGGCGGCTGGACCACGGCGATCGGCAGTGTGCTCGCGGGCGTCGTGTCGGCATTTGACACGTCGCGCTACGGCACTTCGTACGTGGTGCCGGTCGGCCAGGACACGCCGCTCCCGCCGCTCACCACGCCGCCGTTCGAGTACACGGGCGCGTCGATCATGGCGGCCAACGACACCACGCTCGTGCAGGTCGACGCCGACAACAACGGCACCTTCGAGCTCAGCCAGACGATCAACGCCGGCGAGACCATGTTCGTGAACGGTGGACTGAACGAGGGCGCGCGCATCACGGCGAACAAGCCGGTCCAGGTGCACCTGCTCACCGGCGACGTCGGCGCCACCTACGAAGGCCACTTCTTCACGCTCATCCCCTCCGGTCTGCTCACGAACACCTACGTGAACCCGGTCGGCAGCGGCGCGGTCAACCAAGAGACGATCATCTATCTCTACAACCCCAACCCCGGCGCCATCGTCGTGACGCCCACCTGCCCGAGCTGCTCGGGCACCATCAATGTCCCGTCGGAAGCGAGCGTCCAGTTCGTCACGCCACTCGGCGAGGCGGTGCAGTTCACCTCGGGCGGCCCCACCTTCACCGCGGTGGGCGCGATGGGCTCCCAGAGCGGCGCCGGCGGCGGTACCGACTCGAGCTCCACCTACGACTGGGGCTTCTCCCTCGTGCCCGCCAACATCCTCACGACGCAGGTGGTGCTCGGCTGGGCACCCGGCGCGTCCGATCTACCCCCGTCTTCCGCCTTGTACGACCCGGTGTGGGCCACCACGTTCGCGGCCACCACGTTGAGCGTCGACTTCGACGGCGACCCCACGACCGGTGCGCTGGCGGGCGACTGCATCGGACTGCACGACCTCGAGATCCCGGTGGCCGCGCTCGCATCCACGCGCATCACCGACTCGGGCGACAACTCGATGACCGGCGCGCGTGTGTACACGTGCGACGGCACCGCGGTGGCTGCGGCCTGGGGTGAAGACCCCACCACCGCGCCGACTGGCTCGCCCGGGCTCGACGCCGGGTACACGGTCATCCCGACCGCGACGATGCTCGTGAACAAGACGTCGTCGCTCGCCGTCGATACCAGTGGTGACGGCGAGTTCGGCCCCGGGGACACGGTCGAGTACGAGCTCATGGCCAGCAACGCGGGTGGCGTCCAGTTCACCAGCGTCGTGGTCGACGACGACCTCATGGCGGGCTTGACCTACGTGCCCGGTTCCACCGTGCTCGACGACGGCACCACCATCACGCCGGTCGCCGACGACCTCGCACCACCGGCGGCCACCGCGTACCCCCTCGACGAGGGTGGCCTCAGCGTGCCCGACATCCCGGCCGGTGAGACGCTCCTCGTGCGGTTCCGCGTGCTGATCTCGAACCCATGGCAGCAGCCGACCACGGTCATCACGAACACGGTCGACATCACCACCGACCAGGGCTCGGGCACCAGCACCGACATCCAGGCGCTCGCGACCTCGGATCTCTCGCTCACCAAGTCTGAGACCGCCGCACCGCAGTTCGTCGGCCAGAACGCGGTGTTCGACGTGACCGTCACGAACAACGGCGGCGACCCCGCGCCCAACGTCGAGGTCACCGACCTGCTGCCCGCCGGCGCGGTGTACCAGAGCCACACCGCGAGCCAGGGCTCGTTCGCGCCGCTGACTGGTCTGTGGAACGTGGGAACGCTCGCCGTCAGCCAGAGCGAGACGCTCTCGATCACCGCGCGCATCGACGTGCTGTCGTTGGAGAACTTCGCGCAGATCACCGGGTCGGGAACTGCCGACTCCGACTCCCAGCCCGCCGAGGATGCGCTGGGTCCGGGTAACCCGCCCAACCAGGACGACGAGGACGCGGTCACCGTCACGGTCGCGCCGCGCGCCGATCTTTCCCTTTCGAAATCCCGGACCGCTGGACCTGACGTGCTCGGCAACACCACCTATCGCATCACCGTGAGCAATGCCGGGCCGTCGGACGCGACGGGTGTCGCGATCACCGAGTACGCACCACCGGGCGCGGTGTACGGATCGTCGACTCCTTCTCAGGGCAGCTTCGACGACCTCACCGGCATCTGGACGGTGGGCACGATCGCGAACGCGGGCAACGCCACGCTCGACATCACTTACGTCATCGACCCGACCACGTTCCCGGCGACGAACTTCGCCGAGGTGAGCGCGGTCGTGGAGAACGACCCCGACTCGCAGCCCGCCGAGGATCCCCTCGGCCCGGGCACGCCGCCCAACCAGGACGACGAGGCGGCCGTG
>JANOHN010000135.1:0-3670 GCA_031406505.1 Acidimicrobiia bacterium | reverse complement strand
ACCAGCGTCCGGCTCCGTGACGCCAAAGGCGACGTGCAGCGAACCGTCGGCCACGCGAGGGAGGTAGCGCTGCTTCATGGCATCGCTGCCGTGCTTCACGATGGGGTTCATGCCGAAGATCGAGAGGTGCACGGCAGACGCCCCGTTCATCGCCGCGCCTGATGCTGCGATCTCCTCGAGGAGCACCGATGCGTGCGAGATGCCCCGGCCGCCGCCTCCGTACTCCTCGGGAATGGCAATGCCAACCCACCCGCCCTCGGCCAAGGCGTCGTAGAACTCAGTCGGGAAGCGGTGCTCGGTGTCGCAACGCTGCCAGTAGACGTCGTCGAAGTTGCTACACACTCGGCGTACGCCCTCGCGAACCAGCTCCAGCTCGTCGTCAGCCCGAAAGTCCATCGCCCTCCTCGCCACTCCAGTCGAGTCCCCAATCCTTCGCGACCGAGGCGAGATCCGCACCGGGACGAGGCGCGGTGAACGGTGCGCGCTGATGCTCACCGTCGAAGACCGCCGGGTACCGCACGACCCTCACATCACCGAGCTGTGGGTCGTGCACGGTGTTGTAGAGCTCGTTGTGCCTCACCTGCGGATCCTCGAGGTGCTCGTCGAGCTCGAGCACGGGAGCGGCCGGGACATCGAACTCGCGCATGCGGGCGAGCGCGTCAGCGGTGGTCATCGTCGCGGTCACGCTCGCGAACTTCCGCACCGCCTCCTGCATGAGGAGCGTGTGGTCCTTGAGTGCCTTGAACTCGGGGATCCACTCGGGATGCCCAAGAGCTTCCGCAGCGCGACGGAGCTGATACCCGGTCACCGGCGACACGATGATCCGGCCGTCCTTCGTCGGCACGACTGGTGAAGCCAGACGCTGGATGCGCCGCCCGTCGGCGACGAACGTGCGGTCCTGGAACATGTCCGGGAAGTTCCAGTAGGCCGCGACGTCGAGCAAAGACACTTCGACCCGTCGGCCGACACCGGACACCTGCCGCTCGTAGAGTGCCGCCGTCGTGGCCTGGGCGACGAGCAGCGCGGTCGTCTTGTCCACCACCATGGGGGCGACGACGTCGGAGCCGGTGTCGCCGCCCTGGAACGCGGCAAGACCGCTGAGCGCCTGCACGAGGTTGTCGTAGACCGGCTCGCGCGCACGCGGTCCGGTCGAGCCGTAGCCCGTGACGTAGACGCGCACCAGCGACGGGTTCAGTGAGGCCAAGGTCTCGTCGTCCAGCCCGACGCCATCGAGCACGCCGGGGCGGGACGTGAGGAGGATCACATCCGCGTGCCGAGCGAGCTCCCGGCAACGAGCGGCGTCGGCCGGGTCCTTGAGATCGAGCGTGATGCTCCGCTTCCCTCGGTTGACGTTGAGGAAGAACGCCCCGTAGCCGTCGTGGTGGATTCCGTAGGTGCGGAAGGCGTCGCCCTTCCCGGGGGGCTCGACCTTCACCACGTCTGCTCCCAGGTCGGCGAGCATCATCCCCGCCATCGGCCCGGCGACGTACTGGGCGACTTCGAGCACTCGCACTCCGGCCAGCGGCCCCGGCACCGTCATGTCCTCCTCACACGCCAAGTCGTTGGCAGATCAGCTCACGGTGGTACCCGACGTCTCCGAGCAAGAGCCCGGAGCATTGCGCCCGCTTGAGGTACAGATGGGCTGGGTGCTCCCAAGTGAAGCCGATGCCTCCGTGGACATGCAGCGTCTCTGCGGTGACTTCGAGTGCCGCCTCGCTGCACTCGGCCTTGGCGAGCGAGCTCATGACCGCCAGATCGGATGCGTTCGTCTCCGCGGTCCATGCGGCGTAGTACGCCACCGCCTTCGCGCCTTCGAGGAGCATCAGCATGTCGACGCACTTGTGCTTGATGGCCTGGAACGACCCGATCGGGCGACCGAACTGAACCCGCGTCTTCGCGTACTCGGCGCTCGCCGACACTCCCCACTGACAGATGCCCACCAGCTCGGAGGCGAGGACGACAGCCGCCTTAGTGAGGACTGCCTCGATGACCGCCGCAGCAGATCCCGACGGCCCCACGAGCTGCGCGGGCGTGTGGTGGAACTCAAGGCGCGCGACCTTCCGGGTCTCGTCCATGGAGCACAACGGCGTCCGCGTGAGGACCTCTGAGGGCAGCGCGTGCGCGGACGAGATCGCGAACAGCGAGGTCGCCTCATCTCGCTCGAGCTTCGCCGGGACGAGGATGAGGTCGGCGGTGTGCCCATCCAAGACGTATTCGGCGACACCATCGAGCACGAAGTGGTCGCCTTCGGCGACTGCCACCGCGGCACTGCCGTCGGCGACGCCGGCGGGAAGCGCGAACGTCGCCACGAGATCACCGGAGGCGATCCGCGGCAGGTACACCTCGCAGGCGGCTTCGTCACCCGACGCGAGCAACGCCGGCGCGGCGAGCACCACCGTGGAGAGATACGGCGCGCACAGGAGGGCTCGGCCCATCTCTTCGACGATCACCGACAGCTCGAGGAAGCCGAAGCCGCTCCCTCCATAGCGCTCAGGGATGATGATTCCCTGGAGACCGAGCTGGCGGGCCATGTCCTTCCAGACGACATCGTCATAGCCCTCGGCGGTTGCCATGAGGCGCCGCACCTCGGCTTCCGGTGACTTCGTCCGGAGATACTGCTGCACGACCTCGCGGAGCTGCTCTTGCTCGGAGCTGAAGGCGAAGTCCACGATGTCTGCTCTACACCTTGGGAACGTCGTCGAACGCGACGAACTTGTCCAGCCGGGGCTCCTTCGGAATGCCGAGGAAGCGCTCACCGAGGATGTTCTTCTGGATCTCGTCGGTCCCGCCCGCGATCCGCGACACCGGCGCCATCAGGAAGCGGTGCTGCCAGGCCCCGGCTTGGAAGCCGTCGGGACCGGCGATGATCCCTTGAGCGCCGAGGAGCTCGAGAGCGACGCGCGTGAGATGCCGGTTTCTCGAACCGGTCAGCAGCTTGGTGACTGACGCGATCAACGGTGCGCTCGTCCCCTTGCTCAACGCCGTCCGGGACTCGAGCATGAGCAGCCGGATGATCTGGTCGCGTCCGTAGAGCTTCGCGATCTCTTGGCGCACTCCAGCATCGGCGGCTCGGCCGCGCACGCGGGCGAGCTCCACGAGCTGGTCGAAGTCGCTCGTATCCCGGTCGCCGAAGGTGCCGCGCTCGCTCAGCAGCATCGTGTTGGCCACCCTCCAACCATCGTTGAGGTCACCGACGACTGCATCGTCGGGCAGCCAGACGTCGGTCAAGAAGACCTCGTTGAAGTGCGAATCGCCCGTGATCTGCCGGAGTGGCCGTATGTCGATCCCGGGTGTGGACATGTCGAGGGCGAAGTAGGTCAGGCCGCCATGCTTCGGAACGGTCCCATCGGTGCGAGCGAGGAGCGCACCGAACTGCGCCAGGCGAGCACCGGTCGTCCAGACCTTCTGGCCGTTGACGATCCAGCCGCCGTCGGCGCGCACGGCGCGGGTGTGCAGCCCAGCCAAGTCCGACCCCGCGCCGGGCTCGCTGAAGAGCTGGCACCAGATCTCGTCCCCGCGGAGGATTGCGGGCAGGTGCCGGGCCTTCTGCTCCTCGGTGCCGTGCGCGATCAGCGTCGGGCCGACCATGCCGATGCTGATGTAGAAGAGGGTGCTGGCGGGAACGGCGAACGCGGCCAGCTCCTCGGCGAAGATTGCCTGCTGGATCGAC
>JANOHN010000128.1:0-3794 GCA_031406505.1 Acidimicrobiia bacterium | reverse complement strand
GTCTCGGCGGTCGCGAGCCGCCGCTGCGAACTGTGGTCCCGCAAGTGCCTCGATGGTTGCCACGATGTCGTAGCGCGCCGGCCCGAAGGTGAGCAGATGCTCAAAGGCCGCGTCGTCCCGCTCCGCCGCGCGCTCGAGCTGCGTGAACCACGCGAAGAAGTTGTCTTGCGCGAAGTCGTCGCGCGACAGGTTCTTGGTGGGGCCGAAGAACTGCTGCGCGGCCTGACCGATGATGGCGAGGCCTTCGCCCGTCTCCACGGGATCAGCGTGACCCAGCTTGACGTCGCCCCAAGCGCTTTGACCGCCGATCGATTCCCACGGAGTACCAGCGATGTCGCCAATACAGCGCCACGTGACCTCACCGCCGCAATGCTCCGCGAGTACTGCGCCGCGTTCCTTCCCGATCGCGAGCACGAGTGGCGATCGAGCAAGGAGCGGCGATGGTGTTCCGAGCAGAGGCACGACCCCGCTGTTCCCGGCGTTGCGCTCGAAGGTGAGCCAGCCGTCGTATTCGGTTCCATCCGCGACTTCGTCCATCGTTGCAGTTGCGGTACGGATGCCGGTCGTGTCGTGCAGCTCGTCGCACACGCTCTCGAGCTCCGCGGCACACAGGAGTGTCATCGTCTTACCGTCGTTCGAGTCGTTGGTGTCATCGTCGATCGCGCCGCGGATCACCAGCGCGCCGCCGACCATCGCGAACGCGCCCAGGAGCGCGAGCAGGCGCCTCATGACCCCGTGCTCATTCGGTGCTCGTGGGGCTGGGCACGTCGGCCGCGGTCAGGGTCATGAGCACGTGGTCGGTCGGGTCCTTCACGTCGACCACGCGACTGGCCTGGTGGGTCACGCAGTCCTCGAAGAGGTTGCGGGCAGTGCGTCCGTTGCCGAACGTGGCGTCGCGGGGCTGCGCCGCAAACCATGCCTTCACGGCTGCGTGAGCGTCTTTGTCGAGCTCGTAGTGGTTCGCCTCGCCGATCGACTCGAAGATCGCCATGAGCTCGTCGTCGGAGTAGTCGGGGAAGTCGATCATCTTGTTGAAGCGCGAGCGGATCCCGGGGTTCGACTCGATGAACTTCTTCATCGGCTCGGTGTACCCGGCGACGATCACGATGAGGTCGCTGCGGTCATCTTCCATCCGCTTGAGCAGCGTGGCGACGGCTTCAGCACAGAAGTCCTGCTCGCTGTCGGTCACGAGCGCGTAGGCCTCGTCGATGAACAGCACGCCCCCCTTGGCGTCGTCGCACGCCTTGTTCACCTTCGGCGCGGTCTGGCCTACGAAGCCGGCCACCATCCCGGACCGGTCGGTCTCGACGAGGTGTCCCTTCGAGACGACCTTCAGCACCTTGTAGAAGCGCGCGAGCAAGCGCGCGACGGTGGTCTTGCCGGTGCCCGGGTTGCCCAAGAACACGAGGTGGAGGCTGCGGTCCACGACGGGGAGCTTGCGCTCGCGGCGGATGTTCTCGACGCGCACGAGGTTGATGAGCAGTCGCACCTCGGTCTTGACCGCCTTCAACCCGACGAGCTTGTCGAGCTCGGCGAGCAGATCTTCGAGTGTCTCGGGCGGCTTGGCGTCGTCGCCGCCGTCGGGGTCGGGTCCCGACTCGGCCGGCCGCTCGATGTCGGCCGCGTGGAGACGGCGCAACATCATCGATCGCAACGTATCGACGGCCAAGAGCTCCTCGCGCGTCGGCGTGGTGTCGACCGCGCACACCGCGTGGGCCACCCGCATCGCGCCGTCGTAGTAGCGCCAGGAGTGCGCAGTCTTCTCTCGCGTGTCGGCCGTCACGATCGTCTCGAACAACGGCGACGGGGTGATCGGGAAGGCGCGGTGCTGCTTGATCGCAGGGCTGTCGCGCAGCGATGCGGGCGTGGCGTTCTTGAGCGACTCGAACCACGGTGCGAGTGCGACGGCGAACGATCGCAGCTCGGCGTCGCTCGGGTGACCGTCGGCCGCGATCACGCTGGCGGCGATGGCTTGGACCTCGAGCGCGGCGTCGCGCTCGAGCGCGGCACGGTCGACCGTGGTGGCGCTACGGCCCCGGAGGGCCGTGAGCACCTCGGTCAGCTCGCCGACGAAGACCCGGACGGGGTCGTCGAGGAGGCCGGCGTCGGGCGTTGGGTCTGGCACCCCGACATCCTCGCATTCAGCCAGGCCGTGACGACTCGCACGAGTCGCTCCGGGTCTTCGAGCTGGGGAGCGTGGCCCACGCCGTCGAGCACGTGGAGCTCGATGTGGGCGTTGTCGGCGGCGGCCACGCGGGCCGCGGCGAGACTCACGAGTCGGTCGAACTCGCCGTGCACGAGCAGCGTTGCAGGCCCGGCCGCGCCCGCGGTCAGGTCGGTGAGGAGCCCGCGAGGGAGGTAGCGCAGGAGCGACCGCGCCGCCTCGGCGTAGGCGGTGGGGGCCTCGGGATACGCGAAGCGCTCGGTGGCCAGGGCGATAAGGCGCAGGCGCAGGTTGGGGTCGAGACGGCTGGCATCGTGCAGGCTCCAGCCGAGGCTGGAGTCGACGAGCCGCTCCGGTCCGAGCATGCGGGCGCGGGCCCGCACGATGTGACCGCCGAGCGAAGCGATCATCACAGGCGCGAAGCGCGCGTAGCGAATCATGTCGACGGCACCCGGATGTGGATGCGGGAGCGCGGGGTTGATGAGCACGAGGCTCGAGATGAGCTCCGGGCGTGACGCGGCCACGCCGATGCCGATCGAGCCACCCATCGAGTTGCCGATCACGACCGCCGGTCCGATGTCGTCGAGCACCGCGGTGACGAGCCGGCGGTTGCTTTCGATCGACGCACCGCGCTCGGGGGCGCGCGTGCGCCCGAAGCCGATCAGGTCGATGGCGGTGACCGTGGTGCCGAGCTGATCGGCCAATGGCTGACCGATCGGCTCCCACGACAACGTGTTCGCGCCGAGTCCGTGGACGAGGAGGACGGGAGGAAAGCCGGCCACCGCCGCGGCTGGGAGCCATTCGTCGGCGTGGATCTTCACGCCATCGGCGTTCAGGGTGAACGATCTTCCCGCGGGCGCGCGCCACGATTCGGATGTTTCGCCCACAACTGCCAATGTAGGGGATGGCGTTGCAACCCAACGATGACCGGCCCCATCCAGGCGTCAGTGACGAGGGCTGGTTGGAGACGTGGGGGTTCGAACTCGCGAGCGCAGACGGTGTGCAGGGCTTGGTCCGACTCACCCGCGTGCCCGAGATTCGCAGATGTTGGTTCTGGACCCAGATCGTCGGTCGCGAGATCGGCATCGTCGTCGTGCGGGACGAGGACGTGGCCCCTCCAAAGCGCGACGACTCGCTCGATCTGCGTGGGGACGGCCTGTGGGCGTCGTTGACGTGTGAGACGCCGTTCGAGCACTGGAGCATCTCGCTCGAGGCGTTCGGCTTGCGGGTTGACACCCGTGACGACGACTTGGGTGAGCGCATCCCCGTGGGACTCGACCTCGAGTGGGAGTTCGCCTCTGAAGCCACGCCGACTGATGTGGCCGAAGGCACGCGTTACACCCAGGCGGGTGTGATCCACGGCGAGATCCTCATCGACGACGATCGCATCGAATACGAGGGCCCGTGCGTGCGCGACCACGCGTGGGGACGAATTTCCCTCCCAACCTGGTCGTAGCGTTTGCCAGACTGCTCGCATGGCTGAGGCGCTCGAAGGACGGATCGTCGGGATCTACGTCGCGCCGGGAGAGGGCGCGCCGATGGAGGCACGCGACGTCGTGCGCGCCATCGCCGGCAAGGGGCTCGAAGGCGACCGGTACGCCGTCGAAGCCGGGAAGTTCTCGGGCACCCG
>JANOHN010000124.1:0-7801 GCA_031406505.1 Acidimicrobiia bacterium | reverse complement strand
CCGCGCCCGAGCCATTCGTGGAACTGTGCGTAGACCGGCACGTTGAGGTATGCCGCGATCGAGCGACGGCCGACGAAGCGAACAAGATCCCGGTCGGACGTGGCGAGCACGAAGATGCGAGCCACGATCTCCTTGCCCTCGCCCACGTGGGGCACCACCGTCTTCACGTCGTCGGCCGACAGCCAGTTGATGATCGCGCCGTCGCCCGCCCGCCCGGCGAGTCGCAACATCCCTGGGCGCAAAGCGGCAACGAGGATCGGTGGCATCTCGGCCACGGCCGATCCGAGGCGGAAGCCCTTCACTGCAAACGTCTCGTACTCCGCGGTCACCTTCTCGCCCGCGAGTGCGACACGGAGGAAGCGGATGGTGTCGCGTACGCGCTGGTAGGGCTTCTCGAACGGGATCCCGTTCCAGTTGTGCACGATCACGTCCGACGAAGTGCCGATCCCGAGCGCGAAGCGACCTGGCGCGGCCGAGCACATCGCAGCAACGGTCTGCGCGATCGTGGCCGCACCGCGGGTGTATGCGGGGACGATCGCGGTGCCCAATCGCAACGACGGCGCCCAGGCTGCGGCGAGCGCGAGTGGCGTGAAGGCATCGAACGCACCTGCTTCAGCTGACCACACGTCGGTGTAGCCGAGGCGCTCGAGCTCCTCGAACCACGACTTGTGCTCGTGCAGTGGGATCCCCTCAAACGGCACGGTGATGCCGAAGCGCTGCGGCACGCTCACTTGGCTCCCTCCTCATCGAAGTCGGGGCGAAGGTTGCGCACGATGACCGACTGGCTCGCGGTCGCGAGCAGTGTGCCGTCCTCCGCCCAGAGATGTACGACGCCGTGGCCGAACCCCCCTGAAAGCGCTTGGACGCGGATGTCCATGAGCACCCATTCGCTGGGGCGAAGCTGCACGATGCGAATCGTGTTGTCGATGCTGTTGCCGGAGATCTGGCGACCCAGCGCTTGACCGATGCCCATCGGCACATAGTCGGCGACGATCGCCAAGGCCGCAGCCGTCAGCGAGAGCTCGGACGGCAGCTTGACCCAGAATGCACTCCGACCATCGTCGCTCGGAATGCCGTCGAAGTCTTCGACGAGGCGACCGTTGGCGATTCGCATCTCGAGCTGCTCGGCGATGGTGCCGGAGAAGCGAGGGGCGAGTGGGCGCGGTCCGCAATCGACGGCCGAAGGCACATCGGGTCGAACCGCCCATTCGCCCGACCATGGCAGCTCGCGCCGACCTAACGCGGCGACGACGCTGAAGATCTCGTTTCCCTCGACGTGTGCGCGCACGCGCGCCTGGGACGACGCGTGGCCGCGGACGACTTCGGTGACCTCGAGCTCGACCACGTCGGGTGGCCGCGCGAACTCCAGGTACTGCGCAGTTGCCCACACCAGTGGGCGCTCCGTGGTGCGCTCGAGGATCTCAATCGAAGCTCCGAGTGCGCACCCACCGAACAGCGCACCGTATCCGGAGCACAACCCACGAATCACGGGCATGCGCCACCGTCGTTCGTCGATCGGCGTGAGGCCGAAGAAGGTCACGGCGTGGGAGGACAGCCCACGAGTGTACGGGTCAGGCCGTCAGGCGCGACCTGAGGAGCTCGACGCCTTTGCCGTGGAGCTCGGGGAGGCTGACCGGCCGCCCACTCATCGCGAGGATCAGCGCCTCGGCCGGCCCGCGCACCTCGGGGCCGTCGCCGACCGCGTGGTCGATGTCGGTGGCCACGAACCGCAAGCCGCCCGAGTGGCGCTTCGACTTGAGGAAGCCGCCAAGCTTGGGCAGCACATCGAGCGACGCGACGAGCCGCTCGACCGGGATGTCGCGTGTGAGACCAAGGGGCCGACGGATGTCCTGGTTGTGGATCACCTTGTCGACGAAGAACTCGTTCGGTGGGGCGACCTTGCCGAGCCCGACCGGTGAAGCAGCGCACACCAGACGGTCGAACACGTCCAAGAGCTCGGCCGTCGTGTGCTCCTCGCCGTATCGGAACGACTCGCGTCCGGACGCCTTCGCGATGTTGAACCCGTAGGGAGCAGCGAGGATCGGCAGCTTGAGCGGGTTCGTGCTCGCGCCGAGGCACAGGTGACCGATGACGTGACGCACCTTCCAGCCTTCGCAGAGGCTCGGCGCGTCCCACTGGCGATCGTCGAGCGAGTGGAGCATCGTCCGTATGTCCGCGAGCTCATCGCTCGTCATGCGGCGGTACTCGGACTTCGAGCGCTTGGCGGCCTTCACTGGTGCGGTCATGGACGTCCTCTCCGTCAGCCTCCCATTCGCCGTGCTGCGGTCGGGCGGATCAGCTCGCACGGCTACGCGCCCATCATTCCTTGTCGTGGGCCGTCACAGCCCACGCGCGGCCCAGCGCGGGGTTGGCCACCGCGAGGTGCAGGTGCCAACCAGACTCGGGCCTATCGCTCTCCCAGACCACGAACTCGAGGTTTGCCAACGCGGCGCCCAGCTCGTCGGGGTGGGGTGGCCATTCGTCGAGGAGACCCGTGAGCGCGCCGGCGGCCCACCACGCGCTGAACCGCCCGGCGGCGGCACCCGCGCGTCGGCCGTGACCGCCACCGCTCGCGCCGGCCCAGGCCATGAGCGCCAGCGCGTGCGACGCGTCGATCGACGCCACCCGAGCCGTGGCTGGACCGAGCGCCGCAATTGCGTCGAGGGCGTCGCCCCGCACCGACACCGCATCGGCACGGCCGCTTGACCCAGCGGTCCACGCACGCACGAGTTCCACGAGCGCGTGGCTCGCCTCGTCGCGCTCGACGTTGCCCTGCGGCGCCGGAAGTTGAGCATGCTGCAATGCGGGGATGTCGGGCATCGGGAAGTCGGCGCGGTCCGAGTGGTATTCGGCGAGTGCATAGCGCGGCTCCCACCCCTCCAACCGAAGGGGCACTTCGAGCACCGATGGGCCGGGCAACTCGAGATCGACGAGGTCTTCGCCGCGGATGACGCGCTCATGGGCCGCGAGCACAGCAGGCGCGCCATTCGGCACCTGTGGCGCGAGATCGGACCACGCATGTGCTTGAGCCGCCACTTCGGGGAGCGGTCCGAGCGTGAATGGTGCGCCGATGTCGTCCAACGTCGCAGCCGCGTACGACGCCGGGGCTTCGAGGGCGAGGCGGTACGCGGCGTGCGAAGCCGCAGGCCAGAGCTGGCGCCCCGACTCGTGAGCTTGCGCGCATCGCGCCCGCAGCATCACGAGGCCGTCCCACTCGCGTGCCGAGCACAGTTCGTCGATGTGCCGGAGCAGCTCGTCAAGGTCGGCTCGGGAGATCGCTTCGTCGATCTCGCTTCCGTCCACGACCCCATCCTGACGGGGTCAGCGAGGTCAAGTGGCAAACTGCCGAAGATGGCCGCCACCTCTGCGATCGAAGTCGACGGACTGATCCGGCGTTTTGGCGACTTCACCGCGGTTGACGACGTCTCGTTCACGGTCGAGCCCGGTGAGCTCTTCGGGTTCCTCGGACCCAACGGCGCAGGCAAGACCACCACGATCTCGATCCTCTGCACGTTGCTGCGCCCCAGCGGTGGGTCAGCGCGCGTGGCCGGCCACGACGTTGCGACTGAACCCGGAGCGGTTCGTTCGAGCATCGGACTGGTCTTCCAGGAGCTCACACTCGACGACTACCTCACCGGATCGCAGAACCTGAGCTTCCATGCGGTGCTCTACGGCTACCCGGCCTCCGAGGTGCGTGACCGAGCGGCGCCCCTGCTGGAGATGGTGGGCCTCACCGATCGAGCCGACCAGCAGGTGCGCTTCTACTCGGGCGGCATGAAGCGCCGACTCGAGATCGCTCGCGGCCTGCTGCACTCGCCACGGGTGCTGTTCCTCGACGAGCCCACGATCGGTCTCGACCCACAGACGCGCGTGCACATCTGGGACTACGTCGACCAGCTGCGCGAGCGCGAGAAGACGACGATGTTCCTCACCACGCACTACATGGACGAGGCGGAGCGCTGCGATCGGATCGCGATCATCGATCAAGGCAAGATCGTGGCCATCGACACCCCCGACGCGCTGAAGGCGTCGGTGGGGGACGACACCGTCACGCTCATGACCACGGACGACGACGCCGCTCTCAAGGAGATCGAGGCCGGACTTGGAGTCACCGGAGAGCTCACCGACGAAGGCCTCCGCCTGCGCGTGCCGGAGGGCGAGGCGTTCGTACCACGACTGTTCGAGCATCTCACCGTGGGTGTGCGCAACGTGGCTATGCACCGACCGAGCCTCGACGACGTGTTCATCGAGTACACGGGGCGCGACATGCGCGACGCCGAGGTGGGTCTCACCGACCAGTTCAAGATGAACCCCATGGTGCGCGGCTGGCGACGGGCAGGCAGTTAGTGGCCGATACGGCAGTGCGCGCAGCCGGCGTGCCGGCAACCGGGGAAGCCGCGGTCCGTCGCGATGGCCCGTTTGCGCGCAACGTCCGGGCGATGCTCATGGTCTGGCGGCGCGACATCATCCGGTTGTTCCGGATGCCGGCGCGACTGATCACCGGGATCGCGCAGCCGCTCCTCTTCCTGTTCGTACTGGGCGCGGGGCTCGAGAGCGCGATCGGCAACCGGGGTGCTGGTGGCGTCGACTACCAGCAATACCTCTTCCCCGGGATCCTCGCGATGTCGGTGCTGACGTCGTCGTTGTTCTCGTCCATGGCCATCGTCTGGGATCGCGAGTTCGGGTTCATGCGCGAGATGCTCGTCGCTCCCGTGTCGCGTGCATCGCTCGTGCTGGGCAAGGCGCTCGGCGGCGGATCGGTGTCGGTGATGCAGGGCCTCGTGCTCGTCGTGTTCGCGCCGGTCGTCGGCGTGTCGTTCACCGTCACGAGCTTCCTCGAGATGGTCGGCCTCCTCCTGCTCCTCGCGTTCTCCCTCACAGCGTTCGGGATGGTGATCGCGAGCCGGATGCACCGCATGGAGAGCTTCCAGATGGTGATGGCGCTCGTCATGCAGCCGATGCTGTTCCTGTCGGGCTCGATCTTCCCGCTCGACCGGCTGCCCGACTGGCTCGGCGTGATTACGCGAATCAACCCGGCGACCTATGGCGTCGACGCGATCCGTCGCGCGGTGTTGCCGGGGGCATCGAAGCTGGACGTCTTGGGCTGGACCGTGCCGTTGTGGGCCGACGCGCTCATCACACTCGGGTTCGGCACGGCGATGCTGCTGCTCGCGGTCAAGCTCTTCGATCGAACGGAGTAGCCGGATGGCTGCGATGAACCGTCAGCTCCTGCTCGCTCATCGGCCCGTTGGCATGGTCGATGTCAACACGTTCGACCTCGTGGAGACGCCGATCCCCGAGCTGGAGGACGGCCAAGCGCTCGTGCGCATGGCGTACCTCTCGATCGATCCGACCAACCGTGTGTGGATCCGCGACGAGCCGTCGTACCTCCCACCGGTCGAGATCGGAGCGGTGATGCGGGGCGGTGGTGTCGGCACCGTGGTTGAGTCGCGCAACGATGCGTATCCCGTCGGCGCCACGGTAACGGGCTTGCTCGGGTGGCAGGAGCTGGCGGTCATGGGCGCCGACACGATGGGACGAGTCGTCCCCGACGGCGTCCCGATGACCGCGGTGCTGAACGCGTTCGGGTCGAGCGGCATGACCGCCTACTTCGGCATGCTCGAAGTCGCCGCGACGAAGGCCGGCGACATGGTCGTGGTGTCGGGTGCCGCCGGGTCCGTCGGATCGCTCGCGGGCCAGATCGGCAAGATCCTGGGTGCGCACGTCGTGGGGATCGCGGGCACCGATGACAAGTGTGCCTGGGTCACCGACCTCGGCTTCGATGCGTGCATCAACTACAAGACAGAGCAGGTCGGTACCCGACTCGACGAGCTGTGTCCGAACGGCATCGACGTGTACTTCGACAACGTGGGTGGCGAGATCCTCGACGCCGCGCTCGCGCGGCTCGCGATGAACGCGCGCATCGCCGTGTGCGGCACGATCGCCGCCTACAACACCACCGACCTACCCGACCCGATCTACCGCTACTCGAACCTGGTCGCCACCCGGTCGCGCATGGAGGGGTTCTTGGTGTTCGACTACCTCGACCGGTTCGACGAGGGCGCGGCCAAGATCCTCGAGTGGCTTCTCGAAGGTCGCTTGCAGGCTCGCGAGCAGATCGTCCACGGGCTCGAGCACGCACCCGAAGCACTCAACATGCTGTTCACCGGAGGGAACACCGGCAAGCTCCTGGTGAAAGTGAATCCCGAAGCGGACTAGCCACGTACGAGTCGGCCGGCGAGCGCACCGGTGTGCTCGCCGTGCTCCATGAACACGGAACCGTTCACGATCGTGGCGTCGTACCCACGCGCTCGGCCGAGGTAGCGGCCGGCACCGTTCGGGAAGTCGTGCACGTACTCGGGTACCGGGAGCGCGAGCGCGTCCCAATCGATCACGTTTAGGTCGGCGTACGCGCCCGCGCGCACCACGCCGCGATCTCGGATGCCGAACGTCGTCGCGGTGTCAGATGTGAGACGCCGGATCGCGTCCGGAAGTGTGAGCGCTTCCCGCTCCCGCACCCAGTACGTGAGAAGAGAGGTGGGAGCGCTGGCGTCCATCGTTTGGCCCACGTGCGCGCCGGCATCAGCCAATCCGGACATCACTTCGGGCTGCATGAGCATCTCGCCGATCGCGTCGACGCTCTGGTTGAGCAGCGGCCACGACAGCAGGAGCGCGCCATCGGTCTCGAGCGCGAGGTCGATGAACGCCTCCACCGGCGACACGCCGCGGGCGTTGGCTACGGCAGTGAGTGACCGTTCGGGTCGGCAGTCGTAGCGCGCCAAGCCGTCTTCTCCGTTCAGCACGAAGAACACGTCGAGACCGGCTCGGTCGTGCCGGGCCACTTCGACGAGCTCGGCGCGACGCACGGGATCGCGCAGGAGGCGGAGCCGTTCGTGGAGCGGCAAGCCCTGGAGCACGTGCCAGGCCTGATGGCGATCGAAGGGCGTGCGGTGCGCGATGCCGGTGAGCACGCCGATGAATCGGGGCGTCGTCTGCGGGCGGACCTGAGCGCCGCGCCCGTTGGCCTCGCGCGCGAGCTCGATCGCGCGCCGGTAGTGCTCGCCCTGGTCCCACGTGTGTGACAGCCCGAAGGTGATGGGCCGGCCCGAGCGTCTGCTCGCTTCGGTGATCCACGCCATCTCCGACTCAACGCGGGGGAGAGCTGGGCCGTCGCCGTCGAAGCGGGGCGCGACCTCGATGACGCCTCGCCCGTGGCGAGCGAGCACATCGGCGAACGCGAACAGCTCGTCAGTCGCGGCGTATGTCCCTGGCACGAACCGGCCGTCGGGGACGCGGTGTCGAAGCGTACGCGAGCTCGAGAAGCCGAGCGCGCCTGCGGTGAGCGCCTCGTCCGCGAGCTCGGTCATGCGAGCGAGCTCGTCACTGTCGGGGACTGCGTCTTCGTCGAGGCTGCGCTCGCCCATCGCGTAGTAGCGGAGCGCGCAGTGTCCGACCATGCCGCCGGCGTTGACGCCCTTGGGTGTGCCGTCGAGCCAGGCGAGGTACTCGCCGTACGTCTCCCAGTTCCACGGCAACCCTTCGAGGATGCTGCGCGCCGGGATGTCCTCGACCGACTCCATCATCTCGGCGAGGTAGGTGTGGTCCTGCGCGCGCACCGGGGCGAACGTGACGCCGCAGTTCCCGACCGCAACGGTGGTCACGCCGTGATGGGTTTTGCGAAGGCCGTCGCCGACCGCGTGATCTTTATGGACCAGGGCCAGATCGTGGAAGAAAACACGCCGGAAGAATTCTTCAACCACCCCAAAACTGACCGTAGCCGGGATTTTCTCTCAAAAATTCT
>JANOHN010000033.1:0-6112 GCA_031406505.1 Acidimicrobiia bacterium | reverse complement strand
CGGGCTCACCGGCGGCATCATCGCCATTGCCGTCGTGCTCGGTGCGCTCGCCTTGCAGGCCAACGCGGCATTGGTGCCGAGCTCGGGCGCGTACGGCTACCGGCTGTCGTTCCAGGTCTTCGGGTACGTCGGCTTCGCGATGGCCGTCTTCGTCTCAGCCGTGTCGGTGGTGATCTGGAACAGCGGACTGCTGCCGAAGTGGTTCGGCTACGTCGGCGAGGTCATCGCAGTGGGGTGGCTGGTCGGAGCCGCTTCGGTGTCGACCACGAGTGACACGATCGCCGTCATCGGGTTCGTCGTGTTCCTGGCGTGGTCCATCTGGCTCGCCGCGTTGAGCGTGATGCTCTACCAGCAGGACGCGTAGTCACGCAGCGCTCGGCGACGGGCGGAGTCGACCAGAGGTTTAGGCACGGAGTCGTCGCGCGGCGCGCGTGCCGCGAGCGGGAAACTGCTCGGGGCGCGCGCCGTCGACGGCGGCCACTGCATTCCATGCCGCGGCAGCCACCGCGGCGAACACTGCGTCTGAGCCACGCGGCCGCGCCTCGCCCGGGTCATCGATGATTGTCACCTCGATCGGCGGCGTGTCCTTGGCCCTGATCACGCCGAACGATCGGATGGTGAGATCGAGCACCTCGCCGGTCTGAGGATCGACAGCGAGCCCTTCGCTCAACACCCAGCCGAGCGCCATGTGCGCCGCGCCGATGCAGTACGAGCGGAGCACCACCTCGTCGAGCGGATCGCCCGCGGCCACTCGCACGTCGACGCGCTGGAGCGTTCCGGTATTTGGATCGAGGTGCACTCGGGCACCCGCCAGTGCGCCACCGGCAACGGCGGCGCACGTATCGAGGAGCACCGCGGCGGCTCGCGCATCGGCAACGAGGTCGATGCGAGACGCACCCGCCTCCGCGAGTGCGCCTTCCAGCAACACCGCGCGCTCCGCAACCCCGGTAGCGCGAGCCGCGGCACTGGTCGGCGGGCCCGGGACAGTGACCGCCGACCAGTCGCCCTGCTCCTCCAGCCGATACGCCCAGTCCATTCGATCCGTGAATGCCGCGAGCGCGCCTGCGGCGGTCCCAACCATCCAGACGCTGGTGCCATCGAACATCGCGGTCGCGGCCATTGGTGGGCGCTTCGGGCCGAGTCGGGCTACGTCCTCGCGCGACCAGAGCGCGCGCACTGGCCGCCCGAGAAGGTCGGCCAGCTCGCGGGCTGCGCTCATCACCGGCGACGCGGCCTTGCCGCCGAACGCGCCCCCGTTCGCCAACGGCGACGCCGGCTCGCCGCCTGGCGCGCACCACGAGGCGTCGGGCTCGAGGTACGCCGGTTCGACCCATCCCGTCGCGAGGCGCACGCCACCGGTCGGGCACGGGGGCAACGCGAGCGGCGGTTGTTCGTCGACGGTCGTGCGCCGTCCCTGCACCTTGCCCGCCCGCTCGCGTGCTTCGAGCAGCGACTCGCCCACCACCCAGGCGATGCCGCCGGTTTCGACGGTCTCGGCCGACGAGGTACCGGGAGCGGCGAGAACGGCAACGAGCGCGTCGGCCGGGGCGGTGTCGTCGGCGAACCCAGCCGCGCCGAGCGGCACGTCGGCCGCGACGCGCTGAACCACACCGCCCTCGAGCTCGGCCCGCCGAGCCGCAGCACCGAGATCGCGGTCCTGCCCACGCACCGGCATGTCCACCGCAGCGGCGCCGATCGCGTCCTGGACCGTGCACCACCCCGTGCACCGGCACAGGTGCGCGGCGAGCGCGCGGTCGACCGAGCCCCGGTCGGCGGCGCGTCCCGCGGCCAGCGCCGCTGATGCACGAACCAGGATCCCCGGCGTGCAGAAGCCGCACTGCGACGCGCCCGTGGCGACGAACGCATCGACGAGCCGATCCCGCACCGCCGCGCCAACGCCCTCGATCGTGGTGACGTGGCGACCCTCGACCCGAGTGGCAGCCGTGACGCACGCGACCCGGGGGGCACCGTCGATCAGGACGGTGCAACAGCCGCACTGACCTTGCGGCGCGCAGCCGTCCTTCACCGAGGTGATCCCGAGACGCTCGCGCAGCACGGAGAGCAGCGACTCGCCCAGTGCAACGTCGACGGTGACAGGCCGGTTGTTGCAGGTGAACGCGACCCGATCCGACTTCGCCATGACCACCGGGCAGGATAGGGCCATGGCGCCACATGACATCTCGGGCATGTCCCGACGCGCGTTCCTCGCCGCGTCGGGCGGGCTCGTGCTCGGGGCCGCGGCTTGGCCGGACATCGCGTTTGCCCACCACGAGCCGAAACTCGGTAAGGGCCTCGATGGGCTCGTCCTCTCGAGCGACCTCTACGCGAAGCCCGAACCGCAGCGGTTCGTGTTCGGCCTCGGATCCAAGCGCGGCTACGTCTCGGGCCCGCCCGTCCGCATCGGCTTCGCGCCGCCGGACGCGGACGAGGTGACGGTCGGTCTCGCGCCCACCCACTTCTTCAAGGCGGGCTTGCCCGAGGGCCGTGGTGTGTACGTGGCAGATCCCGTGCTCGATGCCCCCGGCATCTGGACGGCAGTCGCGCTCGTGCACGGACGACAGATCACATTCGCGATCCAGGTGAAAGACGCGCCGGAAGCCCTCCAGCCAGGACAGGCCGCTCCACGCGCGGCGTCTCCCACCATCGACGACCCGCTCGGGGTCAAGCCCATCTGCACCCGGACGCCGCCGTGCCCGCTGCACACCGAGTCGCTTGCGGACGTCATCGGTGATGGGACACCCGTCGCGGTCCTCTTCGCGACGCCAGCACGGTGTCAGTCGGAGTACTGCGGCCCGGTGCTCGACACACTTCTGTCGGTGCGCCGCGCCTATCCCGACATCAGGTTCGTGCACGTCGAGATCTACCAGGACAACAAGACCACCGACGTCGCCCCGACGGTGACTGCGTGGCAGCTCCCGAGCGAGCCGTGGCTGTACACCGTGGACGGCGCGGGCACGATCGTGGGTGCGATCGACGGGGCGTTCGGCAAGGGCGAGATCGTGCAACAGCTCGAAGCGCTCGCGGCCACCCCGTAACGCGAAGAGGCCCGCCGTTTCCGGCGGGCCTCCCCTCTGAGCTTTGGCTGTGCGCTAGCGACGCTTGCGGGTGGTCCGCTTCTTCGCGGCCTTCCGCTTCGCCGGCTTGCGGGCCGTGCGCTTCTTCGTGGTGCGCTTGGCCGTCTTCTTGGCGCCGCGCCGCTTGGTGGTCTTGCGCGCGGTGCGCTTCTTGGTGGCCTTCTTGGTCGCCTTGCGCTTGGTCGCCTTGCGCTTGGTCGCCTTGCGCTTGGTCGCCTTGCGCTTCACTGCCTTGCGCTTGGTCGCCTTGCGCTTGGTCGCCTTGCGCTTGACGGCCTTGCGGCGCGCCGGTGCCTTCTTCTTGGCTGCTTTCTTGACGCTGCGCTTCTTCGCGGGCGCCTTCTTCTTCTTGGCTGCCTTCTTGACGCTGCGCTTCTTCGCGGGCGCCTTCTTCTTCTTGGCTGCCTTCTTGACGCTGCGCTTCTTCGCGGGTGCCTTCTTCTTCTTGGCAGTCGCCTTCTTCTTCGCCGGCTTGCGCTTCGCCGGCTTGGAAGCAGCAGGCTTCGGTGCAGCCGGCGGAGCGGGCGGTGGGGTCGGCGTCGACGGTGCCGACGGCTCCCATGGGCGCGGCGACGGTGGTGTCGGCGGGCTCGGAGGGCTCGACGGCCCACCGCCGAGCGGTGGGTTAGGCGGCCAGGTGGACATGCACGCTCCCTTCAACCAGCGCGGCGCGAAACCTCAACAAGGTGCCGCAGAGTGCAAGCAGCGTAACCCGAATGCTTCGCGATTGGCAGCACCTGAACGCGCCGGGAATGAAAAGGAGCCCCGCACGCGCGGGGCTCCCCTCAGAAGTGTGGGTCGGTCAGGAGAAGGACTGGCCGCAGCCGCAGCTCTTCTGGGCGTTCGGGTTGCTGATGGAGAACCCAGCACCCTGGAGACCGTCCTTGTACTCGAGCATCGCGCCCTTGAGCATCTGCTGGCTGGCCGGGTCGATCACGACCTTCACGCCACCGTGCTCGGCCACGAAGTCGTCGTCGGCAATCTCGGTGTCGAAGAACATCTCGTAACTGAATCCGGAGCACCCACCGGGCCGGACCGCGACGCGCAGGACGAGCCCGTCGCTCTCTTCCTCGGCTTCGATGAGGCTCGCGACCTTCGCCGCGGCTGCATCACTGATGAGGAAGGTCTGGCTTGCGTCGGTGACGGTGAACATCGACATGGAACTCGCCCTCTTCTTCTCTTGCAGTACTGGATTGGTGTTGCCGCTACTCGTCAGGGTACCCGACGGCCACAGTCACATGGCACGGCTCGGGGTCGTACAACGTCGCGAACTCCTCGACTGTTCCCCCGCCGACCTGATCGACGACGCCCTCGCAGAGCCCACGGTGCAGGTTGCACACGAGCTCGGGGTACGCCTCGGCCAGCTCGCGGAACGGGCAATGCAGAAACTCGATGCGCGCGCCGCCTTCGGAGGTGCCGTCGCCGGCCTCGACCGCAGGTTCGAAGCCGAGGCGGGTGAGCTCGGATTCGAGCGCCCGCAAGCACGACTTCGATCGCGTTCGGCGACCCGCCTCCATGCCCCAGGCGTGCCCAGTGTCGGTGGCGTCACCGGAATCGGCACCGATGCGCTCGCTCAGCGCGGCGAGCAGCCCAGCCAACAGAGCATGCGCGGGTGGATCGAAGCCAAGTCCGGGCGCGCCGGAGGCAAGGAAATAGAGGTGCTGGGGCCGGCCGACCGTGCCGCGGTGGATCGCTTGCGCGTCGATGAGGCCGACGTCCTTCAGGCGCTCGAGGTGGAGCCGGATCGTGTTGGCGTGGACGCCTAGGCGGTCGGCGAGATCCTGGGCCGAGAGCGCGGCGGTCGAAGACGCCAACTCCCGATACACCGCATAGCGGGTGTCGTCGGCCAAGGCCTTGAGCACAGCCAGATCCATCGATATTGACGGTAGCCGTGGCTCCGCATATTTACAAGACCGGGACTGTTTTTATCGGCACAGTTGTTTAGATTGGTCAGTGGTGAAGCCTCCCGATCCGCCAGCCCGCGAACGACCCGAAGGGCCGGTCCGGGTATCCCGGACCGGAGAGAGCTGGCCAATGGAGGATGATCCTGGCGCGGCGGTGCACGAGCCCATCGCGGGTCCGGCCCCGGCCGTCGACGACGTGCGGCGCATGCTCGCGGGTGTGATCGATCCCGAATTGCACGTGAGCATCGTGGATCTCGGCATGGTCGACGACGTGGGCGTCACCGATGACGGGCATGTCACCGTGAAGGTTGCGCTCACCACCGCGGGATGCCCGCTGCGTGGCCAGATCAAGTCCGAAGTGCAATCGAAGCTCCGCGGGATGCCCGGCGTGCGCGGCGTCGACGTGGAGTACGGCGAGATGACGCCGGAGCAGAAGACCGCCGCCATGCAGCGCGCCCGATGGAACGCCCGTGAGGGTGCCGAGCCCACCGAGGTGCCGTCGAGCACCCGGGTGCTCGCGATCGCCAGCGGCAAGGGCGGGGTGGGCAAGTCGTCGGTGACCGTGAACCTCGCGGCCGCGCTCGCGGCGCGGGGCCTGACCGTGGGCGTCCTCGACGCCGACATCTGGGGCTTCAGCGTCCCTCGCATGCTGGGGATCGACGGTCGCTTGGGTGGCGCCGAGGGCAAGATCCACCCGAACACGCTCGAGGTCGCGAACCAATCCGACCCGAACGCGGCGCCCGGGGTGCTCAAAGTCGTCTCGATGGGTTTCCTCGTCGACGACGAAGGGACCGCGCTCATGTGGCGCGGCCTCATCCTCACGAAGGCCGTCGAGCAGTTCCTCACCGACGTGCGCTGGGGACCGATGGACTACCTGCTCATCGACTTGCCGCCTGGAACCGGTGACATCCAGATGGGCCTCGCCCGGATGCTCCCGCAATCGGAGCTGCTCGTGGTCACGACGCCGGCCGTCGCGGCGCAGCGGGTAGCCGTGCGCGCGGCCGACATGGCCCGCCGCTCGTACCTGAAGGTCGTGGGCGTGATCGAGAACATGAGCGAGTTCGTGGCACCGACGGGCGAGCGATACGCGGTGTTCGGCGAAGGTGGCGGCGCCGCGCTGGCGGCCGACATCGG
>JANOHN010000030.1:0-3666 GCA_031406505.1 Acidimicrobiia bacterium | reverse complement strand
GCAACGTGCCGTGCGTGGCCGGGTGCTGCGGTCCGAGGTTCAGGATCATGTCGCCGGTGTCGAGCTCGACGTTCACTTGGGCATCGGCCAGATGACGCAGCGCACTCGGGTCCAGCTGGAGATCGGTCACGCTTCAGCCTCGACGGGTGCTTCTGCTGCTTCAGCAGGTTCGCCCGGCATCGGCTCGACGTCGACGAGCCCCGGCCACGGCTTCACGACGCGCGCGAGAAGCGCGTAGTCCTTGCGCAGCGGGTGACCTTCGAACTCGAACGGCAGGAAGAGGTGACGCAGGGCCGGGTGGCCGTCGAACACGAAGCCGTACATCTCCCAGCACTCACGCTCGTGCCAGTCGGCGCCGGGATAGACCGAAACCCACGATTCGACGCGCGGGTCGTTGTCGTCGACGTCGGCCTTGAAGGTGAGTCCCCAGTGCTTCGTGCTGGACTGCACGTGCGCGAACACCTGGAAACGCCCGGCGGATCCTGCCGCGCCGAACGTCATCTCGGTGGGCTGCACCGGCGACGACGTGTCGCCACCGGCTTCGTCACCTTCGCGAGGTGCGGGCTGCCAGTCGATGCCCGAGATGAACGACAAGTAGTCGCACGCGAGATGCGCTTTGGCGACCTCGGCCGCGCGCCGCCACTGGGCGTTGGCCACGCGCACCACGAGCCCGCCGTGCGTGTCGGTGGTCTCGATGATGGCGGTGTCGTCCAGCCCCGCACCGCGGAGGAGCGCGAGCAGCTCTTCGTGTACAGGGTCGGGCTCGGGCGGAGGTTCCGGTGCCGCCACTTCAGTTGGGGCCGCGGTCGTGGCGTCCTGCACCTCTTCGCTCGCGGCCTCGGCCGCGGTGGGCTCCGGCGCGTCGCTCGGCTCGATTGGCTCGCTCGCTTCGGCCGGGGGTACCCCGTCCGACCCTTCGGGATGCTCGCTCGCGGGGGAGGGTGTCTCCTCAGCCAACGCGGGCTCCGGTTGGTTCCTGCGCGGCGCCCATGCGCGCGCCGCCACCCATCGCTTCGCCGTTCGGCTGGCCGCGCCAGCGCTGCGCGAGCTCGTCGTTGCCGAGGCCCTCGTTCTGGATCCGCTCTTGCAGGAGCACGATGCCTTGCAAGAGCGCCTCGGGTCGCGTCGGGCATCCGGGGATGTACACGTCGACGGGGATGATCTGGTCGACGCCCTTGGTCACCGAGTACGAGTCCCAGTACGGCCCGCCGCAGTTCGCGCACGCGCCCATCGAGATCACGTACTTCGGGTCGGGCATCTGCTCGTAGAGCCGCTTGATCGCCGGCGCCATCTTGTCGGTGACCGTGCCCGAGATCACGACGAGGTCGGCTTGGCGCGGGCTCGCCGGGAAGGGGATCACACCGAGGCGCATCATGTCGTAGCGCGGGCTGGCGAGCGCCGCGCCCATCTCGATCGCGCAGCACGCAAGCCCCCACTGGAACATCCAGAGCGAGTACTTGCGGCTGTAGTTGAGGAGCCAGGTGAGCGGCTTCGGCATCCGCCCCTTCTCCACTAGGCCCACCGAAGCACACCCTTTCTCCAGGCGTACACGAGCCCGAGCGCGAGCAAGAGGATGAACACCGTCATCTCGACAACCCCGAACACGCCGAGCCCGCCAACCGTGGTCCCGTTCACAACCACCGGGTCGAGCGAGACGGCCCAGGGGAAGATGAACACTGCCTCCACGTCGAACATCAAGAACAGCAGCGCGTAGATGAAGTAGCGGACGTTCGACTGGCCCCAGCCGGCGACCGGATCGGAGCCTGCTTCGTAGGTGACGTACTTCTCGGGTTGCGGTCGGGTGGGACGGATGAGGCGACCGGCGCCGAGCATCGCGCCCACCATCAGCAGCGCCGCGCCGATGAGGACAGCCACCGCGAGGTAGTTCCGGTAGAACTCCGTCAACCGACTCTCCGCCCTCTCACGCGTTCCCCCGGGCCTTGACGGCGGCAGCCTATCTGCGGCCCTTCGTTGTGCAGCAAATGGAAGGGCTTCGTTCGCGCTGCGGCGCCGGAGGCGCTCGCCAGGGAGCGAGCGGCTATGGGACCGGCCGACAAGCGGCTTCGCCGCTCGTCGGCCACGAGACGCAGCTTGCGTAGTCGACCAAGGGGGGTGGTTCCCGTCCCATAGCGAGCGACCGCGGCAAGTTGCGCGACCATCGGAGGGTGACCAGCACCCTCCGGTCGATCCGGGCCCAGAGCGAGCGCCTCACGGCGTTCGTGCTCTCGGGCGGCGCCAACCAGGGCATCGCCCAGGTGGGGATGCTGCGCGCACTCTTCGAGCGCGGCATCCAGCCCGACGTGGTGATCGGAACGTCGGCTGGTGCGCTCAACGGCGCGGCGATCGCTACCTCACCGACGCTCGAGAAGGTGGATCACCTGGAAAAGGTCTGGGTGAGCCTCGACGGCGACACCGTCTTCCCGGGCGGCGCGCTCCGGCGGGCCTGGAACATCCTGCGGCGCGACGACCACCTCATCCCCAACCGCGGGCTCGAGTCGGTCATCGACCGCGCCGAGGTGGCCAGCACCTTCAACGACCTCAAGATCCCACTACGCGTCGTCACGACCGACCTCATGACCGGCGACGAGATCGTGATCGTCAGCGGCGCGCTTCCTCCCGCCCTGCTCGCGAGCGCAGCCCTCCCCGGGATCTTCCCGCCGGTCGTGCTGAACGGACACACCCTCGTGGACGGCGCGGTCGTGAACCTCGTACCGATCTCGCACGCGGTCGCCGGTCCGATCGACCGCATCTTCGTGCTCGACGTGTCGGACCCCGTCGGCGCCCGCGTCATCCGCTCACCGCTCGATGTGCTCGTGCGCGCCTTCGCGATCTCCCGCGACCTGCGGCTGGAGCTCGAGCTCCAGTGGGTCCCCAAGGAGATCGAGCTGATCATCCTGCCGCCGCCCGTGGACGACCGAGAGTTCTTCGACTTCACCGGCGGGAAGCGCCTCATCGACGACGCGTACAAGCTCGCGTCCGACACGCTCGACGACATCGACCGCCGCCCCGGGCTGCAACGCATCCGCAAGTGGTGGAGGAAGCGCGCCAGCTAGAGGAAGGTGGCGTCTTTCGCGAAGGTGAGCCACGCGCCGGGGAGGATTCCGGCGAAGAGGACGGCCGCGACGGCGACGGTGAGCACGATGCCGGTCCAGCCGTCGACCTTGCGGTCTTCGAGAACTTCGTCGGCGACCGGCTCGTCACCTTCGGGCTTGGTGAACACCGCGACCGAGATGCGCAGGTAGATGAACGCCGCGACGACCGCCGACAGCACGCCGATCACCGCGAGCCCGTACTCCCCCGCGTCGACGGCGGACGAGAAGATCTGGAGCTTCACCACGAAGCCGCCGGTGAGCGGCACACCGGCTTGAGCCAGCACGAAGAACGCGAGCAGACCGCCCACGACTGGCCGGCGCAGCGCCAGCCCGCGGTAGTCATCGAGTGAGTGGCGGTCATCGCCCTTGCGAGTGGCGACGGTGATCACCGCGAACGCGCCAACCGTCATGAACGCGTACACGAACAAGTAGAGCAGTGCGGCTTGGCGCCCACGAGCGGTGTCGGCCTGGATCCCCATGAGGATGTAGCCCGCGTGGGCGATCGACGAGTACGCCAGGATGCGCTTCACGTCGGTCTGGACCACCGCCGCCACGCTCCCGACCACGAGCGACA
>JANOHN010000003.1:0-12851 GCA_031406505.1 Acidimicrobiia bacterium | reverse complement strand
CACGGTGTCGCGGTTGGGCAGACCGGTGAGCGCGTCGTGCATCGCCTGATGGGTCAGCCGCGCCGCCGTCTGATCGCGAGCGATGGCGATCGCCGTGACGTTGGCTGCCAGCTCGACGACGCTGCGCTCGGTGTCGGTCGGTGGCGCCTCGTCTTGGCGATACACGCACACCGCTCCCAGCACAGGCCGGTCACCCTCGACCGCGCGCACGAGAGCAGCCCAGTACGTGAGGTAGCCGCGTGAGAGAAACGAGGCCGCCGCAGCATCGTCCGCGTCGGCCTCGATCGGACCGGTGGCGAACTCAGGGAACTCCCCACCCGGGGGGGGACCTCGAAGCGGGCGCCCCTGCAGTTCCGCGACGATGCCCGCAGGAAGGTTCGGAGCAGAGGCGAGGCGCAACTGGTGGAGTTCCTGGTCGATCACGGTGACCGTCCCATGGACCCCGGGCATCCACTGCTCGAGCATCAGCACCACGGCGTCGAGCGATTGGTCCAAGGGCGCGCCGCGCGCAACGAGCTCCAGGATCTTGGCCTGGTCGGCGACGAGGAGCTCCGCATGATGACGATCGCTGGTGTCGCGGGCGTTCACGAGGATGCCGCGCACCGACGGATCGCTCCGGAGGTCGATTGCGACCGACTCGACGTGGCGCCACGAGCCGTCCTTGTGGCGCATCCGATGTTCGACCGGGCTTGGGACCCCGGTGAACTCGAGCTGGTGCGCGAACGCCTGACCAATCACTTCGAGCTCATCGGGATGCAGGAGCGCCACCGGGTTCATGCCGATGAGCTCCTCAGGGGAGTAACCGAGCACTCGCTGGTGTGAAGGGCTCGCATACGCGAAGTGCGAGGCCTCGTCGTAGATGGCAACCATGTTGAAGGAACGCTCGGCCAGGGCTTCGAATCGGTCGTCACCCAGGCGGCGACCGCTCTCCGTTCCGATGCGCTCGGTGAGGTCGACACAGTGCCCGATGTAGCCGATGAACTTGCCGCTCGTGTCGAAGCGGGGCATGCCACTATCGACGACCCAGCGATACTCGCCATCAGCCCCTAAGAGCCGGTAGTCGCTCTGGTAGGAGGCGCGTGCGTCGA
Organism: Acidimicrobiia bacterium; assembly: GCA_031406505.1. Lineage (GTDB taxonomy): Bacteria > Actinomycetota > Acidimicrobiia > IMCC26256 > PALSA-555 > SHVJ01. The sequence goes on along the minus strand of JANOHN010000003.1, from coordinate 11,763 downwards.
AGACCTCGTCGATGCACGCGAACACGCGCTCGGCGTCGGCGGGGTGCACGCCGCCGCGCCATCCGTGCACGAGCTCCTGCTCAGGCGTGCGACCAGTGAACTCGTACCAGGCCTGGTTCAGCCATACCACCTCGTCGTGCTCGTTGGTCACCCAGACGAGCAGCGGCGAGGCATCGGCGACAGCGCGGAACGCGTCTTCCGCGCGTTGATGCTCCACCGGCTCTCCCTTGGCCGCCCATGCCTTTACTTCGGCGTTCCGGGCACTGCCCCTGAGCCCTTGGATCTGCTCAGGGCGCCACCGTACCCTCGGGCAGGCCATCGACGTATGTGACCTCGCGGGTACGCACGGCGTTGACCCCGGTTCCCGGCACGATCACGTTCACGAGGTTGAGCGGGTCAGTCGCGTTCACCACCACTCGCTCACCGGTGCGAGGCGAGCGTCGGACCTGTGCGAGCTGCTCGATCGCCGACGGGAGGGCGTACTGCTCGCCTGAGAAGCCGGTGACGAATCGTCCGCCTCGCACGAGACCCCGGTCTTCGAGCCGACGCAGCGCCCACTGCACATCGCGCCATGGGAATCGCACCGAGTCATGGACGGCAAGGTCTCGGAACACGACACCCCAGCGGTTGAGCAGGAGCTCGGCGACGGCCTCGGCGACCTCGTCGCGATCGAACTCGCCGTCCGCGCTGACCACAAGGGACCAGCGCCCCGCGCCGACACCGGCCATCCGTCCACCCTTCATGAGCCGCGACAATCGGCGCGCGTCCACCCCGCGGCCGTTGCCGGCCAGGCGGGTGCGGATCGCACCGAAGCCGTCCGACGTGATGAGCCCGCGCGCCACACCGTCCCACAGCGCGCGTTCGATGTCGTCGGGAAGCCGACGCGTGGCATCCGCGAGCTCTGACGCGAAGCACGCCCCGCGCTCGCGCAAGATCTCCAGGATCTCGGATGTGGCGCCGACTGCTGGCTCGCCCGGATCGGCGCCACCCCGCGCCGCAACGAGTAGCCACGGCAAGTCGTCGCGGAACACGACCGAGATCGGAGTGGCCTTCGATGGCGCGCCGGCAGTGACGCGCGTGTCGTCGCCCGCTCGCGGCGTCAATCGGAGCCAGCCCACTTGCCCGTCGTGACACAAGCGGTCGAGCAGCGCGGGCTGGTACCCACGGACCCGCCGAGCAAAGAGCTCCGTCTCCCACGCGGCCGCCGCGGTCTCGTAGCCCTGGAGCTGCGTGATCGCGGCGACGAGTCCCGCCTCGCCTTGGAGCTGCATCCCCGGCGCAACGTGCTGCCATCGGAGCACGAAGCGCATGAAGTCTTGGGCGGTGACGGTCGGCACCGACTGGCGCCGACTTCGCCGCGAGTACGAGTGCATGCGCGCGAGCAGCCGACGCGAGACCCACTCGATCTCTTGCCCACCGGGGCTGTACCGACCCTGGAGCGCGAAGCCCTCACGCTCGAGCGCGGCCAGTCCGGCGGCCACCCGACCATTCGGGAGCTTGGTGATCTCGCACAGCGCGGCGGTGGTGGTGACGCCGGCGATCTCGAGATGGCCGCGAAGCACTGCACCCACCTCATCGTCGCCGCCCGCGAGCGCGCGGCCCGCGACGTCGTGCTGTTCGGTCGTGCACCAGAGCTCGCCACCAAGGTGCTCGACGATGCGCGCCCGACCCCGCTCGATGAGCTCCGACCACAGCCCCTGCCACTCAGGCCGCGGTCGCGTGACCACGAGCGACGACAGGAGGTCGCAGAGATCGTCGGCGGTCGACGGGTCGGGCGACACCTCCGAGCGAACACGCTCGATGGCCTCGGGCTCGAGCGCGCCGATGGCGGCAAGGTCGACAGCAAGCCCGCGTCGCAACGTGACCGCAGTGGTGCGACGGTTCTGCACCTCGCCTTCGTCGTCGAGAAATGCGTAGGGGCGCGCGGTGAGGATCTCGTGCGCGAGGACGGATGGCTCGGTGGTCTCCACACAATGCACCTCGACGGTGCCATCTTCGATGCCCGCAAGCAGTGTGCGCACGCCGTCGACGTCGAGGGCCTCATGGAGCGTGTCGTCGAGCGTCTGACGTACGAGCACGTGGTCGGGGATCTCCACCGGACCGGTCAGGTTCTCGGCGCACGCAGCCGCCTGCGGGAACACCGCGGCCATCAGGTCGTCGGCCTCCATGCGCTGGATCGGTGGCGGGTTGCGACGGCCGCCGCGGAAGCGCAGCACCATGAGCGAGCGGTTGAGGTTCCATCGCCATCGCGACTGAAACATCGGAGAGTCGAGCACGGCGTGACGCAACGTGTCCTCGACGGTTCGACTGGCGAGGTACCGCGGAACCTCCTCCAACGGGAAGCTGTGGTGTGGTCCGAGCGAGAGCACCACAGCGTCGTCGGTGGCCGCGGCTTGCAGCTCGAAGTTGAACGTGCGGCAGAACTTCTTGCGCAACGCGAGGCCGAGTGCGCGGTTGATGCGCCCGCCGTGGGGCGAGTGGATGACGAGCTGCATGCCCCCGGTGTCGTCGAAGAACCGTTCGAGCACGAGCCGATCCTGGGTGGGCATCGCACCGAGCGCCGCACGCCCCACCGCGAGGTAGTCGACGACGAGCGCAGCAACGATGGCGTCGACCCCGGCGATCGTCGAGACGTGCGCCCGTGCGCCGTCGGGATCGCCCGTCGCGAGCAGCTCATCGACCCGCTGACGCAGCGTGGACACCTCGGCCGAGAGCTCTGCGGTGCGTGCCGGTGCCTCACCGAGCCAGAACGGGATTGTGGGCAGCGCGCCCGCGGCGTCGCGCACTCGCACCACGCCGGGTTCGATCCGGCGGACCTGCCAGGAGTGCGTGCCGAGCAGGAAGATGTCGCCGGCCATCGACTCGACGGCCCAATCCTCGTTGACCGTCCCTATGAAGGTGTCGTCGGGATCGGCAACCACCCGGTAGTCGCCCGTCTCGGGGATGGCACCCCCTGAGGTGAGCGCGGCCAGACGCGCCGCCTTGCGGCCGCGCACCTCGCCGTTGACCGCGTCGTGATGGACGTATGCGCCTCGTTGCCCGCGCCCGGTGCGGATCCCGTCCGAGACCAGCGCGAGCACCTCGTCGAAGCCCTCCCGGGTGAGCTCCATGTACGGAGCCGCGCGCCGGAACAAGTCGTAGAGGTCGTCGGTCCGCCACTCGCGGGCAGAGACCTCGGCGACGATCTGTTGCGCGGCGATGTCGAGCGGGAGCCGCGCCGGATGGATCGCGTCGAGTCGTCCGGCCCGCACGGCGGCGAGCAGCGCGGTGCACTCGATGAGCTCGTCGCGCGTGAGTGGATAGAGCCGACCCTTGGGTGTGCCGCCACGCGAGTGGTTCGAACGCCCGACGCGTTGCAAGAACGTGGCGATGCTGCGTGGCGACCCGATCTGGCAGACGAGCTCGACCGGTCCGATGTCGATGCCGAGCTCGAGCGACGCCGTGGCAACCAAGGCCTTGAGCTCACCGGCACGCAAGCGCGACTCGATGCGATACCGACGATCCTTCGAGAGGCTGCCATGGTGCGCGGCGACCACATCGTCGCCGAGTCGCTGCCCGAGTTGGTGCGCGAGTCGTTCGGCCAGGCGACGGGTGTTGACGAACACCAACGTGGTGCGGTGCTCTCCCACGTGCGCAGCGATTCGATCGAGCACGTCGGACATCTGCTCGTGCGACGACACTGCTTCGAGCTCGCCTTCGGGAAGCTCGAGCGCGAGGTCGAGGTTGCGTTGGTGCCCGGCATCCACGATCGCCGGGAGCGGCCGGTCACCTACGAGGAGACGAGCAACCGTCTCGATCGGTCGTTGCGTGGCCGAGAGACCGACTCGACTCGGACGCTCGTCGCACAGCGCTTCGAGTCGCTCGAGTGTGAGCGCGAGATGCGCGCCGCGCTTGTCGCGCGCCACCGCGTGGATCTCGTCGACGATCACTGTCTGCACGGTACGGAGGATCTCTCGGCTCTTGGCTGCGGTGACGAGCAGGTAGAGGGACTCCGGCGTGGTGACCACGAAGCTCGGCGGACGGCGCAGCATCGCGGCGCGCTGCGAGCTCGTGGTGTCGCCGGTGCGAACGGCCACACCCAAGACCGGCGCGTCGAGGCCGAGCTCGGCCGCGACCGCGGCGATCTCCGCCAACGGTCGCTCGAGGTTCTCGGCGATGTCGACAGCCAGCGCCTTGAGTGGCGACACGTAGACGACGCGAGCCACGTCGGCGACCGATTCCCCGGCTTCGTGCGCGCGGTAGAGCCGGTTGATCGCAACAAGGAAGCCCGCGAGCGTCTTGCCCGACCCGGTGGGGGCTGCGATCAGCGTGTCGGAGCCGGCGGCGATGTGCGGCCACCCGTCGCGCTGGGGGATGGTCGGCCCTTCTGGAAAGCGCCGCGCGAACCAGGTGGCGACCGCGGGATGGAAATCAATCAGCGCGCCGGTGGCCTCGATGCCGGGGAGGCGCGGGGAAGCGAGGGTGGCCATGCCGGGTCATTCTCGCCGATGCATGTGACAGGCTGGCCACGACCGGCAGGAGCGAGCGTCCGCGGGCCGGGTATCCCGGGTCCGCAGCAAGCGACCTAGACAGCAGGAGGAAATCCCCATGGGCATTCTGGACAAGGCGAAGGAAGCAGCCAAGACCGTCGGCGAGAAGGCCAAAGAAGGCGTGGAGGCCGGCAAGGACAAGGCCGACGAGGTGAAGACGAAGCGTCGCATCAGTGACCTCAAGGAAGAGCTCGGGGGGATCGTGTTCTCGCAGCACGCGGGCAGCCCGCCCGCGAACGCCGACGGCGAGGTTGCTCGCATCGTCGGCGAGATCAAAGAGGCCGAGGCCCACCTCGCCGAATAGCCGCCTAGAGGGTGGCGAAGGCGGTAGCCGCCGCGAGCAGGTCGTCGGCCAACGTCTCGTCGCCCTCGACGGTGCGCTGGAGCGCATCGGCGTCGAGGCGCTCGCCGGCGACGAGGCACCAGTCCACGACGTCGGCGGTGACCGTCACGTCGGGAGCTGCGTTGTCGCCGACGTCCCCGCCCATCGGCACGAGCCATTCGCCGCCGCCGGCACCGGTGAGCACGACGCGCGCGAGCTTCCCCGAGCGTGAGTGATCGGTCGCCATCAGCGCCATCGGCATCGTGCGCAATGAGAGGTTGGCCATCTCGAAGAGCTCGGTGGCCGGTGGGGATTCCGCGCTCCGGCCCGTGGCCCGACGCAGATCGTCGCAATGAATCCAGTTCTCGAATGCCTTGGCCACGAGCACGTTGTCGCGTGGGAGCTCGAACGCAAGCCACGGGAGTGTGGTCGCGCGCGTGGACTCGTCGGCGGCCCACGCACGGGTGGCCTCCACCGAGCGCTCCCAGATGTCGACCGCGTCGGACAAGGGTCGGTCGGCAAGCCGCTCGATGAGCTCGGTCGTCCGCGTCGGCACGTCTTCGCTCGTGATCTCGGGGATCGGGGACGCGTCGATCACCTGGGCCACGAGGCTCTCCTGGGCGGCGAGGTGCACGACCAGGTCGCGGGCGTTCAACCCGTTGGGCGTCGGCTCCTCGAAGTCGCTGGGATCGAGCGTGGCGATGACGTCGCCGAGGCGCGCCGCGGATGCGGTGTACGCGCTCAGCGCGGGGTCGAGCGACTCGGCGGCTCGCCGCTCCCGAGCACGAGCGAACAACGACTCGCGGAGGCCGGTCGGCGCCTCCAGGGCCTCGGATGCGCCGACCCACACTGCCGCGTTCACAAGGCGCACGGCTTCGTCCGCAAGGTCGGGTCGACGGGCCAACAGCGCCTCGACCGCAGCCACCTCGTCGGCGTCGCACGCATCAAGTGCGTACGCACCGAGGAGCTCCTCGATCGCAGCGTCGTCGGCCGGCGCGGTCATGCCCATTGCTCCAATCCTTCTTGTTCGAGTGCCTCGGCGATCCGCCGCAGTCCGAGGCGGAGTCGCGACTTCGCCGTGCCCTCGGGAATGCCCAGGACCTCGGCGACCTCGCGGTAGGTCTTGCCTTCGAAGTATGCGAGGTGAATGCATCGTCGTTGCTCGGTGGGCAGCACATCGAGCGCGTTGCGCACCTTCTCGGCTTGCACCATCGCGGTCGCCATCTCGTCCACGTCGGGGATGTATGGAGAGCGCCGGTCGGCGTCTCGCTGCTGACGGCGCCGTCGGGCTTCCTCGCGTCGTACGTAGTCGACGGCTCGGCGATGGGCGAGCGTGCCGAGCCAGGTACGCAGGGATCCGCGTGTGGGCTCGAAGGCTTCGGGATGCTCCCAGATGTGCAGGAAGACCTCTTGCGATACGTCTTCCGCGGCGCGCGGATCGCCGATCACCCGCTGTGCGAGCCCGAACACGAACGACGAGAACTGGTCGTAAATCTCACCCAGCGCCGCCTCTTCGCCCCCGACGAGCCGGGCTCGGACGAGGTGCTCCCAATCGCTCGACGTCGCTCGCTCGCCCGTCACCGCTGCGGTCACGCTCCCCATTCGCTGCGAAGCCTCGGTCGGATCACTCCGGATCAGCGGATGACCGGGCTGGACGCCCAGCACGCTACGCGCGGAAAGGGCTCAGCTGTCGTGGAGACGACCCCAGGCTTCCCTCGCGCGGTCGGCCAGGCCGTTCCAGCCGTACTGGCGGGCGATCGTCTCGATCTGCTCGAGGAAGTCGCTCCCGGTCGCGCCGCCGGCCCGCTCGTAGAAGTCGATCTGATCCTCGAGGGCGGCGTACAGGTCGTTGCGGACGCGGCGGGCGAGTGCATCGCCCGCGTCGGCCCAGGAGAAGTTCCCGACGCGGTAGTTGGCTTGGATGAGTGCGGCGAGATCACCGAGCTCGATCCCGAGATGGCGAGCGAGGTAGCCGATCGTCATCGTCCGCACGGCGTCGGCGAGGATCGTGGCACCGCGGCCGAGTCGGCCGCACTCGTCGTTGCGAAACGTGTCGCCGAAGAAGCGGTCGATCTCACCCAACAGGTTGCGCAGAGCGCGCGGGTCTTCAGGGACCTCGCTGTTGAGGCGCGTCACCCATTCCTGGATCTGCGCCGCGTTGGCTTCCGCCTCCGCGGGAGTGAAGTAGTCGCCGGCTCGGAAGAGCGTGAACGTGGCCTGCCCACTGAGACGGATGCCGTACATGGCGTTCTCGGCTGCGAAGTACGGAGCGAACGTGCCGCTGGCGACGTCGCAGGCCACATGGGTGAGCAGCAGCGGCATGTTCGGACACTCAACCGGAAAGATCGCGCTTCCCGGCGGCAGGCTCACTTGGAGCGGTCCCACCGGCGTGTTCGCCGTCACCGTCCCGGCGATGTCGTACTGACCCTGGAGGCACGGACTCTCGGGAACGCCCGCGACAGTGCCGGCGTAGGACATCGTGCGGTCGCCCGTATAGGTGGTGAGGTCATCGCCGATCCCCTCAATCTGACCGCTGATGACCATCGAGAACGTGCTCTCCTCGATCTGGTCGCCCTGGACGACGAACTGCATCGAGCCGCGCCCGATGAAGGGCGCGTTCTGGATCTGCAGCCCCGAACCCGCGACCCGGCCGCGCTGGTTGCCGGTCCAGCTCAACGGTCCGACCCACCGGCCGTCCGAGAGCGTGGGGCGGCGAGGCTCCGTCGGCGCCACCGATCCCGCAATGCCGCCGAGCGCAGGCACGGACGCCGCCGTCACCATGAGCGCGACGAGGGCCGCTTGCCTTCGCAATGCTGATCTCACTCGAGCCTCCCAATCTCTTGAGAGGATCGGCCGGTTCGGCGAGCGGCTTGAGGTTCCGAGTCCGGAGGTGCCCGAGGTTCAGGCCGAGGCGGGCTGGCGCGTCGCGACGAACTTGCCCACGATCATGAGGGCGCTGATGGTCGCCGAGATCGGGAGGCCGACCGTGGGGTCTGGTCCCCAGAGGTTGGGGAGGTCGGCAAGCCACCACGTCACCGAGGCGCCGATCCAGACTGGCGCGCTGATGAGCACGGCGCGCTCGGAGTTGTGCGTCGAGAGCGCGCCGATGCCAGCGACCGCCGCGTCGATCGGGAAGTAGATGGGGAACACGACCAGCACCGCGCCACCCGACGTCGCCACACCCTTGCCGCCCCGAAAGCGCGACCACACAGGGAAGATGTGCCCGGCGATCCCGGCCGTGGCCCCCGCGTATGCGCCCGGCTCCCCACCGATGAGCCAACCCAGCAGCGCGGCGATCACTCCCTTCACGACGTCGACGACGATGACGAGCACGCCCCACTTGGCGCCCACCACCTTCATCGCGTTCAATCCACCCGGGTTGCCACTCCCCGCGGCGCGGATGTCGATCTGCCCGCGGGTCGCGATCCTGGTGACGAGATCCGCAGTCGGAAACGTGCCGACGAGGTACCCGGCAACCGCGCCGGCGAACGCGAGCGCGACGTCGTCCATCGGGCGTCGAACCTGCTTTCCGACCGGATCGGCGGCCGGTCAGCCGCCCGAGGCGTCCTGCGGACGGACCTTGCCCTCACCGATCCACGGCATCATCGAGCGCAGCTCCGCGCCGACCTCTTCGATCGGGTGCTGCGCCGACGAGCGACGGAGCGCGTTGAAGACCGGGCGTCCTGCTTGGTTCTCGAGGATCCACTCTTGCGCGAACTTGCCGCTCTGGATCTCACCGAGGATCTTGCGCATCTCCGCGCGGGTCTCGTCGGTGATGATGCGCGGACCGCGCGTCATGTCGCCGTACTCGGCCGTGTCGGAGATCGAGTAGCGCATGTTGGCGATGCCGCCCTCGTAGATGAGGTCGACGATGAGCTTCACCTCGTGGAGGGTCTCGAAGTACGCCGACTCCGGCTGGTACCCCGCGTTCACGAGCGTCTCGTAGCTCGCCTTGATGAGCTCGGTGAGCCCACCGCAGAGCACTACCTGCTCGCCGAAGAGATCGGTCTCCGTCTCCTCCTCGAACGTGGTGTCGAGCACGCCGGCGCGGGTCGCGCCGATCGCCTTGGCGTACGCGAGTGCCGTCTCCTTCGCCTTGCCGGTCTCATCGGCCGACACCGCGACGAGTGACGGCACGCCGCCGCCCTCCTCGAACGTGCGGCGCACGAGATGGCCAGGGCCCTTCGGCGCGATCATCCACACGTCGACGCCCTTCGGCGGCTTGATCTGGCCGAAGTGGATGTTGAATCCGTGCGCGAACGCGAGCGAGTCGCGGTCGTCGAGGTTGGGCTCGATGTCTTCCTTGTAGATGCGCGCCTGCTCGGTGTCGGGCAGCAGCACCATGATCACGTCGGCTTCTTTGACGGCCTCGGCCGTCGGCAGCACGCGCAGGCCAGCGGCGTCGGCCTTCTCCCACGACGTCGAGCCCTCGCGCAGGCCGACCCGCACGTCGACACCCGACTCCTTCAGGTTCAACGCGTGCGCGTGGCCCTGCGAGCCGTAGCCCAGCACGGCGACCTTTCGGCCCTCGAGCAGGGCCAGGTCGGCATCGGCGTCGTAATAGATCGTTGCGGGCATCGAAGATCTCCTGTGCGGGATGGCCCGAGATTACGCCGGGCGGGTCTTGACCGACCGAAGGCGAGCGGGACGGCGGGCAAGCTTGGGCAACGCGATGCGTCCGGTGCGCTGGAGCTCGACGATGCCGTACGGCGTGAGCAGGTCGGTCATCGCGTCGAGCTTGTCGGGCCGGCCGGCCACCTGGATCGTGATCGACTCGAAGCCCACGTCCTCGATCCTGGCTTCGAAGATCGCGGCGAGCTCGGTGATCTGCGAACGCGCCTCGGAAGCGGCCTTCACCGTCACGAGCATCAGCTCGCGCTCGACCGCGTCGTCGGGGTGCATCTCCATCACCTTGATCACCGGAATCAGCTTGTGGAGCTGCTTCGTGACCTGCTCGAGCGGAGCCGACGCGGCATCGACCACGATCGTCATCCGGCTGAAGCGCTCGTCCTCGGTCGGACTGACTGCGAGCGACACGATATTGAAGCCGCGTCGCGCGAAAAGCCCGGCCACGCGACTGAGCACACCGAACTTGTTCTCCACCAGGATCGAGTAGATGTGGTGTTGGATGTCGCCATTCATGTCGCTCTCACCCTCATTGGTCGATTCCGCTTCGTCGTCCCGGCCATCCGGCCACTCCTTCGCTGCATCTCCTACCGTTCGCCGTACGTGTCGTGCGCGGGATCGAGGATGATCTCGTCGTTCGAGTGACCGGCGGGGACCATCGGGTACACCTTCTCCCGATAGTCGGTCCGGAAATCGATCACCACCGGACGATCGTCGACCGAGTTCGCCTTCTCGATCGCCGGCTCCACTTCCTCCGGCGAATCGACGCGAATGCCCACGCAGCCCATCGCCTCGGCCCACATCACGTAGTCGGGCAGATCGGGCGAGAGGTACACCTCGCTATAGCGCTCCTCGTAGAAGAGCTCCTGCCACTGGCGCACCATCCCGAGGTACGCGTTGTTGAGGATGGCGATCTTCACCGGGATCCGCTCGGAGCTCGCGGTCACGAGCTCCTGCGCGGTCATCTGGAAGCAACCATCACCGTCGATCGCCCACACCATCCGCTCGGGCATCCCGACTTTCGCGCCGATCGCCGCCGGCACCGCGAAGCCCATCGTGCCGAGCCCGCCGGAGTTCACGAACGTGTACGGGTGGTTGAACTTCCACCGCTGACTCGTCCACATCTGGTGCTGACCCACACCCGACGCCACGATCGTGTCGTCCGGCGTGTGGTCGCGCAGCTGGTCGATGCAGAACTGCGGCTTGAGGGGACCGTCGGGCTGCTGGTCGTAGACCAGCGGGAAGTCGCGCTGCCAGTCGCGCAGGCGCGTGTGCCACTCGTCGAGCGACGGCCAGTGTGCGTCGTCGCCCGCGTGCTTGGCCTTATCGGCCGCCACCGCCTTCACAAGCTCCTCGATCACCTGGCGACAGTCGCCCACGATCGGCACCTCGGGCTGGCGCACCTTGCCGAGCTCGGCCGGGTCGATGTCAACGTGGATCACCTTCGCTTCAGGAGCGAACGCGTTGACCTTGCCGGTCACACGGTCGTCGAAGCGCGAGCCCAGCGCCACGAGCAGGTCGGCTTGCTGCATCGAGGTGACGGCCGTGTAGTTGCCGTGCATGCCGGGCATGCCGAGGCAGAGCTCGTGGTCGTCGGGAAACGCGCCGCGCGCCATGAGCGTGGTGACCACGGGGAAGCCGGTGAGCTCGGCGAGCTCGCGCAGCGCTTCCGCCGCGCGTGCCTTGAGGATCCCGCCACCGGCGTAGATCACCGGACGGCGCGCACCCGCCATGAGCCGGGCCGCGTCCTTGATCTGCTTCGCATGCCCCTTCATGGTCGGCTTGTAGCCGGGCATCTCGACGCTGTCGGGCCAGTACCAATCCATCTGCTGGTTGGCGATGTCCTTCGGGATGTCCACGAGCACCGGCCCCGGTCGACCCGTCGTCGCGACGTGGAATGCCTCACGCACGATGCGCGGAATGTCCTGGGCGTCGGTGATGAGCCAGTTGTGCTTCGTGACCGGCATCGTGATGCCCACCGTGTCGCACTCCTGGAATGCGTCGGTGCCGATGTTGGCGTACGGCACCTGTCCGGTGATCACCACGATGGGGATCGAGTCCATGTAGGCGTCGCACAGGGGCGTCACGATGTTCGTCGCCGCCGGGCCGCTCGTGACCATGGCCACGCCGGGCCGACCGGTCGCGTGTGCGTATCCCTCGGCCATGTGCCCTGCGCCTTGCTCGTGGCGCACGAGGATGTGGCGGATCGAGGAGTCGATCAGTGGGTCGTAGACGGGGAGGATCGCGCCGCCGGGGAGGCCGAACATGACCTCCACGGCCTCGTGC
>JANOHN010000343.1:0-20655 GCA_031406505.1 Acidimicrobiia bacterium | reverse complement strand
TGTCGGGGCTCTACCTCGCACTCGCCTCGATGGCGTTCGCGCTGATGGCCGCTGTCGTCTTCGACTTTCCCGAGGTGTACAGCAACACCGGGCAGAAGATCGAGAACATAAAGATGTTTGGCTACTCGTTCGGCAAGCCGTTCGAGTTCCTCGGCATCACCTTCGGCCAAGGTGCCGCGTTCACGATGTTCGCGGCGTTGCTGTTCGGGATCGTTGGAATGGGCGTGGTGGCGATGCGGCGCGGGAAGTTCGGGCGACGCCTCATCGCTATGCGCGACAGTGAAGCCGCGTGCGCAACCCTCGGAGTGAACTTGCTCACGACGAAGTTGGCCGTGTTCGGCGTGTCGGCCGGGATCGCCGGGATGGGTGGCGCACTCTTCGGCATCCATTCCGGGAACATCGAGACCGGAAGCTTTCATCTGCTCGCGGGCTTGGATGGTGCCGGGCTCGGCTTGCTCCTCCTCATGGTCGTGGGCGGCGTGGGTGTGATCAGCGGCGCAGTGTTCGGCGCGACGGTCCTCCAGATCTTCACCAAGTTCCTTCCCACGGTGTGGTTCCCGAACGTGAAGCTGATCCAATGGTGGTCGAAGGTCGGTCCCGGTCTTGCTGGCATCGGCATCGCCCGCCAACCCGAGGGCGTGATCCCGCAGGTGGGCCACGACCTGCGCGAGAAGCGTCGCTTGAAGGCTGCGGCCCAGGCATCGGGTGCTGCCTCCACCGAGGAGACTCCCTGATGGCGCTGCTCGAGACGAGCAGCGTCTCGGTGCGCTTCGGCGGGCTCCAGGCGCTCGACAACGTGTCGCTCGATGTCGAGGTGGGGCATGTAACCGGGCTCATCGGGCCGAACGGCGCGGGCAAGACCACGCTCTTCAACGTGATCACCGGGCTCCATGCACCCAATCGGGGCCGGGTGATGCTCGATGGCCGCGATATCACCGACGAGAAGCCGCACAAGCGCGCTCGTGCGGGCATCGGGCGCACGTTCCAGCGACTCGAGACGTTCGGAACGCTCACGGTGCGTGAGAACGTGCTCGTTGCCGCAGAGATGCGACGGGGATGGTCGCGCGAGCGCTTCGATGTCCAGGCGCTCGTCGACGAGCTCATCGAGCGGGTCGGCCTGGACCATGTCGCGGCGGAGCAAGTCGACAAGCTGCCGACCGGCACCGCCCGACTCGTCGAGCTCGCTCGAGCCTTGGCGGCAAAGCCCCGTGTCCTGTTGCTGGACGAGCCGTCGGCCGGGCTGAACGAGGGCGAGACGAACACGCTGGGTGTGCTGTTGCGCGAGCTCGCAGAAACCGGTCTCGGCGTGCTCCTCGTTGAGCACGACATGAGCTTCGTGATGGGCACCTGCGCGTACATCCACGTGCTCGACTTCGGTCGCCTGATCGCGGGTGGGGATCCGAAGACCATCCAGGGCGACGCGAGCGTGCGCGCCGCATATCTAGGGACGGAGCAAGACGAACCCGTCACCGTTCGACCGCCGAAGCTGACCGTGTCACCGCGAGCGAGCGAGCCGGCCGCGATCGGCCCTTCCGACGCCATGCTCGCGCTCAACGGGGTCACGGCCGGATACGGGACGATCGACGTGCTCCAGGGCGTGGACATCGCAGTGATGCCCGGGCAGGTGTTCGCGTTGCTCGGCCCGAACGGTGCCGGGAAGTCGACCACCCTCAAGGTCGCAAGCGGTCAGATCAAACCGACGCATGGCTCGATCACGATCGAGGGGCGCGACGTCACCGGCACTCCGGCCGACACGTTGGCCCGCGGCGGGCTGTGCTTCGTGGCCGAGGGTCGGGGCATCTTCCCGAACCTCACGGTCCTCGAGAATCTGCGCAGGGCGACGTTCAGTGGTACGCCGTTCCAGGACGTGCTGGATCGCACGTTCGCGCGGTTCTCGAGCTTGGCCGAGCGGCGCAAGCAGATCGCCGGCACACTCTCAGGTGGGGAGCAGCAGATGCTCGCGATGGCGCGCGGCCTGGCCATCGACCCGAAGGTGCTCATGCTCGACGAGCTCTCGATGGGGCTGGCCCCGCTGATCGTGAAACAGCTCTACGAGGTGGTGAAGCAGATCGCCGAAGAGAACGTGTCGATCCTGATCGTCGAGCAATTCGCGCACGAGGTGCTGGGAATTGCCGACGTCGCCGCGATCATGCTGCACGGTGAGGTGCAGTTCCGTGGCGATCCCGTGGACGTCGGCGCCGCGCTCGAGTCCGCGTATCTCGGTGGTGCCGTCGAGTCCTGAGCTCGGCCGGATCAGCCGCCGGGTGACACCCGACGCGGGACGGCCGTGTAGCGAGCGAGCGAGAACAACGCGTAGACGAGGCACACGGACGAGCCGATCTCGAGTGCGAGTGGCGCACTGCTGATGTCGGCCACGGCTCCCATCCAGATGCCCCCGATGGGGATGAGTCCAGCCCACGTGAGCGTGAACAGCCCGAGGAGGCGTCCTCGCTTGTCGTCGTCGGCCAGCTCCTGGAGCACGGTGTTCAACGCGGTGGTCACCGAGAAGTAGCAGAGGCCGACGAACGCGTTGAGCCCGAGCGAGAGCTCCCAATTGCGCGACAGCGCGAACCCGCCGGCGGCCACACCAAACGCCACGAGCCAGATGAGCGCGGTCCGGAGGGTCGGTCCGTGGCGGCGGAGCCCGATGGCCAGCGCACCGAACACCGCGCCGCTCCCGGAGGCGACCACGAGCAGCGAGAAGTCCCTACGCGGGTGTCCGAGCACGTCGGTTGCGAACACCGGATACAGGGCCACATACGCGATTCCGAACACCGACAGCACCGCCATCGTCATCAACACCGCGACGGCCGGTTTGCGATCGCGCGCGTGGCGTAACCCGTCCTTCCATTGCTGCCACGCGCTCGCATGGCCGATCTCGGCGGGGCGCCGGCTGATACGAATCGGGATGAGCATGAGCACCATGAGGACGTTCGTGCCGGCGTACGCCGTCAACGCCCACCCAGCGCCCCACCAATGGAGGATCGGCGCGGCGAGCGCGGGACCGGCGATGCGCAGCACGTTGTTCCCGGCTGCTTGCAACGAGATCGCACTGGCAAGATCCTCGGTGGGCACCGCGTTCGCGGTCATCGCTTGTTGAGCCGGGGCCATGAACGCGAACAGGCTCCCGAGCAGGAAGCCGAAGCCGGCGAGCATCCCGGGGCCCTCCAGCCCGGCGTGCAGGAACCCCGCCAGTACGGACGCGACGACACCTACGAGACAGCGGGTCGTGACCAACAGCCGCTTGCGGTCGACGCGATCGGCCACCACGCCGGCCGCCGGTGCGAACAGCAACATCGGGATGAACGTGGCGAAGAACAGGAAGCCGAGCCACAACGGCGATTTGTCGGTGACGCGAGCCATCTCGGACTGGAGCGTGATGTGCGAGATCCAGAAGCCGAGGTCGCCGATCGAATACGCCCCGAAGAGCAGACGGAACTCGCGAATCTTGAACGCGCTGAAGAGCTGCGCCCGTTGCCCGTCGCGACCGCGAACCGGTTCCCCGATGCGCGGGCCTGGGAGCCCAGCCTCGTCCTCGGAGAGGACCGGGAGCGGGCCTACATCAGCCACCCGCGGCGAGATCTGTCACGGCGCGTAGGTGCCGTCGTCTCGGCGAGTCCAACCCGACGCGGCATGGCTGCCGCCGTCGACGTGCAGCACGGTGCCCGTCACGAAGCGCGAGAGGTCGCTGGCGAGGAAGATGATCGGGCCCGAGCAGTCGTCGACGTCGCCCCAGCCCAACGGCACTTTGCGGTCGTATTCGGCGTGGTCGACCCGTACAGCTTCGGCGTGGACCTCGTCGCCAGGGGTGGGGATCGCGTCGGGTGCCACCGCGTTCACCCTGATCCTCTGCGGGGCGAGCTCGAGCGCAAGTGTCTTCGTCAAGCTCTCGACCGCGGCCTTCATCGCCGCGTAGATGCCGAAGCCGGGGGCACCGCGGTGCGCCTCGATCGATGTGATGTTGATGATGGAGCTTCCTGCGCCCATCAGCGGCGCGCAGCTCCGGACGAAGTTGGTAACGCTCGTGAAGTTCTCGTCCACGAGCGCGCCTTGGCCCTTGGCGTTGACGTCGAGAACTGCGGCGTAAAAGCCCCCGCCCGCGTTGTTCACGAGCACATCGATCTGCCCGAGCTCGCGCTTGATTTCGACGATCCATTGCTCGACGGATTCGGTATCGCGAACGTCGAGGTCGCCCATCACGCACCGGCGTCCAGCGGCTTGCACCTCAGCCGCGGTGGCGTGCATGCCCTCGACGTTGCGATCGCAGATCGCGAGATCGGCGCCGAAGCGCGCCAGTGCGATCGCCGCAGCCGCTCCGATGCCTTGCGCGCCACCCGTCACCACCGCGACCTTCCCGGCCAACGATGCAGCATCCGGTCCAACGCTCACCGGAGCAACTCGTAGCCCAGGGTGTCGAAGTGGCGCACGGCGTGCACCCTATTGCCCGCTTGCGACGCGCGGCCACGTTGCCGGGTCGACTGCGCAGCCATAGCCTGCGCCGCGGCAAGCCGTTCGCCGGCGTGAAGTGGAGCGGCCCGGCGCGAAGCGCGAGGAGCGGAAAAGGTGTTTGTGCAGGTGGATCTCGGTCCGCACCCGCCGGTCGTGACACTTGAAGAGCCTGACGACACCAAGCGATTCCACGTCGCCGTCGTCGGCGGTACCGAATGGGGACTCGTGTTCGGCGCGCTCGTCGATGCGGCCGCGGGCCGACTCGAGGGCGAGGACGCGTTCGTCACCGTCGATGCCGTGCGCCGGATGGCCGCGGGCCGGGTCGGCGATACGTGGGACGACGACTTCGCGGCGATGCTGAGCTTCGCGCGCTCGAAGGGCTGGCTCGACGAAGGCGGCAACTCGATCCGCGCCCATTTGGAGTGGCCCGGCTAACGGTGCAAGTGCGGCGCAACTTCCGAGTGGAAGGCATCCATCTGATCGAGGAGCTCTTGGAGAGATCGGTTGCGGAACCGGACCTGCAGGTGGCTCACGCCCATGGCGCCGAACTCGTTCAGGCGCTCGACGATGTGGTCGGCCGATCCGCAGAGCGTGGTCTCGCCCACGTCCCAGCCCGGGTCACCCACATAGAGGAACTCGGTGATGGTGCCGAGGTCGATGGGATCGTCACCGCGGGTTCGCTTGCGGTGTTCGAGCAAGAAGGCGATCTGGGCTGGCATCTCGTCTCGAGGTGTGCCCTGGGGGAGCCAACCGTCGCCGCGTTCGGCCGCGCGTCGCAGCGAGGGCTTCGCGGATCCGCCTACCCAGATCGGTAGGGGCTGCTGGCGCGGTCGCGGTGCCATCCCGGCGTCCTTGATGTGACCCCAGTAGCGCGACTCGATGTTGGGGTACTCGTCGGTCATCGCGGCGCGCACCACATCGATCGCGGCGTCGGTGACTGCGCCGCGATCATCGAAGTCGGCGCCGAGCAGCTCGAACTCACCTTGCAGGTGTCCGGCTCCAACGCCGAGGATCGCTCGGCCACCGGAGAGCTCGTCGAGCGTCATGAACGCCTTGGCCGTTTGCAATGGATGTCGGTAGCTCAAGATGTACACGTGTGACATCACGCGGACGCGCTTCGTGAGCGCGGCAATCCAGCCGAGCGTGGCGATCGTCTCGAACCACGTGTTCTGCATGTGCGCGTCCATCGGCTTCGTGACCGCGAGGTGGTCACAGACCGCCACGTAGAAGAAACCGGTGTCGTCGGCCTTCTGCACGATCGCCGCGAGCTCCTGGGCGCCGGCGTCGGCTTCCCAGTCCTCGACGAACGTCTTCGACTTGGCTTGCACCTGGAGCTGCATCCCGTAGACGAGCTGCCCGTCGGGAACGATCGTGGCCACGGCAGCGCAGCATAGAGAGATGCCTGACGACTCGTCAGACACCTCGGTAGCCTCAGCCCGTGCGCGCCGACGAGCGATGGACGAGCATCCCAGGATTGGTGCAGGCCCGGGCGCGCGACTTCGGCGACCAGGAGGCGCTGGTCGACGACGACGGTTCGGTACGGCTCACATTCGAGCAGCTCGCCGAGCTCATGGTGCGATCGACGCGTGCCGCGATGGCTGCCGGGCTGCGACCCGGCGACCGAGCGTCGGTCTGGGCGCCGAACATCCACCAGTGGATCGGAGCCGCGCTCGGCATCCTCGGTGCCGGGGGAGCGCTGGTGCCGCTCAACACTCGGTTCAAGGGGAGCGAGGCGGCCTATGTGCTGGGCAAGTCGCGGGCCCGGATGTTGTTCACCGTCACCGACTTCCTCGACACCGACTATGTCGCCATGCTGCGCGAGTCGGGTGACGCGCTGCCTGAACTCGATCACGTGGTGGTCCTGAGCGGCGACGCGCCATCCGGGACGATCCCTGAGCGCGACTACCTCGCTGCCGGCGATGCCGTGTCGGAGTCTGACGCGCTCGCGCGCATCGCCAGTGTTGGCAGCGAAGATCTCTCCGACATCATCTTCACGTCAGGTACCACCGGCCGCCCGAAGGGGGTGATGGTGACCCACGGGCAGTCCCTGCGCGTTTACGAAGCATGGACCGATGTGATCGGGATGCGCGAGGGCGACCGTTACCTGATCGTGAACCCCTTCTTCCACACCTTCGGATACAAGGCCGGATGGATGTCGTGCATCCTGCGCGGCGCCACGATCGTTCCTTTCCAAGTGTTCGACGTCCCCAAGGTGCTCGAGATGGTCGCCAAGGAGCGCGTCACGATGCTGCCGGGACCACCCACCCTGCTGCAGGGCATCCTCGACTTCCCCGATCGCGCGTCGTACGACCTCTCGTCGCTCCGACTCACGGTCACCGGCGCCGCGGCCGTGCCCGTGAAGCTCATCGAGCGGCTTCGCGACGAGATGACGTTCGAGACGATCATCACCGGCTACGGGCTCACCGAGACCACCGGCACTGCCGCGATGTGTCGCCACGATGACGATCCCGAGACCATCGCGAACTGGTCCGGCCGCGCGATCCCCGACACTGAGCTCCGCGTGGTCGATGAGGATGGAAGCGAAGTGCCGCGCATGCAGCCCGGTGAGGTCGTCGTCCGCGGCTACCACGTCATGCAGGGGTACTTCGAGGAGCCGGAGGCGACTGCGGCGACGATCGACGCTGATGGCTGGTTGCACACGGGTGACATCGCGGTGATGGACGAACGCGGCTACATCAGGATCACCGACCGTAAGAAGGACATGTTCATCGTCGGCGGATTCAACGCGTATCCCGCGGAGATCGAGAGCCTCATGCTGGCGAACGACGCGTTGGCGCAGGTTGCCGTGGTGGGCGTGCCCGACGACCGCATGGGCGAGGTCGGCTATGCGTTCGTGGTGCCCCGTCCCGGCGCCGCGATCGATCCCGACGAGCTGATGGCGTGGGCACGCGAGCACATGGCCAACTTCAAAGCACCTCGGTACATCGCCGTCGTCGACGCGCTCCCGTTGAACGCCAGCGGCAAGGTGCTCAAGTTCGAGCTGCGCGACCGGGCGCGGGCCGAGGCTCGCGGAGCCAGCGGCGGGTAGCCTCCGGCCCGCGAGATGGGGGACCGTGTGAGGGCGACGATGCGAATCCAGCGGCGGGCGCGCGCAGTCGCCGCGTCACTCGCGCTGGGCGTCATCGCGCTTGCGTTGGTTGCGGGTCCTGCTGCCGCGGGTGACAACTCCGTCCCCGGTCAGCAACCCGAGCCGACCACCACCACGTCGAGTCCCGAGGCCGAGAGCACGGCCATCAGCGCTCGACTCATCGACAACACGACACCGAACGTCAAGGGCATCGAAGGCGCGCGCATCGTCGTCTTCCAGAAGGGCAAGAAGATCGGCTCCGCGACGTCCGATGCCGACGGGCTTGCGGTGGTCCCGTTGCCGGGTGCCGGCACGTACGAGGTGCGGCTGGTCGCGTCGACGATCCCGGACGGTGTTCGACTCACCGACCCGGACAAGATCCGACTCCCCGATGTCATCGTCCGCGAGGCCCAGCAGAAGTTCGTGATCTTCCCATTCGGCAAAGGAAGCAGCGGGGGCGGCGCGTCTGCGTTCGACCGGCTGGCCGACCTTGCCGGCGCGGGGCTACGCATCGGCCTCATCGTGGCGGTCGCCGCGACCGGGCTGTCGTTGGTGTTCGGCACGACCGGGCTCATCAACTTCGCACACGGGGAGCTGCTCACCTTCGGCGCGCTGGTGGCGTGGTACCTGAGCTCGAGCGGAGAGGGTGCGGGGATCACCTTGGCGCTTGCCGGTGTGATCGCAGTGCTGTTCGGCGGAGCACTTGGGTTCGGGCTCGAAGTCGGGCTCTGGAGACGACTGCGCGCGCGGCGTACGGGGAACATCTCGATGTTGGTGGTCTCCATCGGCCTGGCGCTGTTCCTTCGCAGCGTGTTCCAGGTGATCTTCGGGGCCAGCCCACGCGCCTACGACCAGTACGCCGCGCAGAAGTCCGTCGACCTCGGTCCGCTCGACATCCAGCCCAAAGGCCTGGTGACGATCGGGATCTGCGCCGTGATCCTCGTCGTGGTCGCGTTGTTCCTCTTGCGGACGCGGCTCGGGACGGCCGTGCGCGCGGTCACCGACGATCCCGATCTCGCCGAGTCATCCGGCATCGACGTGCAGCGAGTGATCCTCGCGGCGTGGGTCACGTGCGGAATGCTCGCCGCCGCCGCAGGGGTGCTCCTCGGGCTCAACCAGTCGGTGGAGTACGACATGGGCTTCAAGTTCTTGTTGGCCATGTTCGCCGTCATGATCCTGGGCGGACTCGGCTCGCCGTTCGGCGCGATGCTGGCCGGAGTGGTGCTCGGAATGGCCTTCGAGGTGAGCACCTACTGGATCGCGAATGACCTCAAGACCGCCCTCTACCTCGGCGTCATGATCGTCGTGCTCCTGGTCAGGCCCCAAGGCATCCTCGGGATCAAGGAACGAGTGGGCTGATGGACGTCGGGAAGGTGTTCACCGATGGGGCGCGCGGTGCGCTCAGCGTTCAATCGGCCGCATTCTCGCTCGCGGCGATCGGCCTCAACGTCCAGTTCGGGTTTGCCGGCATCCTCAACTTCGGGCAGGTCGGGTTCCTGCTCGTCGGGGCGTACGGAACCGCGATCACCGCTGACGGCGGGGCGCCACTGTGGGTCGGCATCTTGGTGGGCATCGCCGCCGCGATCGCCCTGGGCTTGCTCCTCGGCATCCCGACGCTGCGGCTTCGAGCCGACTACTTGGCGATCGTCACGATCTCGTCGGCCGAGATCCTCCGGATCGGCGTGTCGTCCCGCTCGCTCGAGGACTTCACCGGTGGGGTGTTCGGGATCCGCGGGTTCGCAAACTCGTTCTTCGATCTCAATCCGATCCCAGTTGGGCGGTATGGGATCGGTGAGGTGTCGTTCGATCACCGCGCCTTGTGGGTGATGACGGTCGCGTGGACGTGCGTCATCCTGGCGTCGTTGTTGGTGCGTTTGATCGCGCGCAGCCCGTACGGGCGGATGATGAAGGCCATCCGTGAGGACGAAGACGCTGCTCGCAGCTTGGGCAAGAACGCGTTCTCGATCAAGCTCCAAGCCCTGGTGCTGGGTGGGGCGATCGGGGCGATCGGCGGCATCATCATCGCGATCGATGCGCAGTTCACGAACGGCGACTACTGGAAGTCGGCGTTCACATTCTTCGCTTACACAGTGCTGATCCTCGGCGGCGTGGGCAGCGTGCTTGGACCAGTGCTGGGCTCGATGGTGTTCTGGTTCATCTACCAGGCGCTCGATGCGCTGCTGCGCCAGTCGATCACCGAAGGTGTCTTCGGCGACGTGTTCACGCCGAGCGACACCGGTCCGCTTCGGATCGCGTTCGTCGGACTCGCGCTCATGGCGCTCATGATCTTCAGACCTCAAGGGATGTTCGGGAACCGCGCGGAGGCACTCGTCAATGAGTGAGCCGATCCTCGTTGCCAACGACGTCCGCAAGTCCTTCGGGGGATTGCTCGCGGTCAACGTGGATCGTTTCGAGGTGGCGAAGGGCGCGATCGTGGCGCTGATCGGGCCGAACGGCGCGGGCAAGACGACGTTCTTCAACCTGCTGACGGGCTTCGAGCGCCGCGACTCGGGTGTCTGGCGCTTCGACGGTGTCGACCTCGAGGGCAAGCCTCCGCACGCCATCGCCCGCGCGGGCATGGTGCGAACGTTCCAGATCCCGAAGGCGCTCGCCCGCATGTCGGTCCTCGACAACATGAAGCTCGCGGCACCACATCAACGAGGAGAGCGGTTCCTGATCTCGTTGGCGCGACGGTCGTGGCGCGAGCAGGAAGCCGAGGTCGAGGATCGCGCAATCGAGCTCCTCGAGTGGGTCGGGCTCGAGGTCAAGCGGGCCGACTACGCGGGGACGCTCTCGGGTGGGCAACGCAAGCTGCTCGAGCTCGGTCGGGCGCTCATGGCGGATCCGCGCTTGGTCATGCTGGACGAGCCGACGGCGGGGGTGAACCCGACGCTCACTGCGACGCTGCTGGAGCGGATCAAAGACCTCCGCGGCCGCGGGCTCACCGTGGTCTTCGTGGAGCACGACATGGACGTGGTCGCGAGCATCAGCGATCACGTGGTGTGCATGGCTGAGGGTGTGGTGATCGCCGAAGGTTCGCACCACGAGGTAACGAGCAACCCGGCCGTGATCGACGCGTACCTCGGGCGCGAGCACGGCGAACGCGCGACGGTCCGATCGTGACCGCCGTCCGCCCGTCAGACCGAGCGTCAGTCTTCGACGCCCAGGGTCTCGTGGCCGGCTACGTGCCCGAGGTCGACATTCTGCGCGGGTGCAACCTCACCGTCGGTGACGGCGAGCTCGTCGGGATCATCGGGCCGAACGGCGCGGGCAAGTCCACGTTGGTGAAGGCGCTCTTCGGTCTGGTGCCAGTGAGGGCAGGGACCGTGCATCTTCATGGTGACGACGTCACCAGCGCGAAGGCCCACGAGCTCGTCCAGCGGGGTGTGGGATATGTCCCACAGGTTCGCAACGTGTTCACCAGCCTCACCATCGCCGACAACCTCAAGATGGGTGCCTACACCGACGCCGAGCGGTTCGACGAGCGCGTCGAGGCGGTCACCGCGCTGTTCCCGATGCTCGGCGAGCGGCTTCACGACCGCGCTGGCTCGCTTTCCGGCGGGCAGCGTCAGATGCTCGCGATGGCGCGAGCGCTCATGGCCGAGCCAACCGTGTTGCTCCTCGACGAGCCCTCGGCCGGGCTCTCGCCGATGCTCCAGGACCAGGTGTTCGAGTGGGTCGAGCAGATCAACAAGTCCGGCACCGCGATCGTGATGGTCGAGCAGAACGCCAGGCGTTGTCTCCAGATCTGCGACCGCGGCTACGTGCTCGACCAAGGGCAGAACGCGTACGAGGCGACCGGCCAGGAGCTGCTGCACGACGCGAAGGTGATCGAGCTGTACCTCGGCTCACTCGCACGAGTCACTTAGGAGCAGCCGAGCGTTCCCGAAGGGACGGGCTCGGGTATCCCGAGCCCGAGCGAGCGCGACCAGCAGTTTGGACGCGACACGGGGGCCCGGTTGCCCGGGCCCCCGTGCTGCGTGCATGTTCGTGTGCTCGATCAGCCGATGCTGATCTGAGCGTCGTCACCCAGCGTCGACTTCTCGCCGGCGCTGTCGAACGTGTAGACGTCGTAGACGCCCGACAGTGGCTCGTGGTCGGAGAACTTCTTGTACTCCGACGCCGCTCCGTCGTAGTTGATCGACTTGCCGTCCTCGAGCGCGGCCTTGCAGTCAGCGAAGTTGTTGCACTTCGTCTTCCCCGTGAGGTTCTTCTTGAACGCCTTGCGCATCTTCGCGGGGTCGTCGCTCTTCGCCTTCACTGCCGCCAGGGCCGTGAGGATCGTGCAGTCGTAGTAGTACGAGGAGAAGACCGCGTCGACGCCAGTCGCCGCGAACTCCTCCTGGAACGCATGCTCGACACCCGCCGGAGCGGCCGCAGGCGTGGTGCCCAGGACGCCGTCGAGGACACCCAGGTTCGCCGGGTCAACTGCCTCGGGGATCGAGGAGCTGTCGAGACCGTCCGTCACGAAGACCTGCAGGTCGGCCGGGCCGATACCTGCTGCGATCATCGCCTGGAGCACCGTGGCCCCGGTGTCGGGGAACGCGATGAGTGCCACCGCGTCGGGGCTCTCGTCCGCTGCTTCTTGTGCCGCGGTGTCGTACGGCCCACCGTCGGGGCTGTACGGAACGTTGGCCACGACCTTGGCGCCACCCTGCTTCAGCGACTTCGACAAGGCCTTGGCAAAGCCTTGGCCGTAGTCGTCGTTGAGGGCGATGATCGCCACCTGGCTGAAGCCCTCCGACACGATCAGGTCACCCAGCGCGGGTGCCTGCAGCTTGTCGGGAGGCGCGGTGCGGAAGTAGTAGCCGCCGCCCGTGCCCTTCGGTGACAGCGCCGGCGACGTGTTCGAACCCGAGCACATGATCGCGGCGTTGGTCTCGATCTTGTCGAGCACACCCGTGGCGGTCGATGAGGAGGCCGGACCCATCAGCGCATCGGCCTTGTCCGACGTGAGGAGGCGGTCCAGCGTCACGCTGGCGACCTCGGGGTCCGTGCCGTCATCACCGGTCACGAGCACGACGTCGGAGTCGAGGACACCGCCCGCCGCGTTGATCTCGTCGACCGCGATCTCGACCGGCACGCGGAGCGAGTCGAGGATCGCCGACAGGTCGCCCGTCTCCGGAGCGAGGCTTGCGATGACGAGCTCACCGTCGATGTTGCCTCGATCCGCCTGCGCGCCTGCCGGTGCCGCGAACGCGGCTCCGAGACAGACGACGGTGGCGAGCGAGGCGAGCTTGAGAAGCCTTGTTCGGCCCATAACTCCCCCAGTAGTGGTGTAAGTGATCAGAAGTGATCAGTGGTTTGTGTGGTGGGGAGCGTAGTTAACCCTGCGTTCACCTTCCAGGCGGGCGGGTGCGCTCCTCGAGCCGTTCGTGCGACGCTACCGAGGCCAGGGCTCGCGACCGGGCCGCGTTTGCTCCCGACCGGCATCGGCGGGGAAACTAGAACACGTTCCAACCTGGCGAACACCAGGCAGACCGGAGGCCCGATGCTCGACCTGCTCATCCGCGGCGGCACCGTGGTCGACGGCACCGGTGCGTCGGGGCGGCGCGCTGATGTGGGAGTGCGTGACGGGCGCGTCGTGGTCGTGGGAGTGACGGACGAGGCCGCGAACGAGGTGGTCGACGCGACCGGCCTGCTGGTCACACCGGGCTTCGTCGACCCACACACGCACTACGACGCGCAGCTCTTCTGGGATCCGCCGGCCGCGTCGTCGAGCCTGCACGGAGTCACCACGATCATCGGTGGCAACTGCGGCTTCACCCTGGCGCCGATCGAGGCGAGCGATGCCGACTACACGCGCCAGATGATGGCCAAGGTCGAGGGCATGCCGCTTGCCGCGCTCGAGAAGGGCGTCCCGTGGAAGTGGTCGAGCTTCGCGGAGTACCTCGACGCGCTCGACGGGAACATCGGCGTGAACGCCGGGTTCCTCGTTGGGCACTGCGCGTTGCGGCGCAAGGTGATGGGTCCCGATGCGATCGGCAACGAGGCATCGCCGGAGCAGGTTCGCGCGATGACCGAGCTGTTGAGCGAGTGCATCGACGCGGGTGGCCTGGGTTTCTCCACCACGTTGTCGTTCACGCACTCCGATGGTGACGGCAAGCCGGTGGCGTCGCGGTGGGCGTCACGCGAGGAAGTGCTGGCGCTGTGCGCCGAGGTCCGTGGCCACGAGGGCACGATGCTGGAATACGTCACCGACGGCTGCCTGCGCGGCTTTCGACCCGACGAGGTCGAGCTGATGGCCGACATGACGCTCGCCGCGCGGCGGCCACTCAACTGGAACGTGCTCACGATCGACTCCAAGGAGCCCGAGCGCTACCGGGAGCAGTTGGCCGCGTGCGAGAACGCGGCGGCGCGTGGTGGTCGTGCTGTCGCGCTCACCATGCCGGTGCTCGTCGAGATGAACATGAGCTTCCTCAACTACTGCGCCCTGTTCATGCTCCCGGACTGGGCTTCGATCATGAACCTGCCGGTCCCAGAGCGCATGGCCAAGCTGCGCGACCCCGAGGTGCGCCGTTTCCTCGCCGAGCGGGCCCAGGCGCCGGAGGCCGGCGTGATCGCCCGCTTGAACGACTGGGGGCGCTACATGCTCGGCGACACCTACTCGCCGGCCAACGACGGGTTGAAGGGCCGGCGCGTCGCTGACATCGCCAAGGAACGGGGCCAGGACCCGTTCGACGTGCTCCTCGACATCGTGCTCGCCGACGACCTCCGCACCGTCCTGTGGCCGCTCCCGACCGACAGCGACGACGCGTCGTGGCAGCTCCGCAAGGACGCCTGGGCACGCGACGACGTGCTCCTTGGCGGCTCCGACGCCGGCGCGCACCTCGATCGCATGTGTGGCGCGCCGTACACGACCCGGTTCCTCGCCGATTGCCTGCGCGGGCGTCAGCTCGTCCCGCTCGAGCGAGCGGTGCAGCTCATCACGCAAGCGCCAGCCGAGCTGCTGGGACTGCGCGATCGCGGGGTAATCGCAGAGGGTGCGCACGCCGATCTCGTCGTGCTCGACCCTGCGACCGTCGACATGCAGGACGTGACGCTCGTGCACGACCTCCCCGGTGGGACCGGCCGGCTCTACGCCGGTTCCGTCGGTGTGCAGCGCGTCTACGTGAACGGGCGTGCGATCGTCACTGACGGCGCGGTCACCGGCGATCTCCCGGGGACTCTCCTGCGCTCTGGCCGCGACACGCACACCGTCCCCGTCCCCGCAGGCCCCTGATACCTTCCGCGCGCATGCCCTCCAACAAGTATCAACTCCTCATCGGTGGCGAGTCGGTCGACGGTGGCGGCGGCACGTACGGGATCGTCAACCCGGCGACCGAGGACATCGTCGGTGAGGCTCCCGAGGCCACCGCGGCCGATGCCGAAGCCGCCGCGCAGGCTGCCCGCGATGCGTCACCCGCATGGAAGCGGACGACACCCGAAGCGCGAGCGAACCTGTTGCTCGCACTTGCCGAGGAGATCCGCACGCGCAGCGACGCGCTGCTGCCGCTGATCATCGCGGAGACGGGCGCAACGTTGAACGTGGGGTCGGCGCTCCAGGTGCCCCAAGCCGTGGCGCGCTTCCAGCGCTACGCCAGAGGCGCGATGCAAGACATCAACGTGGCCCTCCCACCATCCATCATGCCGACGACGCCGCTTGCCGCCGGCGGAGTGATCGGTGGCCAGGTGCTCCGACAGCCGGTCGGCGTGGTCGCGTGCATCACCGCGTACAACTTCCCGCTCGTGAACATGGCCGGCAAGGTCGGTCCGGCGCTCGCCACGGGCAACACGGTGGTGATGAAGCC
This sequence comes from Acidimicrobiia bacterium, assembly GCA_031406505.1. Taxonomy (GTDB): domain Bacteria; phylum Actinomycetota; class Acidimicrobiia; order IMCC26256; family PALSA-555; genus SHVJ01. Next base: position 5,328 of record JANOHN010000343.1, on the reverse strand, counting down.
GGCGCCGCAGGATCCGCTGGCGATCATCGAGTTCGCCGACATCTGCCGCGCCGTCGGCTTCCCGCCCGGAGTGGTCAACGTGGTCACGGGCTCGGCGCCGGAAGTGGGTCAGGCACTCGTCGAGTCCGCGAACGTCGACATGGTCAGCTTTACCGGCTCCACCGGCGTCGGCGTGAAGATCTACGAAGCAGGCGCCAAGACGATGAAGCGGCTGCTCCTCGAGCTCGGCGGCAAGGGCGCGTGCATCGTGTGCGAGGACGCCGACCTCACCAAGGCCATCGCCGGCCTCGCCAGCGTGTGGGGTTTCCATTCGGGTCAGATCTGCACCGCACCGACACGCGCCATCGTGCACCGTGCCGTCTACGACCAGCTCGTCGGCGGACTCGCCGCGGCTGCACCGCATCTCAAGGTCGGTCCGCCGGAGTCGCCCGAGACGATGGTGGGACCGGTGATCACCGGTGTGCACCGCGATCGCATCGAGGGTTATATCCAGTCGGGTGCCGACGAAGGTGCCGACGTCGTCGTGGACGGCCGGCGGCCCGACGGCATGGATCGTGGCTTCTATGTCGGGCCCACGCTGCTCGCGAACTGTCGCAACGACATGACCGCGGTGCGCGAGGAGATCTTCGGCCCCGTGATCGTCGTGGTCCCGTACGACCACGACGAGGAGGCGATCGCGATTGCCAACGACTCGCCGTACGGCCTCTACGACTACGTGTTCTCCGAGGACACCGGCAAGGCGTACGGCATCGCGAAGCAGCTCGAGGCGGGGCACGTCGGCATCAACACTGCCCAACGCAACCACGAAGCCCCGTTCGGTGGCTTCAAGATGAGCGGGGTCGGACGCGACGGTGGCGATTGGGGCCTGTACGCGCACACCGAGATCCAAAGCGTCATCTGGCCAGGATGAAGGGAATCCAATGAAGGCGCTGGTCTACGACGGCACGAAGGCCGCGATCCGGGACGACGTGGAAGTCCGCGCACCCGGTCCGACGGAGGTCAAAGTGCGCGTCGTCTCGGCCGGGTTGTGCCACAGCGACCTGAGCGTGATCGACGGCACGATCCCGTGGCCCACGCCATCGGTGCTCGGGCACGAGGGCGCCGGCGTGGTCGATCAGGTGGGCGAGGCTGTCACCAACGTGAAGCCCGGCGACCACGTGGTGCTGCACACGCTCGCGTTCTGTGGTGCGTGCAAGTGGTGCGAGACCGGACGACCCGCGTACTGCCGCAAGAGCATCTCGAATGCGAGCCAGCCGTTCACCGTGGCGGGCGACGACGCGTGGAACTTCGCCGCCACGTCCTGCCTCTCCGAATACACCGTCGTGCAGGCGGTGCAGTGCGTCAAAGTCGACGACGACCTCGACCTCAGCGTCGCCTGCCTCATCGGCTGCGGAGTGCTCACTGGCATCGGCACGGTCTGGAACCGGACGAATCTCGGCATCGGCGACACGTGCGCGGTGTTCGGTGTTGGTGGTGTCGGGCTCAACGTGATCCAGGCCGCGAAGGTGAAGGGCGCGAGCCGTATCTACGCGATCGACACCGTCGCTTCGAAGGAACAGCTCGCGCGCGAGTTCGGAGCGACCGACTTCATCCTCGCCGGCCCCGACGTCGATGTGGTGGCAAAGGTGCGCGAGGATTACCCGACGCAGATCGCCAACATCGTCGGCTCGTTCGGTGAAGGCGGGCTCGACTACGCGTTCGACTGCGTTGGCAACCCTGCCGTGCTCAACCAATGCCTCCAGATGCTCGACTGGGGCGGAACCGCAGTCGCGGTTGGCGTGCCCGCGTTCGACGCCACGGTGCCCGCGCAGGTCACGTTGCTCACCCACGTGGAGCGCACGCTCACCGGCTCACGTGCAGGGTCGCACCGGCCGCACTGGGACATCCCGCTCATCGTGCAGGCCTACAAGCAGGGCTTGATCAAGCTCGACGAGCTCGTGAGCGCGAAGTACCCACTCGAGGACTGGGAGCACGCAACCCACGATCTGCACGAAGGCAAGCTGGCGCGCGGCGTGCTCACCGTCTCGGTTGCATAAGGAGTCCTATGGCGCTACCTGCGGAAGTCAAAGAGCTCGCGGCCAAGGTCCGCAACTGGGGCCGATGGGGCGACGACGATCAGATCGGCACGCTCAACCTGATCACCGACGATGTCGTCAAGTCGGCGGCCAAGGAGATCAAGACCGGACGGCGTCTCGCGCTCGGGCTACCCATGGACGAGAACGGGCCACAGATGGGGGCGATCCCCGGTCGCGACAACCCCAAGCGCGAGATGATCATGATCGACACGCCGTTCACCGGCGATCCCGACAACTTCACGACCAGTGACGACAAGCTGTCGATGGGCGTGCAGTCGTGCACGCATTGGGACGCGTTGGCGCACGTGAGCTACGAGGGCAAGCTCTACAACGGCGTGCCGTCGAGTGTGATCACCGAGGCCGGCGCCGCGAAGATGGGCATCGACAAGATCAAGACCATCATCGGGCGTGGCGTGCTGCTCGACATTGCGAAGGCCAAGGGCGTCGACCGGGTCGAAGGTGGCTACCCACTCACCGGCGCCGATCTCGATGCGGCGGCCGAGCTCGGCAAGGTGAAGGTGCAGCCCGGCGACATCGTCCTCATCCGCACCGGCCAGATGCAGTGGTTCTTGGAAGGCGACCGCGAGAAGTACGGCGTGCCGGCGTCCGGACCGTCGCTCCAGACGGTTCAGTGGTTCCGTGACCACGATGTCGCCGCGGTGGCCACCGACAACGTCACGTTCGAGGTGTACCCGTGCGAGCGTGAAGATGCGATCCTGCCCGTCCACCTGTTACACCTCGTCGACATGGGCATGACGCAGGGCCAGAACTGGAACCTCGAGGACCTGTCGGCCGACTGCGCGAGCGACGGCCGTTACTCGTTCTTCCTCGACGCATCTCCGATGCCCCTGACGAATGCGGTGGGCAGTCCCGTCAACCCGGTGGTGGTGAAGTGAGCGCATCCAGCAAGTCCGATGGGGTGGACCGCGTGTCGACGGCGCCCGGCATGGGCTCCGGGGTGAAGCAGCGCGACAAGATCAAGATGACGCCCGAGGAGATCGACGCGTTCCTCAACGGGTGGCACACGATGAGCTGCGCCACGATGAACCACGACGGCAGCATCCATCTGGTCGCCATGTGGTACGGGTTCCTCGAAGGCGCGCCTGCGCTCGAGACCAAGGCCAAGAGCCAGAAGGTGCAGAACCTGCGGCGCAACCCGCAGATCACGTGCATGGTCGAAGAAGGCGAGTCCTACGACCAGCTCGTGGGCGTCGAGATGGTGGGGACGGCCGAGATCGTCGAGGATCCGGATCGGATCTTCGAGATGGGGGTCAGCATCGTGGAGCGCACCTCGGGGCAGAAGTACACGGAAGAGATGCGACCCGCCGTCGAGATGATGATCAACAAGCGCGTCGCCATCAAGATCAACGTCGACAGGTTCGTGAGCTGGGACCACCGCAAGCTCGCCTAGCGCGCGGTGACGGTTTCGGTGTCTCTTCCGCTGCGCAGCAGGGTGCCGGGGTTGTTGCCGGTGAGCTCGGTGCCTCTCACGATCTCGGTGCCGTTGGTGATCACGTGGCTGATGCCTTCGGCCTCGGCATACAGGCGCCCGGCGCCGGCTGGGAGGTCGTTGCGAAAACCGACAGGCCCGGGCTTGATGCGCTCGGAATCGAAGACCACGAGATCGGCGTGCCAGCCTTCGGCGATGCGGCCGCGCTCACGGAGGCCATAGAGGCGCGCTTGGCGGTCGGTGAGCAGATGCACGGCTTCTTCGATCGGCATGAGCGCGTGCTCCCGCACGGAGCGGAGCATCGCGGTCGAGAAGCTGAACGTCGAGAGCATGTCGAGGTGGGCGCCGGCGTCGGACGCCCCGACGACTGCGCGCGGGTCGCGCCACACGTCACGACGTAGCTGCCAGCTGGCTTCGTCGTTGCCCGCGAGCGGCGGTTGCACGATCGTGCGCAGCTCGTCGAGGAGTGAGATGTCGAGCAGGCAGTCGAATGGGTCTTGGCCGCGCTCCTTGGCGACGTCGGCGACCGTGCGGCCCTGGACCTCGCGGTTCTCGGCGGCGTACGTCTCGACGATGGTCATGTTCTGCCAGTTGGCCAGCCCGCGCAGCATGCCGGCCTCGGGCGACGCCGCACCCTCGGCGAGGCGCTTGCGCTCGACGGGATCGGCCAGTGCTTTCATCTTGTCAGCGAGCGGGAGCGCCATGGTCTTGCGCCACCCGGGGAGCGCGTCGAACACGAAGCCGGCCTTGAACGTGAGGAACGTCGTCATCACATCAGGGACCGTCAGCGCGAGCACCTTGGCGCCGTGTTCGCGGGCGAAGTCGCTCGCGCTGAGCTGCCGGGCCACGTAGTCGGCGTTCGCGGCGTTCGGCACGAGCACGTTCCAGTTGAGCGGCCGGTTAGCGGCACGCGACATGTCAGCCATGAGCTCGAGGTGCTGCTCCTCGAACGCGCCGACATGGGGGATGAACTCGAGCGTCGTGCCTTCGTGCTCACCGGTGACCTTGCAGAGCGCGACGAGCTCTTCGGGAGTGGCGAAGCGTGACGGGACGGGATCACCGTTGGCATCGTTGTGAGTGGTGGCCTGCGACGACGAGAACCCAAGGCCTCCAGCCGCGAGGGAGTCGCCGAGCACCTGGCACATCTGCGCAATTTGTTCGGCGCTCGCCTCGTGCCCGATCGAGTCCTCACCCATGACGACCCGTCGGATGGCTGAGTGGCCGACGAGGAATCCCGCGTTCACCGCGAGCTTGCCGTCGATCCGGTCGAGGTACTCGCCGAACGTGCGCCAGTTGAACGGCACCCCCTCGAGCAGTGACTCGAGTGGCATACCTTCGACCCGGGCGAGCATGCGCGTGAGGTAGTCGATCTCGCTCGCTTCGACCGGCGCGATGGTGAACCCGCAGTTCCCGCCCACGATGGTGGTGACGCCGTGGAGCGGCGACGGCGTTGCGGCTGGGTCCCAGAGCACCTGCGCGTCGTAGTGAGTGTGGATGTCGACGAAGCCGGGGGCGACGACCTGGCCATCGGCGTCGATCGTCTCCGTAGCGTCTTCGTCGATCTTGCCGATCGTCACGACTCGTCCGTCACGCACGCCAACGTCGGCGTGCACCGGCTTGCCGCCGCGGCCGTCGACGACCTCACCATTACGAACGACCAGGTCCAACATCCGCATCCCCTCACAATCTGACGCGGCGTCAGGCTACCGTTCGGCGTTCTTTGGCGGGCTGGTGCCAAAAGGGGGGAGTCCCCGATGGGGGTTGTGGCCGTCACGGGCTCGGCCGGAGGCATCGGCGGGGCCA
>JANOHN010000334.1:0-2153 GCA_031406505.1 Acidimicrobiia bacterium | reverse complement strand
GCCTTCTCACGTCGCGAGGTGCTCGTGGCCAAGCTCGCCGTCCGCGGGGGCAACCCGCCGTCGGGGGTGGAGATCCTCACGCGCGCGCAGGGCATGCAGCGCTTCAACCTGTTGGACGAGGTGTGGACGGAATGGCAGACGTGGTTCGCGGAGCTGGAGGAGACGCACACGTCGCTCGGCATGCTCAGCTTCTTCCGCTCACCGCAACCCGACCGTTCGTGGGTCACCGCTGCGGGCGCCGTGCTCGATGCCGCATCGCTCTACAACTCGGTTGTCGCGGTGCCCTGGTCACCGAATGCCGGCGCGTGCGTGCGCAGCGGGTTCACGTCATTGCGCACGATTGCCGCGTACTTCGACATCCCGTACGACCCCGATCCCGATCCGAGCGACCCGATCAGCATCGCCCGCGACGAGTTCGACGAGGCATGCGAGGCATTCGTTGCGGCGCGGATCCCGCTGCACGACGACCGAGACCAGTCGTGGCGCGATTTCCAGGGCTGGCGGGTCAACTACGACGCGGTGCTGGTGTCGCTGGCCGGACTCACGATGGCGCCGTATGCGCCGTGGTCCTCAGACCGCTCGATGTACCGGCGCTCCGGGATCGTCCGGCGGCGCCGCAGTGGGGTCACGACGCCTCGAACAGCGAATCCTCCCGAAGGCCCGGCGGCGCCCCCCGCCGGATGAACCACTCGGTGCCGAACGCCTCTCGGAACATCTCCGGTGGCATCGCTAGGAAGAAGGACGACTCGCCCACCTGACTGGCGTGCTGGCTGAGCGCAGCGCGCTTTCGATCGACGAACTCCGTCACGTCGACGAACGTGGTGATCTGGGACTCCGGTACACCGATCTTGATGTCGTCGGGATCCTCCACCCCTTCGGGCATCTCGATTCCCGACTCTTTGAGCTCAGCCCAACGCACCCGCATCATGCGACTGATCGCGTCGGCATTCATGGTGGTCTCGTAGACGCGCGGTGTGCCCGCGAGCTCGGCCGCCCGCACGCCGACGCGGTGGACTTGGATGTGGTCGGGATGGCCATAGCCACCGTCTACGTCGTAGACCGTGAGCACTTCGGCATCTTCGTCACGCAGGATCGCGGCGAGGCGCTGCGCGGCTTCCTCCACATCGGCTGACCAGAACGCCTCCGGCGCGTCGTTCTCGGGGAGCCCGACCATTCCCGAGTCGTGGTATCCGAGGAACTCGACCCGCGAAACGCCGAGAATCTCCGCGGCGCGGGCGACCTCGTCGGCCCGACGCTCGCGGAGGGTCTCACCGGGTTCGAGGAACCCGTCATCCACCTCACCGAGCTCACCGCCCGTCGCGACCACGAGCACGACCCGTCGGCCTGTGGCTGCCTCGCTTGCGATCACGCCGCCGGTCGAGATCGACTCATCGTCGGGATGGGCATGGAAGCAGACGAGGGTCCCGGTCATGCGCCCATGGTCGCGCGTACGTTGCCACCCACTGGCCCGGCACCCTTGCGGAGCCGACTTTTCGTCCGGCCGAGGCGACCTGACGTCCGCGTCATGCGATGGCTAGAGTGCCGCCGAGTCGTCGACCGAAGGGTCGATCGAACAGGGGGGAACAGATGCGCCGAGTGCTGGCCGTCATCACCATCACGCTGCTCGTCAGCGCGCTCGTCGGCTTCCCGGCAATCACCGCCGGGGCCGGAGGCGGGAAGGTCCCCGGGGTCACCAAGACCGAGATCCGCGTCGGTGGGTATGCGAGCCCCGCGAACGACACGCTCAACGTCTCGTACTCCGACGGGTTCGACGGCACCGAGGCGTACTTCGACAAGATCAACAAGCAGGGCGGGGTCAACGGTCGGAAGTTGAAGCTCGTGGCGAAGCTGAGCGACCAAGGCAACCCCTCGGTCGGATACAGCACCGTCCGGTCGTTGGTGGAGGAGAAGCACGTCTTCGCGGTCTTGCCGATCATGTCCAACTCGGTGACGCTTGGCGGGAAGTACCTCTTCGAGGAAGGTGTGCCGGGCTTCGGCATCAACGTCGAGCCGGCCTGGTGCGGCACCGTGGCCGAAAGCGATGCGGTCCAGTCGGCGCTGATCGACGAGGGTCGCATCACGCAGTGCCCACGGACGAACCTCTTTGCCGAGAAGGGCTCGTTCCTCTGCTTCGAGTGCCCGCAGATCGGGCC
>JANOHN010000299.1:0-2941 GCA_031406505.1 Acidimicrobiia bacterium | reverse complement strand
TGGGGTCGAGAGGCCGCCGGGCGGGTGGCAGCCCACCTCGGTGCGGGCCTCGCCGGCCACGTCGACGCGCTGTCCGTCGACGGAGACCGACTCGTCGCGTGGAAGCGCACCGACCGCGGGAGCGTCGTGGCCGAGATCGTGTCGTCGTCTGCCGTGCAGCTCGTCACCGTGCGACCCGACACCCTCGGTGCACCCGAACCGCGCGCGGTCGCGGAGATTCCGGTCGAGACGCGACGGGTGCAACCGCGCGGGCGCGTGCGGGTTCTGTCGCAAACCCGCGCCGCAGGGTCGCCGAGCTAGCTAGCTCTTCGCCGCAGCCTTCTTCGGTGGCCGCCAGAACGCGGCGAGGAAGGCGATCGTTCCACCGATACCGATGACCGCGGCAACGATCGCCGCCTTTCTCGGATCGAACGGGAACACGAGGTCGAACGCGTCATCGAGCGACCACTTGCCGGGTCCGAGCGCGCCCAGTGCGACCGAGAGCACCGCAAGCGTTCCTACATACTCCCAACCCTCACCCGGGCTGTTGATGAAGAACCCGTTCTTCCAGTGGTTGGTCGCGAGCGCAACGAGCAAGATCGCGGCAGTCCCCCCGTACGCCGCCGGCGTGAGGAGACCGAGCACGAGTGCAGGACCCACGGCCAACTCAGTGAGCGTGACGTTCCAGGCATGGAGCTTTCCCGGCTTGAGCCCGAGGCTCTCGAACCAGTTCGCCATCCCCGGCCCACTGCGGACGGACTGAAGATGACGCCACCCGTGAGCGAACATCACGATGCCCACCCATACACGGGCGACGGTGAGAGCCAGGTTCACGGTGTCGGAACCCGTTGCGACGGACACGGCCACGGCAGCTCTCCCCCTCGATCGCGAACATGAGGACGCTAGCCCTCGCGGCGTCGATTCCATGGGGGATCTACGCTGACACCGAGTCAGCAACAGGGGGAAGCGCCATGCAGGCCGAAGACCTCATCCTCGTCAGCGTCGATGATCACGTCGTCGAGCCTCCCGACCTCTTCGAGGGGCACCTCCCGGAGAAGTGGATGGAGTTCGCTCCCAAGTTCATCCACCGCGCGGACGGCACCGACGCGTGGTCCTACGAGGGCAGCGAGATCCCGAACATCGGTTTGAACGCCGTTGCCGGCAAGCCGCCCGAGGAGTACGGCATCGAGCCCACCGCGCTTGCCGACATCCGCAAGGGCTGTTGGGACATCACCGAACGCATCAACGACATGAACCGAAACGGCGTGCTCGGGTCGATGTGCTTCCCGAGCTTCGTGCAGTTCTGCGGTCAGCTCTTCTCGCGGTCGAAGGACCTCGAGATCGGCCTCAACCTCCTACGCGCGTACAACGACTGGCACATCGACGAGTGGTGCGGCACGTATCCCGGTCGGATGATCCCGTTGTCGATCCCCCCAATCTGGGACCCGCAGCTCATGGCCGACGAGGTGCACCGCGTCGCGAAGAAGGGCTGCCACGCCGTCACGTTCTCCGAGAACCCGGCCAAGCTCGGTTGGCCGCACATCTTCGGGGGTCACTGGGACCCGTTCTTCCAAGCGTGCCAGGAAGAAGGCACCGTGATCTGCCTCCACATCGGCTCGTCGTCCACCACACTCGCACTCGAACCGGGCGCGCCGATGGACGTGATGATCCAGCTCACGCCGCTCAATACGATGCACGCGGCCACCGATTTGCTGTGGTCGAAGGTTCTCCGCCAGTTCCCCGATCTGAAGTTCGCGCTGTCGGAGGGTGGCACCGGTTGGGTGCCGTACTGGCTCGAGCGCGCCGACTACACGTACCAACAACACCACTTCTGGACCCACCAGGACTTCGGTGACCAGCTGCCGAGCCAGGTAGCCCTCGATCACTTCTCGTTCTGCTTCATCAGCGACCGCGCCGGAGTTGAGGATCGCCACCGGATCGGCATCGACAACATCACGTGGGAGTGCGACTACCCACACTCCGACTCCACGTGGCCCCACTCACCCGAGGCGATGGCCAAGCAGGTGGAGGGCGTGCCCGAGGACGAGGTGGCCAAGATCACGTACGAGAACGCGATGCGGATCTACCAGTTCGACCCGTTCGCGCACCGGCCGAAGGAGAAGTGCACTGTCGGCGCCCTGCGCGCCGAGGTGAACGACTAGCGACTCCGCCCTCCGGGTCGACTTCGCAGGCTTCGTCTCCTGCCGGCGCCGGGTCGGCACAGCCGCCCGGCCGCCTATCTAGCCACGTGGCGGAGGTCGGGCACGAGCCCGGCTTTCTGGAGTGACCGAACCGCCCGCTCCTCGGCTACGTCGATCACCAGGGCGTCGCCCGGGTCACGGTTGGCGATGAACGTGACGACGCAGTCGTCGCACGCCTCGGTCTGCTGCATCACACACTCGGCACAATCGATGATCCTCATACCCGCACGTTCGCACGGGGGTATGACACCCAAGACGGGGAGGGCGGGCCGCTAGTGAACCGACACCGCGAGGGCGTCGCGTAGCAACGCCACGCGCTCGGGGACCACGGAGTACCAAGCCCACTTCCCGCGCCGCTCACGGGCAAGAAGGCCAGCGTCCACCAACACCGTCAGGTGATGGCTGATCGTCGGCTGGCTACGTCCGAGCGGCACCACGAGCTCGCACGCGCACACCTCACCACTCGGGCTGCTTGCCACCAGGCTCATCAACCGCAGCCGGGCCGGGTCAGCCAGCACCTTGAATGCGCTTGCTAGCTCCTCGGCGTCAGCCCCGTTCAGCGGCGCGGTGAGGACCGGCTCGCAGCAGCGGGTGATCGTGCGGACATCCATGGGCCGTTCGCCTTTCATATTGACACCTATCAATCTATCTGATACATAGATGTACGTCAATACGAAACCTCGAAAGGACCCCCCGATGGCTCGTGTGCAGCTCGCCCTCAACGTCGCCGACGTCGACCAAGCCGTGGCCTTCTACACCCG
>JANOHN010000294.1:0-3363 GCA_031406505.1 Acidimicrobiia bacterium | reverse complement strand
CGGGTGTCCGCTCGAGGAGGGTCCAGTGATTGGTGAGCCTCTGCAGGTCGCTTCCCTCGCGTGTGACGTACGTCAGAAAGACAGATTGCTCGTCGCGCACGAACACCGACAGCTGGGCGACGTCTGCGTACCCGGTGTCGTCATTGAAAGCGTTGCCGTTCACGGAGTACCACGGCACCGCCCAACCTCGCGCTCGTTGTGCGGGGACAATTTCTGCGATCGGTGCTCGTGACACGAACGCCAGGGTGGTCTCGGCGTCGTGCAGGTTCGACAGATCTCCGAGATTGCTGGTCCACTGCGAACAACCCTCACAGGGCGACTCGCCCGGCTCGAACCAGACGTGATAGACGATGAGCGGTCGCCGCCCCTCGACGAGGTCAAGCAATGTTCGGTGCCGTCGGGCCCATCGAACCCGTCGTCGTTGCTGCGGATCGCTGAAATTCCCCACTGTCGATCACCGAAATTCCCCAGGTGTTGAGTGGGGGTGGTGAGCGGTTTGAGCGTACGTCAGGTTGGGTTGGTCACCTCCGTTTCGAGGAGTTCGGTGATCGCGATCGGCTCATCGCAGTGGGGGCATGTTCCGCCGATGCCGATCCGTCGCATGAAGGTGGAGCAGTCGGCGCAGCGTTGCTGGCCGAGGGCGCGGGTGCCGCAGTGGTCGCATTCGTAGACGGTGATCGGGCGGCGCGGTCGGGCGGCTGGAACGACGACGGGTGTGTGGCTGTTGTCGCGGCGGCGTCGGTAGGCGGCAGCCCGGCAGGCGTCGGAACAGAAGCGCCGGCGTCCGTTGGGGTTGAACGGGTGCTGGCAGACGGGGCAGGTGATCGTGACGCCATCGTGACGCGACGGGAGTTCGGTGGTCATGTTGCGTTGACCGCCCGCCGGGTTGCTTCGGCGCGGGCGCGGTGGGATCGCATCCGGTAGCTATCGCCGTCGATGTTGATCACGACGCTGCGGTGCAGGAGCCGGTCGAGCATCGCGCCGGCGATCATCGGGTCGTCGTTGAACACCTTGCCCCACGAGGCGATCCCCAAATTTGTGGTGAGGGCGATGCTGCCTTTCAAATATCTTTGGCTGACAACTTGGAACAAGGCGGCGGCGGCTTCGGCGGGTAACGGCAGATAGCCCACCTCGTCAACGATGAGCAGTCGTGGTCCGGCGTAGAAACGCATCGTCGTCGCCCAGCGTCCCTCGAGCGCGGCGCGGTGGCAACGCGCGGCGAGTTCAGCCGCGGTGGTGTAGTAGGTGCGCATCCCCGCTGCGACGGCGGCGTGGCCGAGACCGACGGCGAGCATCGTTTTGCCGACGCCGGGCGGGCCGATCAGCAACACGTTGGTGGCGTCGTCGACGAACCGCAGTGTGCCCAGCTCGGCGATCAGTTTCGGATCGACCGACGGTTGCGCGGAGTAGTCGAAGTCGGCCAGCGTGAACGGTGACGGCAACGACGCGAACCGGGTCAAACTGGCCCGGCGCCGTTCGTCGACGGCGTCGACCTCGACCGCGAGGAGCCGTTCGAGGAACGCCTGGTTGGACAGCTTGGTCTTGGCCGCCTCATCAAGCAGGCCCGGCAACGCTTCAGCCGCGGCGCCCATCCGCAAGAACGCGAGGTGGGCGCGTAGACGCTGATACTCAGATCCGGCGCTCATGCCGGCACCTCGGCGCCGGTGATGTCGGTGGTGCCGGGGAACGCGAGACGGATGACTTCGGCCAACTGCTCGAGATCGACCGTTGGTTCAGCACCGGCCGTGCCGAGCAGTGTGGCTCGTTCCGCCAACGCCTCAGCGCCGGGCGGGCGGTTGGCTTTGCGGTCACACGGCCGCGCGGTCGTGAACTGGCTCAACACGACCGCCTCCAGCGCCGCGCGATGCTCAGGGGTGCGGACCATCGACCCCGCCCCCGGTGGAGCCAGACGATGCGAAACAAGCAGCTGCCCAGCCGGCGAGACGATCTCGACGGTGGCGGTGCCGAGACGATGCCGCAACGTGACCTCGATGCCGCCCAGCCCAGGGTTGAGCGAGTAACGGTTCCCCCGGAACGCAACACTGGCCCGATCATCGACAGTGCGGACGACCTCGACGGTCGCCGGATACGGGGCCGGCGGCAACGCCATCAACACCTCGGCATCCGCGAGCTCACCGACCGTCGGCCACGACAGCCGCTCGCCGGGGTCGAGCGTGTCGGGATCGGCGTAACGCCCCGGTGGACGCAGCCGGGCATCACCGGTCGTCACCCAGAACCGATCCAAGCTGACCTGCGCCTCCTCCGGTGTGGTCGCGGTCATCGTGCGCCACCACCGCCCGCACATGAACTTGACCCCACACTCCACCGCGCCTTTGCGGTTCCCGCGCCGCGGCGGACACGGCACCACGATCGCCCCGTAATGCTTGGCCACCGGAACGAACGAAGCCTGCACATCAGCGCTGCCCGGGCGGATCACCGTCGCCAAACGATCGGTGCGCCACTTGCGGGTGGTGCCACCAAGCCGACGCAACACCGCGTCGATCCCCTCGATCAGATGGGGCTGGTCCATCGACTCGCACAACACCTCACGAGTCCGTCCCGAATGCGCCAACGTCCCCAACAACCCGTAACACGTCGCACCCCACGGCGCCCGGCGTCGCTCCGCCCAATCCCATTGGATCTCGTCGCCGGCCGGATGATCGATCTCGACGGTCTCACGACCACGAACCCCGGCACACGCCTCACAATGCGGACGCAGCCCAGCGACACGGAGCTGGCGGGCGAAACTCGGATACGAACACCCGTAACCGAGCGACACCACCTCGTCGAACAACGCCGACGCCCACAGATGCGGATCATCAACGAAACGGGCCTTCACGTAGCCGACGAACGGGCCCAGCGGGTCCGGCGCCGAGGAGCGGCGCACCCCCGCCTGGCGTTCGCCGTTGAGATACGCGCGGACCGTCTTGCGGTCACACTCGAGATGACGGGCGATCGCCGAGATCGACCACCCCCGCTTGAACAGGGCATGAACTTCCACGTCTTCACTCCTTGACAACATGAGCAGGGGGCTCCTCGTACTGACCGGCTTGGAACCGTCAGCGTCGAGGAGTCCCTCGCTCGTTTGGTGGACCATCAACCGGCCCACCACCCCGCTCAAGGGTGAGGAATTTCAGTGATCGAGTCTGGGGAGACTTCAGCGATCCCTACCAATGTATGCGACCTGGGCACCGCCGACGTTGTTGCCGGCACCGTCGAGCATCTCGGTCACCAACGCATACTCGCCTTCGGGAAAGGTGAGTTGCGTGCTGACGACTGCGCCGGCACCGTGGAGTCCGTTGGTGTCGCGAAGCTGAACGACCGGGAAGTCGCCCTGGTCACCGGTGGTGGCGGTTGCGAGCG
>JANOHN010000265.1:0-5623 GCA_031406505.1 Acidimicrobiia bacterium | reverse complement strand
CTGAACCTCATCGAGGCCGCCACGGGCGGACGCTTCCACCCGAACTTCAACCGCATCGGTGGCCTGAAGGACGATCTGCCCTGGGGTTGGATCGCCGAGACCCGCGCCACGATGAAGATCGTCCTCGACGCGTGCGACCAGTTCGAGGACCTCGTGCTCGGCAACGAGATATTCGGCGCGCGCACGAAGGGCATCGGCATCATCCCCGGCGACGTCGGCACTTCGTACGGCGTGTCGGGATCCAACATCCGTGCGTCGGGCGTCGACTGGGACCTTCGGCGCGACGGCAAGCCGTACCTCGTGTACCCAGAGCTCGACTTCAAGGTGTGGACGCATCGCGACGGCGACTCGTTCGCGCGCTACTGGGTGCGGCTCCAGGAGACGCGAGAGTCGGCGCGCATGGTGCTCCAGTGCCTCGAGGGCATGCCGTCCGGGCCGATCATGGCCAAGGTGCCGCGCATCATCAAGGTGCCCGAAGGCGAGGTGTGGGTCGAGACCGAGAACCCGCTCGGCCAGATGGCGTACTACGTGATCTCGAAGGGCGCGACCGGCCCGTTCCGCGTGAAGATCCGCTCCGCGTCGTTCAGCAACGTCTCGATCCTGCCGTGGCTGCTCCAAGGTGTGTACGTGCCCGACGTGATCACGATCCTCGCGAGCCTGTACTTCATCCTCGGGGACATCGACCGATGAACGCGGTGTTCTCGCCGTTGGCACTCGAGCTCGGGTGGGGCGCCACGATGGCGATCAAGACGCTCGTGGTGCTCGCCATCATCCCGGCGGGCGCGCTCATCCTCGGGTACGTGTTCCTGCTCAAGGTCATGAGCCACATGCAGAGCCGGCTCGGGCCCATGGATCCCGGCGGGTTCCACGGCTGGTTCCAGCTCGTTGGTGACGGGCTGAAGTTCCTCCAGAAGGAAGACGTGATGCCCGCGAAGGCCGACCGGCGCGTGTTCGCGGCCGCGCCGGCCGTCATCGTGCTCTCCACGTTCCTCGTGTTCGCGGTGATCCCGATGGGTCCCGACCTCGTGGTCAAGAACCTCGACGTCGGCGTGTTCTACGCACTCGCGGTGTCGAGCCTGTCCGTCATCGGCGTGCTCATGGCCGGCTGGGCGAGCGCCAACAAGTTCGCGTTGCTCGGCGCGCTGCGCGCGGCCGCGCAGCTGATCGCGTACGAGCTGCCGCTTCTGCTCGCGGTGGTCGGCGTGGTCATCCAGGCGGGAACCATGAGCCTCCAAGGCATCGTGCTCACGCAGCAGAACGGCGAGATCTTCGGGTGGGGTGCCATCGGGAACCCGTTCATCTTCACGCAGTTCATTGGTTTCGCCCTCTTCCTCGTCGCCGCGCAAGCCGAGCTCACGCAAACTCCCTTCGACATGCCCGTCGCCGAGAGCGAGCTCGTCGCGGGCTACATGGTCGAGTACACGGGCTTCCGTTTCCTCTTCTTCTTCATCGGTGAGTTCGGCACGGCCTTCGGGTTCTCCGCGCTCGCCGCCACCCTTTTCCTCGGCGGTTGGTCGATCCCCGGCGTACACGGCGACTGGGCGAACATCCTCGGTCCGGGCGTGCTGTTCGCAAAGCTCATGATCGTGGCGTTCCTCATGTTCTGGGTCCGCTTCACATACCCGCGCTTGCGTGAGGACCAGCTCCAAGCGCTGGCATGGAAGTTCCTGATCCCCATCGGCCTCGCCAACATCCTGCTCACGGGCGCATTGAAAGTGGCGATCTGATGGCGTTCCCGAAGCCTCCGGGCCTGCTCAAGGGATTGGGCGTCACGTTCAAGACGATGCTCAAGCCGGCCGTCACGGTGCAGTACCCGCACGAGAAGGAAGCACCCGCACCGCGGGCGCGAGGCGTCATCGCGCTCAAGGAGGAGAACTGCACCGTCTGCATGCTGTGCGGCCGCTCGTGCCCCGACTGGTGCATCTACATCGAGGGTCACAAGGAGCAGCGTCCACCTCGTCGCGAAGGTGGACGACCGCGTTCGGTGAGCGTGCTCGACCGCTTCGACATCGATTACGCCCTGTGCATGTACTGCGGGATCTGCGTCGAGGTGTGTCCCTTCGACGCGCTGTTCTGGACGCCCGAGTACGAGTATTCCGAGTTCTCGATCGCCAACCTGCTCCACGACAAGGCGAAGCTCGGCGAATGGATGGAGACCGTCCCCGAGCGCGAGCCCCTCGAAGCCGGCGCCGAGAGCGGCAAGAAATGACCCTCGCAGCGTCCCACATGCGGCGAACGGAGCGAGCGCAAGCGAGCGGAGAGAGCTCGCCAGTAAGCGAACGCCCGCGCCCCGGGTATCCCGGGGCGCAGAGAGCGAGCGCATAGACATGTGGGAACAGGATGTTGCGTTCTGGATCATCGCGTTGGCGATGGCGGCGGCGTCGATCGGTGTGGTTCGTTCGCGCAACATCGTGCACGCGGCGCTCTACCTCGTGGTGGTCCTTGCCGGTGCCGCCGCGCTCTACATCTTGCTGGTGGCCGAGTTCGTCGCGTGGGTTCAGGTGCTGATCTACATCGGCGCGGTCGTGATCCTCTTCCTGTTCGGCATCATGCTCACGCGCGCCCCGATGGGTACCGAGGCCGGTCAGCTCGACAACGACCAACGGTGGGGAGCCGCCGTCGTCGCACTCTTCTTGCTCGGTGTGCTGGTCGCGTTGCTCGTCGACGCATTCGGCGGCACGAACATCCGCTTCTCGGATGCACTCGTGGCGCAGGGCAAGACGGCCACCGTGGGCGACAGCCTGTTCCGCAACTTCCTTGTCCCGTTCGAGGTCGTGTCCATGCTCCTGCTGGGCGCGCTCGTTGGCGCCGTCGTGTTGGCGCGGAGGGACTGATGGACCTCAACTACTTCCTCATCCTCTCCGCGTTCCTGTTCTGCGTCGGCGTGTATGGCGTGCTTGCGCGGAAGAACGGCGTGCTCGTGCTCATGAGCGTCGAGCTCATGCTGAACGCCGTGAGCATCAACCTGATCGCGTTCTCGGCGTTCCAGCACAACGTGAGCGGTCAGATCTTCGCCCTGTTCGTGATCACGATCGCCGCAGCTGAAGTCGGCGTCGGGCTTGCCATCGTGTTGCTGATCTACCGCAACCTCAAGAGCCCCGATCTCGACAAGATCGACGAGCTGAAGGGCTGACGACGATGCTCGACGCGGCCTGGCTCATCCCGACAGTTCCGGCGATCTCCTTCGCCCTCATCGTGTTCTTCGGCAAGCGCATGCCGAAGCACGGCGCGGAGATCGGCATCGCAGCCGTAGGCGCTTCGTTCGTCATGTCGTGCATCGCCGCGTCGCAGTGGATCGACCGTGTAGAGGAGGCCACCGGGCACTCGGAGGGGCTTGGCGCGTTCGGGAAGAGCGTGTTCCGGGCCGCTGGTGAGCAAGGAGTAGAGCCGGTCGTCAACACGGTCACCTGGTGGATCAGCGGTGGCCTGCACTTCACGGTGGGCACGACGGTCGATGGCCTCACCGTGATGATGATGTTCGTCGTCACTCTGATCTCGCTGTTGGTGCAGATCTACTCCACGGCCTACATGCACGACGACCGTCGGTACACCTGGTTCTTCGCGTGCCTCTCGTTGTTCACCGCGTCGATGCTCACGCTGGTCGTCTCCGAGAACCTGCTCCAACTCCTGGTCGGCTGGGAGCTGGTCGGCTTGTGCTCCTTCATGCTGATCGGCCATTGGTGGGAAGACCTCGCCAACAGCCGTGCCGCCATCAAAGCGTTCCTCACCACGCGCGTCGGCGACATCGGCTTGATGATCGGCGTGATCGTGATGTACTTCGCGGCCGACACATTCAGCATCGTCGGCATCAACGAGTACGCGTTGAGCAGCGGCGCCGAGCACAACCTGTTGCTCGCCGGGGCGATCTGCCTGTTCATCGGCATCATCGGCAAGAGCGGTCAGTTCCCGCTCCATACCTGGCTGCCCGATGCCATGGCCGGCCCCACGCCGGTCTCCGCGCTCATCCACGCCGCCACCATGGTGGTGGCCGGCGTGTACCTCGGCGCGCGCGTGTATCCCGTGTTCTACGAGGGATTCTCGATCGGCGATGGCGGCGTCAACTTCATGGCGTTGATCGGTGGCGTCACGATCATCATCGGTGCGCTCCTCGCGTTCGTGCAACGCGACATCAAGAAGGTGCTCGCGTACTCGACCGTCAGTCAGCTCGGGTACATGGTCATGGCATTGGGTGTCGGCGCGTGGACCGCGGCGGTGTTCCATCTCTTCACGCACGCCTTCTTCAAGGCGTTGCTGTTCCTCGGTGCCGGCTCGGTGAGCCACTCCGGCTCGCACCACTCGTTCGACATGAAGTCCGACATGGGTGGGCTGCGCAAGTACATGCCCGTCACCTTCGCGACCTTCATGATCGGGTCACTCGCGCTGGCCGGCATCTTCCCGTTCGCTGGCTTCTGGTCGAAGGACGAGATCCTCGTCACGGCAGGAGAGACCGGGTTCGAGGTGTTCATGGTGGTCGGCCTCATCGGTGCGTTCCTCACCGCGGCCTACATGACGCGCTGCGTCTACCTCACGTTCTTCGGTGAGTACCGGGGTCACGGCCACCCGCACGAGTCGCCGCGCGCGATCACGGTGCCCCTTGTCATCCTTGCCATCTTCTCCGTTGTCGCCGGGCTCATCAACGCCGCTCCGCTCGGAATCGAGAAGTTCACCGAGTGGTTCGAGCCCACGTTCGCCTTCCCACACTTGGTGCATTCTGAGTTCGACTACGGCTTGGCGATCATCTCGGTGACGATCGCGGCGGTGGGTATCGGCATCGCGGCCGCACTCTGGTTCAGCCGTGAAGAGCTCGGGCCCTTCCGTGGGCTCACGCAGCGGAACGTGTTGGCGCGCAAGGGCTACACGTTCCTCGAGAACAAGTACTACCTCGATCACCTCTACGAGAACGTGATCGTCGATGGCACGCGCGGTGTCGTGGCGCGGGCCTTCTACTGGTTCGACCAGCACGTGATCGACGCCGTGGTCAAGGGTGTCGGACTGGTCGCCGCTCGCATCGGGCGGTTCACGTACGACGTCGTCGACCAGCAGGGCGTCGACGGCGCCATCAACGCGATGGCTGCAGGAACGGGCGACGCAGGGAGCGCGCTTCGCACCGTGCAGTCGGGTCGGGTGCAGCGCTACGCGCTGCTGTTGTTCGCTGCGGTGGGGCTGCTGAGCCTCGCCGTTTACCTCGCCAACACACTCTGAGGGGAGCACCAACACATGGAATGGTTCGATGACTGGGCGTTGACCTTGGTGGTCTTCCTCCCGCTCGTCGGCATGGCGCTCGTACTGGCAATCCCACGAGCGCAGGAGCAGGCGATCAAGTGGACGGCGCTCCTCGCGTCCCTCGCAACCGCGGCTGTCGGCGTCGGCATCATGATCGACTTCGACTACGACGCGGGCGGCAAGCTCCAGTTCCAGGCCAACGAGTCATGGATCGACGTCATCAAGAGCCGGTTCCACGTCGGCATCGACGGGATCTCGCTGCCCCTGCTGATCCTCTCGGCCCTCGTCGTCGTGGCCTGCATCATCTATTCCTGGAACCACTTCCCCGAGCCGCGCAACCCGAAGGCGTTCCTTGCCCTCGTGCTGCTGCTCGAGGTGGGGATGAACGGCACGTTCGTCG
>JANOHN010000255.1:0-20988 GCA_031406505.1 Acidimicrobiia bacterium | reverse complement strand
GATCGACGACGCGACGCGGCGCGGCGGCGCGGCCGACGGAACCTTCGCGGTCGACGGCGGACCCGACGGCGCGACGGTCACACGCGTCGACACGGAGCCCGATCTGGCGTGCGATATCGCGGTTGCTTCCACGGCATGGCTGGGTGGCGTGCGTTGGTCAGAGCTGGCGACCGCGGGCCTTGTGGAGGAACGGACGCCCGGCGCGCTCGCGACGGCCGACGCGATGTTCGCATCCACACCGTTGCCCCACGGTTTCACCTGGTTCTAGGAAGGGCTACGGGTCGAGCAGCTCGATGCGCGCGAGCCAGAGCCCTGGCGCTTCGAAGTCGTTCGGTGTCGGCGCCATCTCGGGCCGTTCCCAGAGCCGATGCAGCGCGTCGAGCCCGGCGCGATCGATCACGCCGGCACAGAACGCGGCGCCGCGCTCGTAGTCCTCTCTTTCAGTAGCGAGACCGAGAAGGCCTTCGACGAAGCGCTCGGCCTCGCCGCGCTCGAGCCGGTGGCGGGCCATCGCTTCGTGGATCTGGTCGAAGGTGGGGATGAGCCGACGACCGATGCGATCGAGGATCACGTCGGCGTAGCCCTCGAGCACCGCGTGAAGCACACGAGCGCGCTGGAGCACCTCGTATTGGCGATCGGATCGGATCGCGCCGAGCAGCTCGTCGGGATGCTCGG
Source organism: Acidimicrobiia bacterium (assembly GCA_031406505.1). Taxonomy (GTDB): domain Bacteria; phylum Actinomycetota; class Acidimicrobiia; order IMCC26256; family PALSA-555; genus SHVJ01. Next base: position 20,313 of record JANOHN010000255.1, on the reverse strand, counting down.
TGAGGGCCTGCATCGATGCCGGATCGGTGGGATCGATGTCGCCCAGACGAGCACCGAGGATCGTGGCGTCGACTTCGTAGCCCGAGACGTACTCGGTGGCGAGATCGACCATGAGCGAGCGAACCCACGGGACGGCGCGCTCCGCTGCGTGCACGACCTCGTGGATCGCCAAGTAGAAGCGCAGGTCGGCTCGCTCGAGCGACCAGTCGGCTTCGAACGCGTCGATGTTGCGCACCACGAAGCAGAGCGACGGCTGGTCGGCGGCCGGCAATGGGAGGTCGTAGCGCCCGAGTGCGTGCTGCGCGAGGTAGCCCACCATCGAGCCCGCCTGCACGCCGAGCAGCATGGGCGCCAGCATCGGGAGCAAGCTCGCGATCGCGTCGGCGGTCTCCGGCGTCTCCTCGATCTCGAACGCGTCGGGTTGGAACGCGGTGCCGAACGTGGTTGCGAGTCGTTCGAGCACGGGTTTGAGTGCGTCGAGGTGGAGGGTCGCCCACTCTCGACGATCGATGGCCCGGCCTTCGGCTGCGAACGTGGCCGCGAGTCCGGTCTCGGCGACGACGTGGGTCTGCGCGGCGTGGGCGAGCTCGTCGAGCTGCGTGCGAGCCGCCGCGTCGATCGGCGGCTCGTCCTCACCGCCGGTGGCGACCACCGACGCCAACTGTGCGGCGATCTCCCAGTTGAGTGGGCCGCTCGACTTGAGCGCACTGGCGAGTGCGGTGAAATCGACACCGGAGAGGTCGAAGCCGGGCAGGTCGAGATCGAACGGGAAGCCGGGAATCGACCCAAACGGCCCGTTGTCACCCTTCTCGTGGCCTGGATCGTCGTCCGGCTCGTCGTCGCCTTGAGGACTGCTCGGCACGCGGTCAGTCTATGGATGTGGTTGCGATTGCCGTCACCGGGGCTGCGGGGCTGATCGGGCGTCAGCTCGTGCCTGCACTCGCGCTCGATCCGAGCGTCACGCGCGTCGTTGGTCTCGATGTGCGGGAGCCGATACGACGCGTGCCCGGCATCGAGTTCCACCTCGCCGACGTGATGCATCGCGAGCTCAAACCGCTGCTCGAGGGCATCGACGTGCTCGTGCACCTCGCGTCGGTCGTCGATCCCATCCCCGACGAGCCGCTGATGGCGCGTGTGAACGTGGAGGGAACGCGGCGCGTGCTCGACGCGGCGTCCGCCGTCGGTGTACGCAAGATCGTGCGGGTGTCGAGCGCGGCGGTGTACGGCGCGTGGGCCGACAACCCCGTCCCGCTCACCGAAGACGCCGCGCTCCGGCCGAACCCCAAGTTCTCACCTGCCGTGCAGGCAGCCGAAGTGGAGCGGTTGCTGGCCGAGTGGCGCGACGACCACCCTGGTGTCGTCGTGACCGTGCTCCGGACCGCACCGGTGCTCGGTCCCGGCGCCGAGCGGTTGCCCTCACGATTGCTCCTCGGTCGGCCGCGCCTGCGCGTACGTGGCGCCACCCCGCCGGTGCAAGCCGCGCACGTGGACGATCTCGTAACGGCGATCGCGCTCGTCACGCTGGCCGATCATCCAGGCACGTTCAACGTGGCGTCCGACGGCTGGATCGACCACACCGACGCCGACGCGCTGCTCCGCCCATCGCTCGCACCGCCCGTCCCCGCAGAGCTTCTGGAACGCGTCCTCGCCCGCACGTGGAGCACCGGGCTCGGCGAAGTCCCCCCCGGCGTCGTCCCCTACTTGGTCCACCCTTGGATCGTCGCCAACGACAAGCTCAAGTCCACAGGCTGGCGCCCCACCCACTCCAACCAAGAAGCCATCAGAGACGGCCTGAGCTCCCTCCCCGCGCCACCAACGCGCGAACGCATGCTCTTTCTCGCAGCCGGTCTGGCGCTAGGGGCGGTAACGACGTACGCGTTGCTGAGCCGCCGAAGGCGAAAGCGCGTCAGACAGCGGTGAGGTGTGACGCCCGCCAGTCGGTCCACTCGTCGTTGTAGTACCGCACCCGCGTCTTCTTGTACTCCTTGACCGACCAGAGCAGCTCGTACTGCTGTACTCCGGTCTCGGTCTGGATCGCAGCGATCGTCTCTTCGCACTCGCGCGCGTTCATGCCGTGCACCATCGTGAACACGGAGTACGGCCAATCTTCGTACGTCGGGCGCTTGTAGCAGTGGCTGACGCGCGCAAAACCGGCCATCTTCGGGCCGATGTCGTCGAGCTCGGCGTCGGGGACAGCCCACACGCCCATGGCATTCGCTTTGTATCCCGCGCTGCGGTGGTTCATCACCGCAGCGAAGCGCCGCATGAGCTTGCGCTCCTTGAACGACGCGAGCATCGAAAGCACGTCGTCTTCTGAGCATCCGATGATCTCGCCCTGTGCGGCGAACGGGCGCTCGACGAGCGGAAGGTCTTCCTGCACGACCCGGATCGTTTCGATCTCGAGGTCGGAGAGGTCGGGTGCCGGCATCTCCTCGCGCCGCTCTGGGCGCTCGTGCTCCAGCACCTCGGCGCGCGCGTCGGCGCCCGTCTTCCCCGTCATGTCGAGCTTCACGCCGATCTTGTAGAGCTTGAGCGTCGGGAGCCGCCGCGTCACCAAGGCGCCGGACTCGCGGTGCAGCACGTCCACGTGCTCCTCGAGCGAGTCGCCGGGCGGGACGGCGATCGTGTACCAGAGGTTGAACGCGTGGTTGCGCTTGTAGTTGTGGCTCACCCCGGGATGGGCGTTCATCGCCTCGGCGGCTTCGTCGACACGGTCGGGGTCGATCTTGCACGCCACGAGCGATGAGCCGTACCCGAGCGCGCGGGTGTCGAAGATGGCGGAGAGCTGGCGCAGCACGCCGGCTTCCTTGACGTGCCCGACGCGCTCGCGGGCTTCGGGCTCGGTGACTCCGAGCCGCTCAGCCAGCGCGGCGTACGGCCGAGCATCGAGCGGAAAGTCCCACTGGACCGCGTTCAACAGCTCGCGGTCGAGATCAGAGAGCGTGGGATCAGCCATGGCCGACCCAGGGTACCGGGAGTCAGCCGGGACCATTCAGTCGACGTCAGCCTTGGGGGGTGCGTTGCGCTCGCCGAGGTCGACGTCGCGGTGGACGCGCTTCGACGAGCGCCACAACGTGACGCCGACCGGGTCGCCCGGCCGTCGGCGGGTCACCGCCGCCATGAGATCGGGCGTGTCGGAGACCCGATCGGTGCCGACGACCACGATGACGTCGCCGACCTGGATGCCCGCAGCCTCGGCTGGTCCACCCGCAACCACGGCGGTGACCCGTGCGCCCCCGCCCGGGCGGTCGCCGGCGTCGACCGTGTCGACCCCGATCCACCCGTGACGGGCCCGACCTCCGGTGGCGAGCTGGTCTGCGATGTCTCGCGCCACGCCGATGGGCAGAGCGCGGCCCGGTGCCGCGCGCACGAGGATGCCGATCACCGCGCCGGTGCCGTCGAGCAGCGCGCCACCGCCGACCGCGTCGCCCGGCTGCACGTCGGTCTCCACGAGTCCGGCCATCACCACGCCCGACGATGGGTTCATCGCGAGGCGGTCGAGCGCGCTCACCACGCCCTGACCAACCCACTGGTGATCGCCGCCGATGAGTCCGAGGGCCACCACTGGCTGGCCCACGACCAGCGGGTCCGCGGCGCTGAGTCGGGCGGGCGTGAGGTCGTCGCTGCGACGCGTCCGGACCATGAGCAGCGCAAGGTCGGTGTCGGTGTCGACGCCCGCGATCGTTGCCTCGAGCACGCGCCCTTCGGGCGTCGAGACCGCGATGGCGTCGGGCGCGGTCCCGGCGAGCAAGCTCGCGCTGGTCAGCACCTGGGTGCGGCCGAGCGCGACTCCAGAGCCGCTCATTGCGCCGAGCGGCGTTTCGACGCGCACGGCCACGATGCTGGGTGCTGCGACCTCGATGACCTCGGCCACGGTGCCCCCCGCGCCACCGACCGTGCTGAGGCGAGCCGAGCTCAAGCGCGCGGCGTCGCCGTCGAGCGTGCCAGTGACCGCGAGCACGAGAACGGTCAGCGCGGCCCCGAGCAGTGCGGCAACGCCAGCCAACCCCCACTCCACCCCGAACGGACGCGCCGGTGTGGCGGCCATGTAGCCGCTGAGCTCGCTCGGGTGGAACCAGACCCGGTCCAGCGGGTGTGGCGGCCCCCCTGAGGCGGCGTCGTCGTCAGCCTCATCCGGCACCCGAGCAACAGTACTGAGCGCCCTTCTCGAAACCGCCGCGCCCGCCGGTTCCGACGCCGTCGGGGGAGACCGCAGAGCCCGCTTCACTACGATTGAGACCGTGCTCGCTCCCGCCGTCGCGCCCGATTGGGTGGCGCTCACCGAAGAGCCGTTGCCAGTCGACGCCGCAACTGCGTGGGCGACGACACCGGCAAGCGGCGCGGTCGTGGCCTTCAGCGGCGTGGTGCGCGACCACTCCGACGGACGGCCCGGCGTGACCGGCCTTACCTACGAGGCGTACGAATCCGAAGCGCTGCGCCGGCTCGCCGATGTCGCCGCGGAGGCTCGGCGGCGGTGGCCGGTGGTCGAGCGTCTCGCGCTCCTGCACCGGGTGGGTGATCTGGCGCTCTCGGACACCTCGGTGGTGGTCGTGGCGTCCGCGCCGCACCGGCCCGAGGCATTCGAAGCCGCTCGCTTCGCGATCGACACGCTCAAGGAGACGGTGCCGATCTGGAAGCGCGAGCACTGGGCCGGCGGTTCCGACTGGGGTGAGTGCGCGCATGACGTGCGCGCCGTTCACACCGAACTCGTGGACGGATAGCAGTCCGCTGAGTCGCGACCTCGCGATCGACCTCGGCACCGCGAACACCCTCGTCTACGCGCGCGGCCAGGGGATCGTGCTCAACGAGCCGACGGTCATCGCGCTGAACAGCCGCACCCAAGAGGTGCTGGCGATGGGTCACGAGGCGTGGCACATGATCGGTCGCACGCCAGGACACATCGTCGCGGTGCGGCCGCTCCGTGGTGGAGCGATCACCGACTTCGAGATCACGCAACGACTGATTCGGCTGATCTTCGCTCGCGCCGGGATCACTCGGCTCCAACGAGCGCGAGTGCTCGTGTGCGTGCCCTCCGCCATCACGCATGTGGAGCAGCGCGCCGTGCTCGAGGCCACGCGCCGCGCCGGAGCCGCGCAGACCTACTTGATCGAGCAGCCCATGGCCGCCGCGATCGGCGCGTCGTTGCCGATCCACGAGCCGCTCGGCAACATGGTCGTCGACATCGGTGGTGGCACGAGTGAGATGGCCGTCATCTCCATGGGTGGCATCGTGTCGCTCCAGGCGGTGCGCGTCGGCGGCTTCGACTTCGACGCCGCGATCTCGGCGTACCTCCGGCGCGACCACGGCATCGCCGTCGGTGAGCGCACCGCAGAGGAGATCAAGCTCGCGATCGGGTCGGCGTTCCCCACGGCTGACGAGTTCAAGGCCGAGGTGCGGGGTCGCGACCTCATGAGCGGCCTCCCTCGCACGATCGTGCTCGAGCCAGAAGAGATCAGAGAAGGGCTCGAGGAGCCCATCAGCCGGGTCCTCACCTCCGTGAAGCAAGCGCTCGCCGAGACCCCGCCTGAGCTCGCGCAGGACCTGCTCGAGATGGGGATCCACCTCGTGGGTGGCGGCGGCATGCTGCGGGGCTTCGACCGCCGCATCGAGCACGAGACGGGTGTACCGGTACGCGTGACCGACATGCCACTCGAGACCGTGGTGCTCGGCGCCGGGCGCTGCCTCGAGAGCTTCGACCGTCTCCGAGAGATGTTCATGGACCGCCCCCGCGGCTCCGGGCCCAGATAACTCGCTCGCTCCGGTGCCGCGCAGTCGGATGCGCGGATCAGTCCATCAGCAAATCCTCGGCGGCTTGGCGGACCTGCCAGTCGCGATCTTCGAGCGCGGTCGCGAGCGCAGCGTCCACCTCCGGTCCGCTGAAGGGAGCGAGCGCGAGGACGGCCCGCCGGCGGACGGCCGTCTTGTCGGTGCATGCCGCGAGCACCGCGGGGAGGCCGGCGGGATCGCCGAGCGCACCGAGCGCGGCTACCGCGGCTTCGCGCGCGAGCGGATCTCGGTGATCGGTGGCAGTCGCGGCGAGTGACGCAACCGCGCCGCCGTCCACCGCGTCGGACCCCAACTCTCCAAGCGCCCACGCGGCCGCCTCCACCACCGTCACCTCGGCGTCGGCGAGCAGGACCACCAGCGGGTGGACGAGCGTGCCCGCGCCAGCGCGCGCCGCCAGTGCGGGGGAGAGATCTGCGGCGCGGCGGCGCACGCGTATGTCGGCGTCCCCCGCGCCGTGGTGCCACACCGTGAGCGCTCGGCGAGGACCGCCCGCGTGCACCAGCGCGCCCAGCGCCGCGGCGCGGACTCTGGCGTCGGGGTCGTCGGTCACCGACGCGGCCAACGCATCGGCAGCCCCGGGCGGCAACCGGCGGCGCTGTCCGAGTGCCGCGGCGGCTGCAGCCCGATCGACCGCCGGGTCGCCATTCATGTTCCCGAACCTATTCCTAGGTCGCGCTCGCTCGTCGCCCGGGGTACCCGGCGACGCCCTTCGGGACGCTCGGCTGCTCCATTCCTAGGTCGCGCTCGCTCGTCGCCCGGGATACCCGGCCACGCCCTTCGGGACGCTCGGCTGCTCCATTCCTAGGTCGCGTTCCTAGGCCGCGCTTCAGCCAGGGTCCGAACGCGACGACGACTCGAACGTGGGTGGAGTGTTGGTGTGGCTACGAGCGGCGGTTGGCACCGTGCTCGTTGCCGCGTCGATCGGCGTTGGCGTGGTGGTCTTTGGGTCGCAACCCACGGTGGTCGGAGCGCGATCAGAGCGTCCGTCGGCGACGACCGTCACCACTCGGGCGATCTCGCAAAACCCCCCGCTCCCGCAGCCGTCGGCGGTGCCGGCCGACCCGAACGCCGCAGTTCCGATCGTCACCCTCGGCCGCCTCAGCGTGCCCCGCATCGGGTTGGACACCCCGTTCTACGAGGGCATCTGGGAGACCGTCATCGACGTGGGCCCTGGCCACTGGCCGGGCACGGCCGAGCCCGGCGGTTGGGGCAACACGGTGATCGCGGGCCATCGGTCCACGCACGGCCAGCCCTTCCGTCACCTCGACCTCCTGGTGTCGGGTGACCAGATCGTCGTCACCACCGCGAGCGGCACCTTCACCTACGCGGTGACCGGGAGCCGGGTGGTGGAGCCCGACGAGGTGTCGATCGCCGATCAACGCGCTGGTCGCAAGATCACGCTCTTTGCCTGCCACCCGCCCGGCAGCGCCACCCACCGCTTCGTCGTGACCGGCGAGCTGATCAGCTAGGCACGGAAAGGCCTTACAAGCTCGAATCGAGCGCGGTGAGGGTGATCCAGAGGGTGACCCCCAGCGTGATCCCGGCGCCGAGCCCGCAGGCGATCACGAGCCCGATCAAGCGAGTGATCGCCCATCCCCGCCGGAGTGCATTCGGCGGTTGCCAAACCTCGCCGTCGTCATGGACCTCGTCATGGACCTCGTCGTGGGACTCGTCGTCCCATGGGCGCGTCCCGCGCTCACCCATGTGCATGGCAGGCTGGCGACGGCGGTTCATCCGCTTGCACTTGTAGCAGACGCCACGAAGGAATCGGGGCCAGACCGCGCGATGACCCAGCCGACGGGGACGAGTGGCCCACCACCGCTCCCACCCGAGCCGAGCTCACCGCGACGCCGGGTGTGGAGGTTCGTAGCATCTGCGGCGCTCACGATCCTCGGGGCGGCGGTGATCGCGGGCAACTTCGTGCGCGTCCCATACGTGATCATCTCTCCGGGCGACGCCACTGCGCTCGACGAGCAGGTGGTCGAGATCTCGGGAACGCCGACGTTCCACGACCCCGGCAGCTTCCTCTATCTCACCGTGCGCGTCTCGAACAGCGACCCCACGCTCTGGCGGTACCTCCTCTCCCAACTCGACAGCGACAAGAGCGTCTCGAAGCGCGAGGAGGTGATCGGGTGCGCGTCGTACGCCGAGAACGCCCGAGTGCAAGACCTCCTGATGCGCCAGTCACAGCAGATCGCGAAGACCGTCGCGCTCACCCGGCTTGGCTACGAGGTGGAGGTGGAGAGCAGTCGGATCGTCATCGTCAACGTGCTGTGCGACGGCCCGGCGTCGGGGGAGCTCGAAGCCGGCGACGAAGTGACAGCCGTCGACGCCCAACCAGTCGAGGATGCTGAACAGGTTGGACCGCTGGTGCGAGCGCACACACCCGGCGACGTCGTTCGCCTCACTGTCGTTCGCGACGGCATCGAGCAAGACGTGTCGGTGCGCACGGGCCAAACCACGGATGATCCTGCGCACCCGTGCGTCTCGGCCGCGAAAGCCGCCGGCGACGAGGAAGCGTGTGTGGGGATCCAGGGTCAAGACATCCCGACCCGCAGATTCCCGTTTCAGATCCGGATCGACACCCGACGGGTCAGCGGGCCGTCCGCCGGACTGGCGTTCACCCTCGCGATCATCGACGACCTCGCTGACGGGAGGCTCACGGGCGGCCGCAAGATCGCGGTCACCGGCGCCATCGAGAGTGACGGTGCGGTGACGCCGGTCGGTGGTGTGGAGCAGAAAGCTGCTGTCGCGCAACGCACCGGTGCCACCTTGATGCTCGTTCCTGTGGGCGAGGCGAAGGCGGCGCGAGACCACGCTGGCGACATGCGCGTGATCGCGGTGCGCACCATCGATGACGCGCTCGCGGCGCTCGAACGCGCCGGTGGCGATCCGATCCCACCCCGGCCAGACGCGCCGAGCGGCCAATAGCATCGCAGAATGCACGAAGACGAGCCCCGTCTCTCTCCCGGCGAGATCGCGTACCACGACTTCGCACACGCGTCCGATGGGTTGGACGAGCTCGAGGTGCGAACGTTCCTCGGACTGGTTGCCGACGTGGTGTCCGCGGCGCGTGATCGCGAGCTTCGACTCGAGGAACGCTTGGTCGAGCTCGAGGCAGAGGTCGGCGACGCACGAACCTCGACTGGATCCGAGCCGACGAGGGGAAGTCGCGCACCCGATCCGCGTGCACGAGAGCTCTTCGCGCGCCTGCGCGCCGAGCGCGAGACAACCGCAGCGCAGCCCGAGTCTGTGACCGACAAGGCCGCGCCCGCCACACCCGTCGCGAAGCTGCCGCCGCCCCCGATGGCAACGCCGGCGGTCGTCGTCGTCGAATCCGAAGTGGAATCGGAGTCAGAACCCGAGGACGACGGGGAACCCGGCGTCGAGCCCACTGCCGACGACGTCGTTCGCGCGGGTCGCGCCGAGGTGCTCGAGCCGTTGCTCAGTGAGCTCGTGCGATTGGCGAAGCGGTTGCTCCAAGACGAGCAGAACCTCCTGCTCGACGCCGCGCGGCGTGCCCGCGCCCGCGTCGAGCCCGACCGTCTGTTGCCCGACGCCGTCGAGCACCGCGACACGTGGGTGGAGCTGCTCACGCCCGCGGTTGACGCCGCCTACAGCGGCGGCCGCGCCGCCGTCGGACGATCGCGTCAGGCGTCGGACCCCTCCGAACGTGTGCGGAACGATCTCGCCGCGGCATTGATCGCGCCCCTGCGCGAACGCTTGAGCGCAACACTCGCGAGTGTCATCGCGGAAGGGCCATACGAGTCATCGGCCGAGCTCCATCGAGAGCTCGCCTCGGCCGTGAGCGCCCGCTACCGAGAGTGGCGCACGACCGACCTCGAGCTGCGGCTGGGCGACGCGCTCGCCGCCGCGTACGCGCGCGGTTCGTTCGATGGCTCCCCGTCCGGCGCACACCTTCGCTGGATCGTCGACGCCGGCCAGCGTTGTCCCGACTGCGAAGACAATTCGCTGGAGCCCACCGTCAAGGGCCAGAGCTTCCCGACCGGTCAGCCCCACCCACCCGCGCACCCCGGCTGTCGCTGCCTGCTTGTCGTGGTTGAGCCCGACGCCGTAAGCGGCGCGACCGACATCTAGGCTTCCCGGCGAGATGCGGGTCCCCACGCAAGAACGGCGTCCCTTCCGCATGCGCGGATGGATGATCGCCGTCGTTGTCATCCTGTTCGTGCTCCTCTTCTCGTTGCGCGGGCTCGCGGGCTTCTACACCGACAAGCTCTGGTTCACCTCGCTCGGGCAAAGCGACACCTGGTGGGACCTGCTCGCCGCGAAGATCGTTCCGGCGCTCGTCTTCACGCTCTTGTTCTTCGCGGTCCTCCTCGCCAACCTGCTCATCGCCGATCGCCTAGCGCCGAGGGTCCGCGGGATGGGTCCCCAGACGCCCGAAGACGAGATGGTCGTGCGCTATCAGGAATCGACTGCTCGCTATCAGGGCCGCATCCGCGTGTTGGTGGCGTTGTTCTTCGCGCTGATCGCCGGCATCGGTGTGTCGGCGCAGTGGCGCGAGTGGATCCTCTTCACGAATCGCACCGAGTTCAACATCGAGGATCCGCAGTTCCACCGCGATGTCGGCTTCTATGTGTTCCAGCTGCCGTTCATCGAGTTCATCATCGACTGGCTGTTCGCCGGTCTGGTGATCGTGCTGCTCGTCACGGCGGTCGCGCACTACCTGAACGGTGGTATCCGCTTCCAGAGTCCGCTCACGCGTGTCACGCCGCAGGTAAAGGCGCACATCTCGGTGATCCTCGCACTGATGGCGCTCGTCAAGACCGCCGACTACTTCTTCACGAAGTACGCGCTCAACTTCTCCCGTCGCGGCGCTACCGATGGGGCGTCCTACACCGATGTGAACGCGCAGCTCCCGGCACTCGAGTTTCTCTTGATCGTGTCGGTCATTGCTGCCTTGCTATTTCTCTGGAACATCTGGCGGCGGGGTTGGGTGCTGCCGGTGATCGCCGTCGGCCTTTGGGCCTTCGTGTCGTTGATCATCGGCACGATCTATCCGGCCGCGATCCAGAACTTCAAGGTGAAGCCTGACGAGCTCGCTACGGAGCGCAAGTTCATCGATCGCAACATCGACGCCACCCGTAACGCCTTTGGGCTGTCGAACGTGGAAGTGAAGCCGTTCGCTTTCACGAGCCTCCAACCCGAAGCAGTCGAAACCAATCTGTCGACGATCGACAACGCGCGGCTGTGGGACCCGGAGGCGATCGAAGCGTCGTTCCAGACGCTGCAAGGGCTCCAGGACTACTACGCGATCGCGGATGTCGACGTCGACCGTTACACGGTTGACGGCCAGGTGAAGCAGGTGATGATCTCCGCGCGCGACCTCAACAGCAGCGGCTTGCCGAGCCAATCGTGGGTGAACGAGCACCTCGTGTTCACCCATGGATATGGTGCGGTTGCGTCGCCCAGCAATGAGGCGGGTACCGACGGTGACCCCGAGTTCTTCTTGAGCGACGTTCCCACGAAGGACGACGGCATCAAGCTCTCCGGCAAGGGCGCGGAGATCTACTTCGGCGAGAACCTCTCGGAGTACGTGATCGTGGGCGGCGACCAGGCTGAGTTCAACTTCGCTCGCGAAGATCGCGGCGGTGACGCCCAGACCCGGTACTCGGGCGACGACGGCATCGACGTGTCGAACTTCATTCGGCGCGCGGCATTCGCACTGCGCTTCGGTGATCCGAATCCTTTGATCTCGGGCCAGGTCAACAGTGAGTCCAAAGTCCTCATGGTGCGCGACGTGCGGGAGCGCGCAACGAAGCTCGCACCGTTCCTTCGCTTCGACGACGACCCATATCCAGTCATCATCGACAACCGGATCGTGTGGATCCTCGACGGCTACACCACCTCCGACCAGTACCCGTACTCGCAGATCGCTGAGGGCGTCGGTGGGCTCGGCGGCGACTTCAACTACGTGCGCAACTCCGTCAAGGCGACGGTAGACGCGTATAACGGGACGGTCACCTACTACGTGATCGACAACAAGGACCCGGTCATTCGCGCCTACCGGAGCGCATTCCCTGATCTGTTCACGCCGGGCTCGGAGATGCCGGACGAAGTGCGAGCGCACCTTCGATACCCAGAGGATCTCTTCCAGGTGCAGTCAGAGGTATTCGCCAGGTACCACGTGACGGACGCACGTCGCTTCTACCGTCAGAACGATCGCTGGCTCCGTTCGCCCGACTCCAACGAGGCGACGAGCGCAGCCGCCAGCGGATCGGGGAGCACGGGTGCGGGCACAGGGCGTTCGGTGGAGATCGATAGCTCAACCAAGCGCGAGGACCCCTACTACTTGTACATCCGCCTCCCCGAAGACAAGGGCGAGAGCTTCGTACTCCTCCAACCGTTCGTTCCCGTCTCCGGCAGCGACCGCCAGACGCGACTCAGCTCGTTTGTGACTGCCAAGTCCGACGGCGACGATTACGGAACACTCGAAGCCTTCGTCATGCCCGCCGGCGAGCAAGTCCAAGGTCCGGTCCAGGTCGCGAACGACATTCAGAACGACAACGAGCTCGCCAAGGAGTTCACCGACCTCGACCAACGAGGCTCGGAGGTCGTCTTCGGCCAGATCCAGCTGATTCCGGTCGGCGAGTCGATCGTCTACATCCAACCGATCTTCGTGCAGCGCGAGCAGCAGGGCTATCCGCAGTTCCAGTTTGTGGTGGCTCTCACGCAGGGCCGCACGCCGGCGCGCGGAGCCACGGTTGGCGAAGCCCTCAACAACCTGTTCGGCTTGGCGAGCGATCCCGGAGATCCCGCTGAGCCCACGACGCCGTCCGACGGCTCCGAATCGGTAGCTGAGCTCCTCGCGCAAGCGGCTGACACGTTCCAGCGGGCCGAGGCGGCGCTGCGGGCCGGCAACCTCGCCGAGTATCAGCAGCTCATCAACGAGGCGGAGCGGCTCGTCGCCCAGGCGCTGGCCCAGCTCGAAGAGGACGCCTCAGCGCCCACCACGACGACGACCGCCCCAAGCGCCAACGCGGCCAGCCTCCGAGAGGGGTCGGCTGGGCCTCGGAGGCCCTAGATCCGGCGATTGGCGGGATTGTTGGGCCCGGGGGGGATTGTTACTATCTGGGTAGTGGAAATTCCCCAGCGGTGACCCCCATCGCTTGGGCCTCCACCAGGAGCGCCTGATGGCGATCAAAGACGTCGATCTCGGCAAATACAAGCTCGGCTGGCACGACTCGACCGAGGGGTATGCCTTCGTTCCCAAGAAGGGCCTGAACGAGGAGATCGTCCGCGAGATCTCCGGCATGAAAGAAGAGCCCGAGTGGATGACGAAGTTCCGGCTCAACGCGCTGAAGCGCTTCGAGAAGAAGCCGATGCTCGAGTGGTTCGCGAAGAACATGCCGAGCATCGACTTCGATGACATCTACTACTACTTGAAGCCGACGTCGGGTGAGCAAGTCGACGACTGGGACATGCTTCCGCCGGAGATCAAGGACACCTACGAGAAGCTCGGCATCCCCGAAGCCGAGCGCAAGTTCCTCGCCGGCGCCACCGCGCAGTATGAAAGCGAGACGGTCTTCCACCGCAACCGCGATGATCTCGAAGCGCAGGGGATCATCTTCACCGACATGGACACGGCGGTGCGTGAGCACCCCGAGATCGTGCAGAAGTATCTCGGCACGATCATCCCGCCCGGCGACAACAAGTTCGCCGCGCTGAACTCATCGGTCTGGTCGGGCGGCAGCTTCATTTATGTGCCACCGAACGTGCATGTCGACATGCCGTTGCAGGCGTACTTCCGTATCAACGCGGAGAACGCGGGGCAGTTCGAGCGCACGTTGATCATCGCCGACGAAGGCGCGTCTGTTCACTACGTCGAGGGCTGCTCCGCGCCGGTGTATTCCACCGACTCTTTGCACTCGGCAGTCGTCGAGCTGATCGCAAAGCCCGGTGCGCGCATCCGGTACACGACGATCCAGAACTGGTCGCCGAACGTCTACAACCTCGTTACCAAGCGGGCGAAGGCCGAAGCCGAAGCCACCGTCGAATGGATCGACGGGAACATTGGTTCGAAGCTCACGATGAAGTATCCGGCCGTCGTGATGACGGGGCCAAAGGCGCATGGTGAGGTGCTGTCCGTCGCCTATGCGGGTGAGGGCATGCATCAGGACGCCGGCGCCAAGATGACGCACGCCGCACCCGAGACCACGTCGATCATCGACTCCAAGTCGATCTCCAAGGACGGCGGACGCACCACGTACCGCGGTCTCGTGCGGGTCGAAGAAGGTGCGCACCACGTGAAGAGTCACGTGCGCTGCGACGCGCTCATCCTCGACGAGGAGAGTCGCTCCGACACCTACCCGTATATGGAGATTGAGGAGAAGGACGCGCGTATCGGTCACGAAGCCACCGTCTCGAAGGTCGGCGACGACCAGATCTTCTACCTGATGAGCCGCGGTCTCAGTGAGCAGCAAGCCACTGCGATGATCGTGAACGGCTTCATCGAGCCCATCATCAAGACGCTGCCCATGGAGTACGCGGTCGAGCTCACCCGGCTCATCGAGCTCAACATGGAAGGCGCGGTCGGCTAGGTCGAGAGCCGCGCATGGATCACTTCACCACCGACGCAGCACGATCGCTCGGCGGCCCCGACTGGCTCGTGAAGCGACGGGTCGCCGCGGCTGAGTCGCTCGCTTCAATCACTTGGCCCGCTCCGGCCGAGGAGATCTGGCGCTACAGCCGCATCGATCAGCTCGATCTCGCCAAGTACCACCCCCTTGGCGACGACACCCTGGGCGTTGCCGGCAACGAGCGTGCACCGGGTGGCGGACCACTTGCCGCGGAGGCCGGTGAGCGTTCGGCGCTCGTGGTCGTACGTGACGGCCGTGTTGTGCATCACGAGCTCGACAGTGCGCTCGAGGCCAAGGGGGTCACGATCTGCGACCTCGCCACGTGCGCGGCCGACGATCTGCGCGACACGCTCGGCACCTGCTCCGACGCGTCGCCCGACGCATTCACGGTGTTGCACGACGCTTTCCTCGCCGGCGGCGCGTTGCTCAAGGTGCCGGCGGGCGTTGTCGTCGACCGTCCGATCGTGGTCCTGCACTGGTCCGAAGGTGACGGCTGCGCGTCGTTCCCGCACACCCTGGTGGTTCTCGAGGAAGGCGCTGAAGCCACCGTCGTGGAGCGCTACGGCTCACCTGATCACGACCATCTCGTCGACGCGGTGGTCGAGCTCCTGATCGGTGATGGCGCACATCTGCGCTACCTGGCGCTCCAAGAGCATGGCCCGCGCACGTGGCAGGTGGCGCTGCAACGAGCGCACCTTGGGCGCGACGCCACGTTGCGATCGTCAGCCGTCGCCCTTGGCGGCGACTACGCGCGGCTGCGCAGTGAGTCGCTGCTCGCCGGGGAGTCGTCGGAGAGCGATCTGCTGGCCGTCTACTTCGGTGACGGCAACCAGATGCTGGACTTCCGAACCTTGCAAGATCACGACGCACCGCACACGCGTAGCGACCTGCTGTTCAAGGGCGCGGTCGAAGACCACGCGCGGTCCGTCTATTCAGGCCTCGTGCGGCTGCGCCCAACGGCGCAGAAGGCCAACGCCAACCAGACGAACCGCAACCTCGTGCTCACCGAAGGCGCGGGTGCCGAGTCGATCCCGAATCTCGAGATCGAGGCCAACGACGTGAAGTGCTCGCACGCGAGCGCCGTCGGCCCCATCGACGACGAGCAGCTCTACTACCTCGAGAGCCGGGGCATCCCGCCGGCGGAAGCCGAGCGGCTCATCGTGCTCGGATTCTTCGACGACGTGTTTCACCGCTTACCGGTGGCGTCGTTGGTCGAGCCGCTCCGACGCACCGTGATCGAGAAGATCGAGCACCGGAGCGCCTCGTGAGCGGACGAGAGGTTGCGGTGTTGAAGGCGAAGCAGGTGAAGTCGGGCACGTCTCGCCGCGTCGACATCGAAGGGCACCGGATCGCGGTCGTGCGCATCGGGGACGACTGGTACGCGATCGGCGACGAGTGCTCACACGCCGACTGGTCTCTTTCCGAAGGCGAAGTGTGGGAAGAGGAGTGCGAGATCGAGTGTCCGAAGCACGGCTCCACGTTCTCTCTGAAGAGCGGCGAGCCGCAGACGCTCCCGGCCACGCAACCGGTGCCCGTGTACACGGTGCGCGTCGACGGCGACGACGTGCTGGTGACACTCCCATGAAGGTCAAGAACCGTTTTGGCGTCAGAAAGCGCGAAATTGTCGCGTCTATTGACGCCAAAACCCGGTGGTGGTGGCGGCGATGAGCACGTTGGCGATCCGTGGGCTGCACGCGTCGGTAGACGGCTTGGAGATCCTCCGCGGCGTCGACCTCGAGATCCAATCAGGTGAGGTGCACGCGCTCATGGGCCCGAACGGCTCGGGCAAGTCGACGCTCGCGCACGTGCTCATGGGGCGCGGCGACTACGAAGCGACGGCCGGCTCGGTCACGGTCGACGGGGTCGAGCTGCTCGGTCTGCCCACGTGGCAGCGCGCCGCGCACGGACTGTTCCTCGCCATGCAGTACCCGGTCGAAGTTGCCGGCGTCACGGTGGGCGATCTGGTTGGTGCCGCATTCGCGGCGCGAGGCAATGGCGGTTCGCCTCCCGACCTCGACGCTCGGCTGCACGACGAGGCAACCCGGCTCGAGATCTCCGATGAGTTCCTCGCGCGCGGTGTGAACGCCGAGTTCTCCGGTGGTGAGCAGAAGCGGATGGAGACGCTCCAGCTCGCGGTACTCAAGCCAACGTTCGCGATCCTCGACGAGATCGACTCCGGGCTCGACGTCGACGCGTTGCGCGATGTGGCGCGTCGGATCGAGGCGATGACCTCCGACGACAACCTCGGGGTGCTCGCAATCACGCACTACGCGCGATTGCTCGCCGAGCTGCGCCCCGACCATGTGCACATCCTCATGGGTGGACGTGTAGTGCGCAGCGGTGGCCCCGAGCTCGCGGAGCGACTCGAAGAGACGGGCTACGAAGGAGTCGCAGCCGAGCTCGGCGTCGACGAGCTCGTCGTCGGCAAGGTCGAGGAGCACGACCCCTTCGCCGACCCCGGCTTCTAGCCCAGGGTTCTAGCTCGTCACGCGTACAGGTTGACGCCGGCGTCGAGACCAAGCGGGCCCGGGTCAGAACGTCCAGTCGCGGCGAGGACGAAGGGAATCGGGTCACCCGTGATCCTCTGGCCGCCGCCACCGCCCACCGCGAACTCGGGGAGCCCGTCGAGCGCGATCGTCGCGGGCCCCCACCCGCGTTTCGTCAGCTCGGTTGCGATGTGCGAAGCGCTGGCGCGCAGACCATCACCCGGTTGCGACGGTCGTCCTATGGCGGCGCGGATGTCATCCGCGTGCATGTAGAGGTCGAACCACAGCGCCTCGACGCCATCGCCGAGCGTGCCGTCGTAGCCGCCAGGCGCGGGCGCCTCCCACGCGGCATCGTCGAACATCGTGAGCATGTCGGCCGCCTGCTTGCGGACGGTCGCCGCCTCGTCCGCGAGGTCTGACGGGCTGCGGCCCGCGCGCTCGTCCACCTCGCGCTGCGTGACCTCTGGGGTCCCGAGGCCGTCGAGCCGTCCGTTGACCACGTCGGCGATGCCGCCGACGGCGTGTGCCGCCACACCGGCCGCGGTCCAACCTTCACATCGACTGGGCTTGACCCAGTCGGCGTCATCGAGCGAGCGCAGGAGCGCTTCCATGTCGTCGAGCTCGGCGACGAGCCCGGCCGAGACGTCCTCACGGGGAAGTGTCATGCGAGTGATCCTGCGCGGCGCGGGGGTGTACGTCAACCGTGACTGATGTCACCCTGGACGGGAGCAGCTGCCTCTCACGAGACGTCGAACGCGTAGATGTAGTCGTCGGGGGTCGGACCCGTCTTCTCGCCGAAGAGGCAGACGTTGAGAAATGCCATTCCGTGGTCCACGCCCTCGGCATGCGGCGAATGGATCCTCGAGCGGTACTCGTAGTCGTTCTCCAGCACCTGAAAGCCCATGCGCGCTTCAAACAGTCCGGCCATCGCCTCGCGCGAGAACCGGAAGTAGTCGTACGGATAGGCGTGCAATGGAAAGGTTTGATGCGTCTGCACGAACAGCAATCCGCCGACGCGGAGCGCCTTCATGATCTCGTGTGCCGCGAGATGCGGATACTTGAAGTGCTCGAACGTGGAACAGGAGATGATCACGTCGAACTGCTCGGTCCCCGTGACACTCGTCAGGCGGTGGACGTCTGCGACCACATCGACGTCGATCCCCGCCTCGATGTCGGAGCCGAGAAACTCCGAAGCATGCGGGACCCAATCGGCATGACGGGTCGATCGGTCGGGTTCCGATCGCTTGGTCCCGAGCTCGAGGACACGCGGGCGCTCCAAGCGCGCAGCACGCGCCATGAACTCGATGAGCACTGGATTCGGCTCGTCCTGGCGAGGAAGCCCACGCGTGGCCAGCTTGGAGACGACGCGCCGAGCGGTCCCCTTGATCGCATGCATCGGGTTCACGCGGGCACGAGTCGTCAGATCGCGTTGCTCGAGATGATCTGTTCGCCGTCGCTCCCGCCATCCACATAGACGGCGTCGCCATCGTGCACGAGCGTGTACCAGTACTCGGCGATGTGCATGGGTATTCGCGCGCAGCCGTGCGACGCGGGCTCGGCCGGTACTGAGTCGTACCCGTGGATCGCGCGGCCCTTGAAGAAGTAGTACGGGTTGTAGAGACCGCCCAGGTCGCCGTCGTGCCATCCGTCGTAGAAGAAGTAGTAGGCGAACCTGCCGTTCGGAGTGGTCGCGACCTCGCAGATCCGCTGGGTCGGCGCGCGCTTCGGCGTGATGTAGCAGAAGGTCTGGCCGCTGGCGGTCGACGTCGTCGTGATGAGTCGCACCTGGTAGTTCTCGTAGAGCGTGATGACCTGCTTGGTCACGTCGATCTCGGTGCGGTTCGGCTCGGCGATGGGGTGCAGCGGCAGCGGGTACTGGAAGGTCTCGATGTACGCGGCCTCCGCAGGGCCGAGGACGCCGCTGCGGGGCAGTCCGGCCAGCTTCTGGAGGGCTTGTACCGCGTACACGGTGGCACTGTCGTAGTAGCCGTCGATGGCGCCGGGATCGAAGTGCAGGTCGAATATCCGCTGCTCGTAGTAGAAGACGGCGGCGTCTCGAGTGCCCCTCCCCCAGCCGATCAACGGCGGGTCGGGAAGGTCGATCGCCGCCGGCTGGATCAGCTCGGTGATCGGTCGCGTGGTGGTGGTCGTGGGCGGAATCGTGGTGGTGGTCGTCGTGCTGTTCGCCGCGGGCGAGGGCGCATCCGGCGCGCCCTGCTCGTCGTCCTCGCGAAGCACGGCGCCCGCAGTGACGACACCGGCGACCGCGACGAACGCCAACAGGAGACTCACGACGACGCGCACCGGGAGCAGTTTCCTCACCACGACACCAATGCTACTGGCGGCGCGCCTCAGTAGCCTCCGGCCGTGCGCTTCTTCTCGTTTCATCTGATGCCCTACATCGGCCTCGACCCCGCGTACGACGGTCCGGCGTGGGTCACGTGCCCCAACGAGCTGTACGACCCGGGGACCGGGCGCGACCTCTACAACCGTTACCTCGACGAGCTGTTGCTCGCCGAGGAGGTCGGCTTCGACGGAGTCTGCGTGAACGAGCACCATCAGAACGCGTACGGCAACATGCCGTCACCGAACCTGATCGCGTCGATCCTGGCCCGCCAAACCCAGCGCGTGAAGATCGCAGTGGTCGGGAACGCGCTGCCGCTCTACGACCCGCCGACGCGCGTCGCGGAAGAGTTCGCCATGATCGACGTGATCAGCGACGGACGGCTGATTGCGGGCATGGTCGTCGGCGGCGGCCCCGAGTACTACTCGTTCTCGGTGAACCCAGCGCACGCGCGTGAGCGATTCCAAGAGGCGCACGACCTGATCCTGAAGGCGTGGACCACGCCCGGACCGTTCGAATGGGTCAGCAAGCACTACCGCATCCGCTACGTGAACCCGTGGCCCCGGCCGATCCAGCGGCCGCACCCCGAGGTGTGGATCCCCGGCGCGGGCTCGCTCGAGACGATGGAGTTCGTCGCGCAGCACCGCTACGCCTACATGGGCATCCCGTACTTCCATCTCGACGTGTTCAAGCGCACGTTCCGGCTCTTCCGCGACGCGTGCGGGGCAGAGGGCTACGAACCGGATCCGCTGCAGTCGGGGTGGCTGGTTCCGATCTACGTCGCCGAGACTGACGAGCAGGCGCGCCGCGAGTACGAGGAGCACCTCTGGTACTTCGTGAAGCGCCTGCTGCCCGGCATCACGATCCAACCTCCCGGCTACACGTCGGTGCGGTCGCTCGAGAACATCCTCAAGGGTGCAGGCTCATTCATGCTGAACGTCACGGACTGGGACGAGATCGTCGACGGTCGCTATGCGATCGTCGGCTCGCCCGAGACAGTCACAGAGCAGCTCACCGACGCGCTCGGTTCCCTCGGGACCGGCAACCTCCTCGGGCTGTTCCAGCTCGGCAGCCTCCCGGCCGACCTCACCCGCGC
>JANOHN010000234.1:0-3042 GCA_031406505.1 Acidimicrobiia bacterium | reverse complement strand
CGTCCGTACCGTCACTGCGAACCGATCGAGCGCGTCGTGCTCAGGTGCGAGTGCCAACGCCTCCTTCGTGTTGAAGTAGCGCAGGATGGTCCGTACCGACATGACGCACCGATCGGCGATCTGCTCGAGCGTCACTGCGTCGAAGCCATGTTCCCGAAACAGCCGGTTCGACACCTGGACGATCAGCTGCCTCGCGGCGGTCTTCTTTCGCTCGCGCAGGCCGACCTTTGGGGCGTCGTCCACGCCAGCGAGTGTAACCGGCGGCTGTACGCAAATGTCACTAGTTGACAACCTCTTGTCACCGGCATAACTTCCTCGCCGCGGTCGAGGAGGGGTGATTGATGGGGGATTTGCTGGCAGGCCGGGTGGCGATCGTCACCGGCGCGGGTCGCGGCATCGGCGCGAGCGTGGCTCGCTTGTTCGCCTCCGAAGGCGCGAAGGTCGTCGTGAACGACTTCGGTGTCGCGGTCGACGGCAGCAGCCCTGACGACTCGCCCGCCGCGGAGGTCGTCGCCGGCATCAAGAAGAACGGTGGTGACGCGGTCGCGAACTCCGCCGATGTCTCGGACTTCGGCGCGGCGGAGGCGCTCATCCAACAGGCCGTCGCCGACTTCGGGCGCTTGGACGTGCTCGTCAACGTGGCTGGGATCCTGCGCGACCGGATGATCTTCAACATGGCCGAGACGGAGTGGGACGACGTCATCCGCGTGCACTTGAAAGGAACCTTCAACACGTGCCGGCACGCGAGCGTGCACTGGCGGGGCGAGCGCAACGCTGAGGGGCACTCCCGAATCATCAACTTCACGTCGGGTGCCGGTTCGCACGGCGCGCCGACGCAGCCCAACTACGCCGCGGCGAAGGCCGGCATCATCGGGCTCACGTACTCCTGCGCCAACGCCCTGACCCGCTACGGCGTGACCGCGAACGCGTTCTCGCCGGCCGCGACCACACGGATGACGGGCATGATCCCCGAGGATGGCCTTGGCCTCGACGACTCGGACCCGTTCATGTCGCCCGACAACGTGGCGCCCGCGGTCGCGTACTTGGCGAGCGAGCGATCGGATTGGTGCAACGGCCAGGTGATCGCGGTCTTCGGCAAGAAGCTCGGGCTCTACCAGCGTCCTGACTTCGCTCAGGTCGCGGCCTCGCCGACCAGATGGGACATCGACACCACGACAGTGATGATGGAAGAGATCATCAAACCGGCGACGATCGGCCCCTTCGACCCGTACAAGCAGTAGGGCCGGAACTCCGCGCCTTGGAATCGACCAAAGGATCTTCGATGACCGACGTCGCCTCGCTCGTCACTCCGGAGATGGAGGAGCAAAAAGGTGTCTGGGGCGGGGAGCAAACTTCGTATCCCATCGCCGAGTCCGACATCCGGAAGTGGGCCATCGCCGTGTACTGGCCGGAGCCGCCGCCGCGGCTGCTCTGGGATGACGAGTACGCAAAGACCACTCGCTGGGGCGGAATCGTCGCCGCGGAAGACTTCAATCCGTTCGCCTGGCCGGTACCCACGGGCGACGGCGCCAGTGCAATGAGCAGGCTTCCGGGTTTGCGAAACGGGAACATCTTGAACGGCGGGCAGATCGACGCGTACGGCGTCCGCATGCGGCCGGGCGACGTGATCACGAGCCGCCGCCGCCTCTCGCATTGGGAGGAGCGCCAAGGGAAGTCGGCGCTCATGCTCTTCTCGTACTACGAGTCGCAATGGCACAACCAGAACGACGAGCTCGTCAAGACCCGTACGTCCACGATCATCCAGTTCTAAGACGATTGCGAGGCAGCGCATGGCGATCAACGTGTACTTCGAGGACGTCGAGCTCGGCCAGGAGATCCCAGCCTTCGAGCGCCAGACGAACATGATGCATTGGAACCGCTTCGCCGCGGTCAACGACGAGTTCATCCCGATCCACATGGACGACGAAGCCGGGCGCGCCTCCGGTCAGGCCGGGGCGTTCGGTATGGGCAACCTCCGCTGGTCCTACCTGCTCAACGCGTTGCGCGCCTGGGCTGGGGACGAGGCGGACATTCGCGAGCTCAGCGTGCAGTTCCGTGCAATCAACAACAAGAACGACGTCCTGCGAACCCATGGCGTCGTCACGGAGAAGAAGCAGGAGAACGGCGAGCACCTCGTCGTGCTCGAGGTCGACGTCTTGAACCAGAACGACGAGAAGACGACTCCCGGACGGGCAGTGCTGGCGCTGCCGTCACGCGGCTAGGCAGAGCGAGCCGAACCGGATGACCGAAGATCGCACGCCGGTCATCGTCGGCATCGGGCTCTCCGATGCTCCGAAGGTCCCCGAGCTGAGCTCGCTGCAGCATCACGTGCAGGCCTCGCAGCGGGCGCTCGCCGACAGTGGGGTCGCGAAGCCCGACATCGACGGCTACATGATGGCCGAGCAGGTCATCCCTGACCGCCAGTACCTTCCCGGTCTCGCGGAGTACCTCGGTATCAAGTACCGGTATCTCGACGGGACAACGACCGGGGGCTCGTCGTACGTGTTCCACGTCCAGCACGCGGCGGCGGCCATCCGTCAGGGCCTGTGCGACACGATCCTCGTCACCTACGGCTCCAACTACTTGTCTGGGCTCGGCCGCACGCTGGGGACGCGTGGATTCTCGGATTCGCAGAAGGTGCAGAACGTATTGCAGTACGAAGCGCCGTACGGCAATCCCGTTGTCGGTGCGTACGCCATGGTCGCTCAACGTCACATGTACGAGTACGGCACCACGCCCGAGCAGCTCGCCGAGATCGCGGTCGGCGTGCGGGAGTTCGCGTCGTTGAACCCGAATGCCATCTACCGCAAGCCGATGACGGTCGACGATGTCATCAGCTCACGGATGATCGCCGAGCCGCTCCACCTGTTCGACTGCTGCGCGATCACCGACGGCGGCGGTGCCTACATCATGACAACGGCAGAGCGGGCGCGCGACCTGCGCCAGCCGCCCGTGTACGTGCTTGGCGCGGCGAATGCTCAGAGCCATTGGATGATCTCGCAGTGCCCCGACTTCACTTCGTCGGGCGCGGCCCAGGCCGGC
>JANOHN010000249.1:0-1506 GCA_031406505.1 Acidimicrobiia bacterium | reverse complement strand
CGAGCCGTGCGCGAGGCGATCGTCGACGGGTGGCTGGCGTGCGCGCCGCAGCGCACGGCCGACGACTATCTCGCCAGCAAGCGGCGGCGGCGCTGACGGCATCCGGCACCTCAGCGTTCGTCTCGCCGCGGTGTCGGGGGCGCGGTCCCAATAGGGTGTATCTCTTCCGCCAGAGAACACAGGTGCCGCCGATGACCAACAATGCCAACTTCAGCTTCGACGACGTCGCGATCGTCTCTGTCGAGGCCTGCGAGGCACCGATCGTGGTGACGTCCGACGAGGTCGACCGGCGACTCGCCCCGTTCTACGAGCGCACCGACGGCAAGCCCGGCCTGCTAGAAGGCCTCGCCGGCATTCGCGAGCGGCGCATGTGGCCGGAGGGCACGTCGTTCACCGACGCGGCCGTGCTCGCAGGGGAGAAGGCGATCATCGCCTCGGGCGTCGACCGCTCCAAGATCGGGCTGATGGTCGACACCAGCGTGTGCCGGGCGCGGCTCGAACCGTCGAGTGCCGTCACGGTGCACCACGAACTCGGGTTGCCGTCGACGTGTGTCAACTTCGATGTCGTCAACGCCTGCCTCGGCTTCGTCAACGCGATGCAACTCGCGGGGGCGATGATCGACGCCGGCCAGATCGAGTACGCGTTGATCGTCGACGGCGAGGGCACCCGCGAGATCTACGACAACACGATCAACTACCTGAACGAGCAGGGCGAGGGGCTTCCCGACATCATCGCCAACTTCGCCTCGCTCACGCTCGGGTCTGGCTCGGCAGGGATGGTGCTCGGAAAGCATTCGACCAACCCTGGCAGCCATCGCGTGCTGCGCGGCTTCTTCCGTGCCGCCACACAGCATCACGAGCTGTGCGTCGGCAACCTCGAGCGGATGACCACCGACACCCGTGCCCTGCTCGATGCCGGCACCGAGTTGGCCAAGCTCGCGTGGGACGATGCCGGCTCCGGCGACGAATGGGGCGGCCGCGATCGCTACATCTTCCATCAGGTGTCCGAGGTGCACACGAACGCGATGCTCGGCGTGCTCGGTGTCGACCCCGACAAGGTGCCCAAGACGTTCCCGCACTACGGCAACATCGGGCCGGCGGCGATCCCGATCACCCTCGCCTCTGTCACCGACACGTTGACGCCCGGCGATCGCGTGCTGTGCATGGGCATCGGGTCCGGTCTCAACGCCGGCGTCATCGAATTGCTGTGGTAGCCGCCCCGCACACAGCGGGGGCACGCGTTCCTCCCACCGACCTCGCCGGCCTCGAACCGCGTTGGTCGCGCCTGGTCCATGTGCCGGCCACCGATGGGGTCGGCCGCACGTGGCATCTGCTCGACAACGGCATGCCTGACCCGCGCCTCACGCTGCTGTGCGTTCACGGCAACCCCTCGTGGTCGTACCTGTTCCGCGACCTCGTGCGGCGCGCTCCGGCCGGCGTGCGGGTGATCGCCGTCGATCAACTCGAGATGGGGTTCTCCGAGCGCACCGGCACCGTCCGCCGCCT
>JANOHN010000157.1:0-3858 GCA_031406505.1 Acidimicrobiia bacterium | reverse complement strand
GCGAGGATCGCCATGCCCACCATCAGCGCCATCCACCCGATTGCGAGCCATGCGCCGACCCCGAGCTTGCGCTTGCGCCGCGTCGTGTCGGCCTCGACCGCGGCGAGCGCGATGAGATCGCCCTCGACCACCAAGCCCTTGCGCTCCGACGCCAACAGGGCGCCACTCGGCGGCTCGGCGAGCACGGGGCTCGAGCCGGGGAGCTGGTCTCCGTCGGGAGCGTCAGGCGGCGGCGCGGGCACGACGGATCCTTGGGTCGACGATTGTGTACAGGGCATCGACGAGGAAGTTCACGAGGACGAAGAGCGCGGCGAGCACGAGGATCAGGCTCTGGAGGGTCACGTATTGCTTCTGGTTCAGCGCGAACACGATGGCTTTGCCCATGCCGCCGAGGTTGAAGATCACTTCGATCACGACGGCACCGCCGATCAGTGTGCCCACGTTGAGCCCGGCCACCGTGAGCAGGGTGATGCTCGATGGGCGCAACGCGTGGCGCCAGAGGATGCGTCGGTCGGAGATGCCCTTCGAACGGGCCATGGTGATGAAGTTCTCCTGGAGCGTCGCGATCATGTCGCTGCGCAGGAGCCGCATGTAGACGGCGATCTGCCCCACGGCCAGAGTTGCCGACGGCAGGATCATGCTCTCGATGTGCGGGCCGAGGTCCATCTTTCGGCTCGAGTCGAAGAGCTGATCGAGCCAACCCGGTGTGTACCCGACGCTGGGTAACCACTTCAGCTGCGCCCCCACGACGAACGAGAGCAACAAGCCGAGCACGAAGTTCGGCATCGCGAGCAGTCCGAACGCGGTTGCGTTCAAGCCGCGGTCGGCACGCGAGCCGGCCCGGTACGCAGTGAACACGCCGAGTGGGATGGCAAAGGCGAGCGCGAGGATCTGCGCGTACAGCATGAGCTGCAGCGAGACCGGCAACGCCGTCTTCAGTGTGTCGGTCACCGGGCGGCCGGATCCGTAGTCCCGGCCGAGGTCGAGCGTGGCGACCTGGCCGAGGTAGTTCACGTACTGCTCGTAGAGGGGCTTGTCGAGCCCGAGATCGTGGCGCACCTCCTTGGCCCGCTGCTGCGCGACCGAGCCGGGCAGTCGCCGCGTCGGGACGAGGATGTCCACCGGGTCGCCCGGGATGATGCGGACCAGGAAGAACGTGAAGGTCGCGACGAGCCACAGCACGATCAGGAACTGCATGACCCTCGCCGCGATCAGGCGCGCCATCGCCTGCTCCCGCCGCTCATGCTTCCCGCATCGGTGTGACCCGTCGTGCGACTCCTCTTCTTCGAGCTACGACTTCTCGATTCCCAGGACAGGGATGCGCCCGTAGACGAACAGTGGCTTGCCACCACCGTCGGGGAGGGGAGGAAGCGTCACCTTGACGTTCTTCGCCGACCCGATCGTCCAGTCCACGTACCACATGGGCAGGATGTACACGTTCTCGGAGATGATCCGGTTGATGTCCTGGTTGACCTTGTCACGCTCGTTGATGTCGGTGGCGAGCCGGCTCTCCTCGAGGTCGGCCTGGAGGTCAGGGTCGTCGATGTGACCGAAGTTCACGAGTGACGTCTTCGCGAACCACGGGTAGAGGTCGCTGTCGGTCACGTCGCTGGAACCGCCGTGGAGGTTGCGGAACAGGAACAACCCGAAGTTTCCGGCGATGGCGTCGTTGATGAACGATGCCTGTGCCGCCTGCGGTGGGAGCGCCGCGGTGATCCCGGCTTCCTCGAGTTGGCCCTGGATGAGCTCGGCCTCTCGAACGTTCTCCGGGTCGCTGGTGTCGGCGAGGATCGTGATCTCGAACGTTCCATCGCCGTCGGCCTTCACCTTCTCGACGAGCGCCTTGGCCTTCTTCAGGTTGTGCTTCGGGATGCCGGCGTCCTTCAGGTATCCCGGTGCCTTGCTGTCCATGATGCCGTCGGCCAGCTGGAAGAGGCCCTTGTTGGAGATCTGGTTGATCTCGTCTCGGTTGATGGCCTGGGCGATGGCAAGACGCGCATCGGGGTTGTCGAACGGCGCCTTCGCGCTGTTCATGAAGTAGTAGCGGATCTCCCGCAGGCCCGGCTTCTGGACGAGCAGGTTGAAGTTCTTGCGCTGGTTGAAGAGCTGATCGATGTTCTGCGCGCTGTCAAGGTGCATCACGTCGAGCTCGCCGCCGCGCAGCGCGGTGAGCCGCTGGGCCGACTCGGGCACCGGCGTGAACGTGAGCTTGCTGGCCTTCGGGTAGCCCTCCTGCCAGTAGTCCGGGTTGGCCTCGAGCACGGTGCTCTCACCCGGTGTCCAGCACCCGTCGGGGCACGTGAACGGGCCGGTGCCGATCATGTTGGTCGCGCACTCATCGCCCGCGTTCAGCTGGGCGGGTGCGACGATGCCGAAGCGCCCGGTGCCATAGAGGTACGACGGGTAGCCCGGCATGGGCTGGTTGAACGTCACTTTGACCGTCAGCGGATCGACGATCTCGTTGCCGATCACGAGCGGCTTCAGGAAGCTCGAGAACAGCGGCGCACTCTGCGGTGCGCCGTCCTGGCCGGAGAACGTGTCGAGGTTCAGCTTGACCGCGTCTGCGTCGAGCGGCGTGCCGTCGTGGAAGGTCACTCCGTCGCGCAGGCCGATCGTCCACTCGGTGAAGTCCGCATTCGGCTCGACCGACTTGGCGAGGTAGGGGACGAACTCGCCCTTGCTGTTCGGCACCATCAGGGTGTCGTACACAGCCGCCACGACCTGGATGCCGGAGACGGCCAGTTGCGACCGTGGGAGGCAATAGCCGTTGGCGGTGTCGGTCTCGTTCTCGAGCCCGAAGTTGATCTCGCCCCCCGTGCCGGCCCCGTGGGCCCGGCGCTCGGGTGCCGCGGCCCCGCCGACGCCGGCGAATGCCGAGCTGACGAGCGCCAGTGCCACGATCGCGACCACTAGGCGCGCGATGCGACGACGGACTGCGTGCGGGTGTGACTCGACCACGTTGATCCCCCCGGATGAGTCGGAGCGAGGCTCCGGCGTTGTTACTCGACAGTAGACGAGGTGTGTGACCTCCGTCACGGCGCCAGCGAACTCTAGAAGGCCGGCGACGCGTGTCAATCGCGGCCGGCCCCGGATCGGCGGTCAGCACCACTCTGCGATGCTGTCGGCGTGGGGGTCGCGGGGGACATCGGGCTAGTCGTCGTGGGCGTGACGCTCATCGGCTCGGTGCTCGACTCGGCCCTCCGAACGTTCGTCCTGCCCCGAGGCGCGCGCACCCCTTTGACGCGGTGGGTGTTCGTATTGCTGCGGATGGTGTTCGACCTCATCGCACGACCGGCGCGGACGTACGAGCGCCGAGACCGGGTCATGGCGCTCTACGCTCCGATCGGTTTGTTGCTCTTGGTGGGCGTGTGGACCCTGATGGTGGTCATCGGGTTCGCGCTCATCTTCCGGGTCGCAAGCGTGCACACCTGGGAGAAGGCGTTCGAGCTGAGCGGGTCGTCCTTCTTCACGCTGGGCATGGTGTCGCCACCCGAACGCGCCGGGGACTACGCGCTCGTGTTCACCGAGGCCGCGATCGGCCTTGGCTTGCTCGCGCTCCTCATCAGCTACCTCCCGACGATCTACAGCGCCTTCTCGCGTCGCGAGGTGCTCGTGGCCAAGCTCGCCGTCCGCGGGGGCAACCCGCCGTCGGGGGTGGAGATCCTCACGCGCGCGCAGAGCACAGCGGAGCCCTGATCGGGAGCGGGCCGCGATTGACAGGGGTCGCCGGCCTTCTAGAGTGCGCCGACGACCGTGACGGTGGTCACACACCTCGTCTACTGTCGAGTAACAACGCCGGAGCCTCGCTCCGACTCATCCGGGGGGATCAACGTGGTCGAGTCACACCCGCACGCAGTC
>JANOHN010000093.1:0-3082 GCA_031406505.1 Acidimicrobiia bacterium | reverse complement strand
GCGATCCGTGTCCGGCAGCTCGCGATCAGCTCGCTCGCGCGCCGCACCCGATCGGCCAACACGTCGACATCGAGATCGTCAGCCTCGAGCTCTTCGAGGATCTCCTCGAGCTCGGCCATCGCCTCCGCGTACCCAGGCTCGCTCACGCCGTCTCCTCCTGCCCGGGTCGACTTCGCTGCGCGCTCCCGGCCATCCGGCCAGCGCTTCGCTGCGTCTCCTCCACTCGGCTGCGCACGGAGCCATCAGCCATCTCGGTGACGAGCTCGTCGCCCGTGGTCGTTGCCGCGGCGGACCGGAGCACAGATCCATCGGCCGCACGCGTGATCGTGTAGCCCCGCTCCAGCACGCGCTTCGGGTCGAGCGCGCGGACTCTGGCATCGACGGAGTCGAGTCGCAGCCGAGCCTGGCGCGTGCCCCGAAGACCGGCATCAACGGCGCGTCGGTGGTGCCCTGCGAGGAGTCGCTCCTCGCGAGCAAGCGCCACCGGCGCGCCACGCTGCACCCTTCGCGCAAGCTCGTCGAGCTCGCGACGAGCCAACGAGCATGCTCCGCGCGCCCGAGTCGACACCCGATGCGCCACCCAGGCGAGCCGGCCGGTGTAAGCGTCGACGTGCTCGACGAGCAGACTGGCTGCCGCCGTCGGCGTCTTGCAGCAGGTGTGGGCGACCTCGTCGGCGACCGAGCGGTCGATCTCGTGCCCGATCCCGGTGAAGACCGGCATCGGCATCTCGGTGATCGCCCGCGCCACGATCTCGGTGTCGAACGGCGCGAGGTCGCTGCGCGCGCCACCGCCGCGGACCACGACCACCACATCGACCGCGAGCGTGGCCAACCGGCGGAGCGCGTACGCGATCCGCCGAGGCGAACCCGTGCCCTGCACGCGCACGTCGACATGGACCACCCGGAAGGAATGCCCGCTCTCCTCCAGTCCGTGCATGAAGTCGCGGTAGGCCGCGCTGGTCCCGCTCGTGACGAGCCCGACGCGCAGCGGCACCAACGGAAGCTCCCGCGTGCCGTTGCGGCGCAGCACACCCTCGGCCGACAGCACCTGGAGGACGCGCTCCCGGTCCGCCGCGAGCTTCCCGACGGTGAAGACAGGATCGATCGCGTTCATCACGAGCTGGAGCCGTCCGCTCGCGGGGTAGAAGTCGACGCGCCCTGCGATCCTGATCTCGACCCCGTCGGCGACCTTCACCCCCGGGGTCTCGCGCAACGTGCGGTTCACGGCCGCGCGCGCATCGCGGAAGAGCACCACTCGCAGCACGGCACGCATGCGGTCGCGGTTGCCGTCCTTCTCCACGAGCTCGAAGTACGTGTGCCCGTTCTTTGACTTGGTCAGCTGCTGGATCTCACCGCGCACCCACACCGGTCGCGGGAAGGCCCCATCCACCGCTCCGGCGATGGCCTGGTTCAGCTCCCCGACCGTGAACGTGGTGTCGGGGGCGTCAGGAACCGCAGACCTCAAAGCCGTACGCAGCCGCCTGCTTGGAGGCCTTCAGGAGCGCGCGAGGAGGAGTCGCGTTGTTGAGGATCGACGGATCGTCGATGATCGCTTCGTAGCCCTTCTCCACGAGCTTGAAGAGCTTCTTGAGCTTCTTGGCATCTGCCTTCGGGGGCTCCAGCTCATCCAACGAGTCGATCTGTTGCGTCAGCGCGGGCTCGATCTCGTCGACGAACGCTTCGGCCTGTTCGTCGCTCGGGTCCTCGCCCTCTTCGAGATCGCCGAGCACACGCTGCCTCGCCTCGTTGATGTCGTCCAGCGTCCGCTGACAGATGCTGTCTGCCACCACGATGTAGTTCGCCTTGGAGAGCGGCGCGGCAGAAACCGTCCCCGACAGACCCGTAGCCAGCATGCCCGCCACCACCACCAACAGCGCCATTCGTCGCATCATGACGACACTTTAGGCAGCACCTGCTCGCAGTAGAGGCGCAGGCTCTCCCAACCCGCGTCGATCGGCATGCCACCGACGAGTGGGTGCAGGTTGATCGATCCGACGGTGTTCGCGCGCTCGATCGCCTGCTCCGGCGTGAGCACCTGGTAGAGGCCTTCGGCGCGCAGCTCGTCGACCGTGGACGCGTGCGAGTGCGCCGCCGACTGGATGTCCGATGTCTGCCACGAGTGATAGGTGGTCGCTTCGTGCAAGAAGTGCTCGCCGAGGTCGTGCCACGCCTTGTCGGGGTCCTCGGCGATGTGGATGCTCGCGAAGTCGCTGCCGGGATCCATGAAGAACCCCTGCGTCCCCTGCTCCTTGCACTGCTCGTAGTAGTAGCCCTCGAGCCAGTCCAGGTGAGCCGCGGCCATCATCGGGAGCCCGAACCGCGCCGCGCGGCGCGCCGCGGGCTTGCTCGTACCGCCCATCAGCACCATCGGGTGCGGCTGGGTGAACGGCCTCGGTGTGACGCGCACGGTCGTGCCGCGGAACTCGAAGGGCTCACCCGTCCATGCCTTGAGCAGGGTGTCGACGCACTCGTCCATGAGCGCGCCACGCTGCTTCCAGTCCTTGCCGTGCGCGGCGTACTCCTCGGGCCGATAGCCGAGTCCGAGCACCGTTGTCAGCCGTCCGCCACTCGCGAGGTCGAGAGCAGCGATGTCCTCGGCCACCCGCAGCGGGTCGTGGAGCGGGAGCAACAAGGCGAATATCGACACGCCGATGGACCGCGTGGCACCGAAGATGAGGCCGGCCATGACGAGCGGCGACGACAACCAGCCGTTGTCCGCGCCGTGATGCTCCTCGAGCGTCACGATGGCCACGCCATGGTCATCGGCGTAGTGCGACATCTCCACACACGCCCAGTACCGGCGCTGCATCTCGTTGGGCTCGAGACCCGGCTGCACACAGTTGAACCGGACCGTGCTCATGAACGCCATGGCTCAGGCCGGAAGGATGATCGTCTGGTACTCGGTGTACGCGTCGATGCCCTCCGGGCCGAGCTCGCGACCGATGCCTGACTGCTTGAACCCGCCGAACGGCGCATTGAAGTCGAGGATCATCGACGAGTTGATCGCCACGACGCCGGTGCGCATCTGCGCCGCGACCGCCGCGCCGTGCTCGCCGTCGGTGGTCCACACCGAGCCGCACAA